>NZ_CP085840.1:1864424-2175161 GCF_020715685.1 Dermatobacter hominis
ACGATCGTCGAGGGTGGCCTCCACCTCGTCATCGGCGACGTCGCGGGAACGGGACCTGAAGCAGCTGCGGTCATGGGCGCCGCCAGGCACTGCATCGCTTCGTCCCTCCGAGCCGGCCGATCTCCGGCAGCGGCGCTGAGCGACACCAGCGACTACCTCCACTCGCTCGGGCACGACTTCGTCACGTGCGCCGTCGTGACGGTCGCAGCCGACGGAGCGACCATCGAGCAGGTGAGCGCTGGACACCTCCCACCGCTCCTCGTCACCGCGGGCACGACCAGCTTCGCCGGGGCCGCGATCGGTCGCCCTCTCGGAACGGACGACGGCGCGGTCTACGAGGCGACGAGACGGGACGCGAGCGACATCGATCAGATCGTGCTGTTCACCGACGGGCTCGTCGAGCGGCGACACGAGCCGATCGATGACTCTCTGGAACGGCTCCGGGCGACGGTCGCCGACATCTCCAACCTCGGCGCGGAGGACCTCTGCGACGCGCTGCTCGAACGCCATGCCGCCGATGCCGGCGACGACGTCGCCGTCCTCGTGGCGGACCTCCGCGAATGACGAGCGTTCGACCGTATTCCGTTTCATGCTCTTGAACATACGAAACAATGAGCGTATGTTGTCGCCATGGAAGTCGTCTCGTTCGGCGCCGATGCGCACACGCCGCTCCGTCACCTGATCACGGGCCTCGAATCGACCAACCCGTTGACGGACTCTGTCGTCGAGGCGGCAGCTGCGGCAGGGCACCGGCTCATGCTCGCCAGCGGCGAGCAGCAGGTCCACGACGTGCGACAGCGCTTCGGACACCTCGACGTGGTCGATTCCGTGATCGGTGTCGATGTCACCTCACACCTCGGCCTCAGTCGGCTCTTCCAGGCGGTGCGCAACACGTGGGGAGCGATCGACGGCGTCTTCCACGGTGTGTGGTGCGCTCCGCCGACGGCGGTCGAGGGGCCCTTCGCGGGCGCGAGCGGCGTCGACGTGTGTCGAGCGTTCGAGGTCAACGTCTACTCCTACGCCGCCGTGGCCCGGACCGTCAGCGGGCTGGCCTCGCCGACGGGCGTCTCGATGGTCGGCCTCGACCTCAGCCGCGCCTACTGGGAACAGCCCAACTGGCTGTCCGTCTGCAGCGCCGCCCTCGTCCAGGTGAACACGTCGCTCAGCCAGCAGCTGGCCCGGTCGGGTCTGCGCTCCAACCTGGTGGCGCCGATCATCGACGCCATGCCGGGATCGGTCCGGACCGAGCGCCGGCCCGGCACCATTGCGCCGGTCGAGCCGTTGACGTGGACGTGCCAGGACCCTGGACCGGCGGCCGACGTGGTCCTGATGCTCCTCTCTCCCACCTCCCGCTCGATGACCGGTCAGGTGGTGCACGCGGATCCGGCACCGACGAGGCTGCTCGCCTCCGCAGGGAGCTGAGGGGTCCGACAGAGAGTCGGGAGCACCGCTCGGACCGGGAGCGGCTCGATGGCGCGACGTTCACCGCAGCGGTGCGGCGATGGCGTGGTAACCCCCGTCCACGTGGAGGATCTCCCCGGTCACGGCCCGACCCAGGTCCGACATCAGGAAGCACACCGCGTCGGCCACCGGCGCGTTGTCGGTGGGGTCCCACGCGAGCGGCGCGCGCTCCTCCCACGCCGACAGCAACCGGTTGAAGTTCGGGATGCCGTTCGCGGCACGCGTGTGGAGCGGTCCGGCGGCGACGAGGTTGCTCCGGATGCCCTTGGCGCCAAGGTCACGGGCGACGTACCGGTTGATCGATTCGAGCGCCGACTTGCACACGCCCATCCAGTTGTAGACCGGCCACGCCGCTGCTGCGTCGAAGTCGAGTCCGACGAGGGAGGCACCCCGGTCCGGGGCGAGCGACGCGAGCACCCGTGCCAGCGATGCGAAGGAGTACGCCGAGGTCGCGAATGCCTGCGCCACGGAACCCTCGGTCGCTGCGAGGAACGATCCGGCGAGCGCGTCGCGAGGGGCGAACGCCACGGCGTGCAGGGCTCCGTCCAAGTGCCCCCGTTCAGCTCGGAGCCGCTGCTCGAGGCGCTCGAAGTCGGCCGGCCGGGTCACGTCGAGGTCGAACACGTCGAGCACACCGAGCTCCGACGCTGCCTGCTCGCATCTCACACGATCACGGTCCAGCGCCGTCAGCACCACATCCGCACCGAACCCGATCGCTCGCCGGGCGACCGAGAACGCGATGGAGTCCGTGGTGACGACTCCGGTGATGAGGAGGGTCCGGCCCTCGAGGATCGTCACGTCGACGCCTCCCGCCGGGTGAGCGCGCCTGCGCTCTGGGGTGTCACCCCGTCGAGGACCTGTCCTTGCGGACGCGGGCATGACCGGCTCGACGCGAGGTCGGCTTCAACTTGCCGAGGCTGACGAGGAGGTCGCCGATCGTGATCCCGCGGTCGAGCGGGTGGCGAAGTGGCGCATCGGCGTGGATCGCGTAGTGGTTGCGGCGGCCCACCCTGGTCCTCGTGACGTAGCCGTCCGCCACGAGGTCGGAGACGATCGCCTGAGCAGCCCGCTCCGTGATGCCGACGCGCACCGCGATGTCGCGTCCCCGTATGTCCGGCTCCTCCGCGATGCACGCGAGGACGTGTGCGTGGTTGGTCAGGAACGTCCAACCCGGCTTCTCGTCGACCACCTGCACCTGCTTCCCACCGCCCGTGACCGCTCAGCGGTTCGTGTGTTGCAGAGCGTAGGTGATCAGCGTGGATCGGCCGGGTCATGGGTTGCACCTCGGGCAGGAACCGGGGTCCGCAAGTCCCGGGACGACCCGTTCGACGACGTGCCCGCACGAGGCCGGGCACCCGTCGGTCCTGACCCCGACCTCGAGGGTCGGGCCGTGGCACCATCCGCACGGACGCCCCGACGACACGGCCACCTCGCCGAAACCCGGGACCCCGCACCGAGGGCAGCGGCGGCAGAGCTTCTCCGCCAGTGCTGCTGCGGCCGCAGCGATGATCGGTCGGCGCAGCGGGCACCGGTCGGCGCGGAGATCCGGCTCGACGAGGACGCGGCCTCGTGTCTCGAACGCCTCGACGGCGCACTGGAGGGTTCGCAGCGAGTCAACCCCGGTGATGTGGTCGGACGACCGTCGATCCGGTGCCTCGAGGCGGACGACGAGGTGCTGGTCCGGGAAACCGATGGTCCGGCACCACCGCAGGAGCCGCTCCTGGTCGGTCACGACGTGCGCAGATGCCCAGGTCGCGGGGCTCTGGGCTCGACCGAACACGACAGAGCCCCGATCGTCGTCGACGAGGGCGACAGCCTCGGCCTGCACCGTCAGGAACGGAGCGTCGGGATGCCCGAAGAACGCCCCCTCGCTCGCCAGTCCCAGCGTTCGGTCAGCTGCGGCCATGCCGGCCCGTGCCTTGGCGACGACCACCTCGTCGGGCGTCCCCGGCCTCGGGACGTCACCGGCGAACGTTCCGAACCTGTCCGTCTCGACGGCGACGGTCTCGACCCGCAGGCCGACCGACGCGAGCACCGGTCCGATCGTCGACTCCTTGCCGTGCTTGGTCGCCAGGATCGCAGCCAGGCCGGCGTAGGGCTGCCAGGTCTCAGTCACGGATCCCCACCCAGCTCGACTCGCCGTCGTACCGGTGCGAGATGCGGCCGTCGTCGCCCATGGCGAACAGCGAGACCCAACCGTTCGAGCAGAGCGCCCGGACCTCCGGGTGGCGCTCGAGCACGTCGTCCATCGCGTCGATCGGCGCCTCGACGACCGCAGAGAGGCGCACCGGCTGGTGCTGGAACCCCGTGCCGTCGTGGACCGACTGGATGGGCAGGCCGCTGCGGAGGTCACCGTGGGCGCCCTCGAGGACCCCGAGGCGGCCGACCACGTTGTGCAGCGTCTTGTCACCGGCCCCGAAGATTTCGGGATCCACCGTCGAGCCGAAGTACTGGAGGTTGATCCAGTCGGCCACGACCATCGGAGCGGTCATGATCAGCTCGAGGACGGAGAAGCCGTCGTCGAGCCGCCAGTCGTAGGAGTGCAGGAAGGCACGGCCCTCCAGGTCCAGACCGGCGGTGCGGTGCCGCGGCGCGGCGATGAACGCCGAGCATCCGGCGAGGCCCCACTCGGGCCGCACCTGGGCCCAGTCGCGAGCCCGGTGCCGTATGCGCCGGTCCGCCGCCCGGTCGGCCGTGACGCCGAGCCGCGGTGCCCGTTCCCGGCGCGTGCTGGCCGCCGCCGTGTCGAGCGCGGCGCGCACCGGGGCGAGGAGCGACGCAGCGCCGTCCGGGAGTTCGTCCACGCCGACCAGCTCCACGTCGTCGGTGGTCGTGTCGTGGCGAGCGGCGACGAAGCGGGTGTCGGCGGGGACGTCGATCCCGCGTGACGCCAGCTCGGCGCGCACCTCCGGGTCGTTGAGGAGGTCGGCCGCCACCCGGGCGTTCACCAGTCCGGAGTGCCCGCCGCAGGCGCCGCAGTCCAGGCCGGCCGCGAACGGGTTGTTCGCCGAGGTCGAGCCGTGGCCGGCCAGCACCACGAACGGGGCGAAGCCGTCGACGAGCGACATCCCGCGCAGCATGCCCTCGGCGAGGTCCACCCGGTCCCCCACCGGCACGCCGGAGCCCGGCACGAGCTCCGACGCGTCGAGCGACGGCCGGATCCGGCGGGCCTGGCGCCGGCCGAGCCCTGCGACGGCCGGGTCGCGCACGGGGCGGCTGATGCCCAGCGAGTCGGACGCCAGCTTGGGGAGGTAGGCGAGGCCGACCGGCCCGACGAACGAGAAGCAGGAGACCGCTCCCATCTTGAAGGACTTCCACGCCCGGTGGATCTGGCGGGACCGCTGCCGGATCCTCGCAGCATCGGCGCCCGTCGGCGAGCTGTCTTGAGGGGCCGTCTCCGCGACCGTGAGCTGCGGCGCGAGCAGGACCGGGCACTGGGCCTCGCCCTCGTCGTGGCCGATCGCGACGTGGCTGATCGGCAGGCCGAAGAACCCGGCGAAGCCGAGCGTCTCGAGTCGATCGTCCGCCGCCTCGAGGTGCCGGCGGAGGATCTCCGAGCGGACGTCGATGCAGAAGACGGCCTGCGCGAGCGGACGTCCGGCGCCGGCGGCCGGAGCTGCGGAACGGCCGGCAGACTCGAAGCGCTCGATCCACCGGCGCTGCTCGGAGCGGTCGTAGGCCTCCTGGGCGCGGAGGAGGGCGTCGACTCGGTCCGTTGGCCGGTCCAGGTCGGCCGCCGACGCCTCGGCGACGGCACCAGCCCATCGCTCGGGGACGGCGGTGCCGTCCAGGGCGCGCAGCATCATGGCCTCCCAGCACAGGACGACCGCGATCCACTGCTGCAGCCGGTCGTCGTCGACGCCGTCGCGGTCGCTCTCCCAGCACAGCCGGGCGATGTGGGCGGACCAGCCGCGGACCCGGAGGAGGAGGGCGAGCAGGTACGCCTCGCAGACGGGTCCGGGCAGGCCGAGCACGCCGAGCGCCGCCGCTGCTGCCTCCGCCGGATCGTCCGGGAGCTCGGCCACCAGCCGACGGAAGCCCTTGAGACCGAGGATCTCTGGCGTCCGGTCGACCGACGCGTCGTGGCGCCACGACGCGTACACCGGCAGGTCGCGCTCCGCGGCGGTCCAGATCGCCTGGCCGAGGTCGAAGTAGGCGGAGGCCCAGGAGCCGATCCGATCGGTCACGGCCCCGGTCCAGTCCTGGCCGGTGACCTCGCCTGCGACCGAGGCGACCGTGGGCACGGACGCTTCGACCGGCGCCGACCGCTCTGCCCGGCGGAGGGCCACCACCAGGTCCTCCAGGCCGCCGTCGCCGCCGGCGGCGGCCACGTCCTCGTCGACGATGTCACCCCGATCGATCGCCGCGAGGTAGAAGGACGGGTCCATGGCGCTGGTCGCGCCGACGGCGGCCGCCAGACGCCGTGCGGCGGCGTCGAAGGTGAGCTCGCTCATCCCGAGGTAGGGGTTGACCGCCACGAAGCTCTCGAGGGGCCAGGCAGGGGCGACGCGGCGGGCCGCCCCACCGATCGCCGCCTCCAGCTCGGGGTCGACGCCCGGCTCCGGCAGGACCTGCGGCGCCCTGGCAGCGGGGGCGGCGTCGGGGGCAGGCGCATCGAGGGCGGTACGGGTGGACAGGTCGGTCATGACGGCACCTCACTGGCACGGGTCGGACGGACGAGGGCGGGGACGTTCGCAGCGGGGGCGGATGGGTGCGGCCAGATGGCGGCGACCACGCGCTCGAAGGCCACGTCGGCGTAGAGGCCGTTGCGCAGGTGGACGAGCATGCGGCGGGCCCGGGCCGAGGGCGGTCCGGACGGATGCAGCATCTGCAGCCGGATGACCCAGGCGAAGGCGGTCAGGACGACCAGCACCAGGGCCACCTGCAGGGGCGTGCGGGTGTCGGGCTCCACGACGGTGCCGTCGAGCAGGCGGTGGGCCCCGGCCTCGAGGAGGAAGAACGACGAAGTGACACCGGCGGCGGCGACCACGGCGACGGCCCGCACGGCTGGGAAGCTGCGGGCGTCGAGCGCAGGGGCGATCAGCAGGCTCGTCCCCATGACGAGGACGGCACCGACGAGGAGCAGCATCGGCTCGTCGACGACTTCGACGCCGAGGAGCATGGCGATGCCGAGGTAGAGGCCGGCAGCGACCAGTGCGCTCAGGACCAGCGGCCCCGGCCGGCCGAGGCGGGCCGGGAGGTGCACGGTCGAGGCCCGACGCTCGTCGACGGTGCTGCCCGACGAGAGGAACGCGTGGGCCTTGTAGAAGGAGTGGGCGACCAGGTGCAGCAGCGCCGCCGAGTAGAAGCCCATGCCGCAGATCAGGAGCATGAAGCCCATGTGCGCTGCGCTCGAGTAGGCGAGCGACACCTTGACCGACGGCTGCGTGAGCAGGATCACCGAGGCGACAAGGGCGGTCGTGGCCCCCACGACGATCAGCACGGTCGTGGCCGCCACCGCGCCGTCGACCACGGCCGACGACCGCAGCACGAGGAAGGGGCCGGCGTTGAGGAGACCGGCGTGGAGCAGCGCCGAGACCGGGGTGGGGGTCTCCATGACCTCGATCAGCCAGCCCTGCGTGGGGAACTGGGCGGACTTGAGCGCCGCGGCCACGACCACCGCGAGCGCCGCCACGACGGTCGCCACGTCCGCGCCGCCGGGGTCGAGCTCCAGGCTCCTCGAGATCGCCGCCAGGTCTCCGGTCCCGAACCGCTGGTGGAGGAGCACGCAGGCCAGGACTAGGGCGACGTCGCACACGCGGGCAACCACGAACCGCTTGCGTGCTGCGAGCACGGCTCGGACCCGGTGCGGGTCGAACGTGAGCAGCCGGTGGAGGCCGAGGCTGGCCCCGATCCAGGCCAGGACGAGCAGCGCCAGGTTCCCGGCGATGACGAGCACCTCGACCGCGGCGATCGTCTGCGCCAGGCGGACGAGAAAGGTCCCCCGCCGAGGATCGCCCTCGAGGTAGGTGCAGCTGTAGGCGAACACCACGGCGGCGAGGATCGACACCATGGTCAGCATCGTCACGCTGAGGGCGTCGAGGCGGATCGAGGCGCCGAGCCCGTCCCAGCCGAGCGTCGGACCCGTGACCGCCCCGTCGACCGCGACCGAGGACGCGGCGGCGACCGCGGCGACGACTCCCACCCCGGCGGCGACCTTGCCGGCGCGGACGACGACCTCGGACGACCGCAGGCGAGGGACCAGTCCCGTCGCCGCCGCCACCAGGAACGACGCCGGGGCGATCAGTACGAGCGTGGTCATCAGCGTCGGCATGCAGCCGCCCTCCGGTCCGACGCCGGCCGATCCGGCGATCGACCACACCATACTCACGAGTCAAAACACACGCAACCTATTTCGTATGATGCGCATCGGCTAAAGGCGCGGTCGACTCTGGATCACTCGAGCGTCGAGTAGCTGGTGGAGCGGTCCTCGACCCGCCCGCCCCCGACCTCGGCCACGCTCTCAGCCAGGTCCCGCAGGTAGTCGCCGATCACCGGGCGGTTGCCCGCCGACACCGTCGCGTGCAGCGAGTCGGGAGGCGTCTGGCGGTCGTGGAACCAGCCGCGGGCGAGCAGGACGTCGCCCACCGCGAAGATGTCCAGGGTGGGCTCCGCCCCCGGATCGGCCGAGATCGCCACCAGATGCGCCTGCGGCTCACCGAGCACCCGGAGGCCAGGCTGCGCCATCACCCCCTCGACCAGCAGCTGCCGGGCCTCGATCGTGGCCTCGGTCAGGCGGAGGTACCCCTCGAGCCCGAGGTGGTGCAGGATCGCCCACGCGCAGGCCATCGGCAGGCCGGCGCGGGTGCCCTGCATGTTCGGCGAGGCGTAGAAGCCCCCGAGCCAGTCGTCGAAGACGAAGGTCTGGAACCGCCGCAGGGACTTGTCGCGGTGCAGCACGACCGAGGCGCCCTTCGGGGCGTAGCCCAGCTTGTGGATGTCGGCCGAGATGCTGGTGACGCCGTCGACACGGAAGTCCCACGGCGGGACGGGGTGGCCCAGGCGCTCCATGAACGGCAGCACGAAGCCGCCCATGCATGCGTCGGTGTGGAAGTTGGCGCCCGCGGCCGCAGCCAGCGCAGCCAGCTCCGGGATCGGGTCGACGACGCCTTGCGGGTACTGCGGCGCCGAGCCCACGACGAGGACCGTGTCGTCGGAGATCGCGGCGGCGGCCGCCTCCACGTCGGCCCGCCAGTCGGCGTCCACCGGGATCTTGCGGACCGTGATGCCGAAGTAGTGCGCCGCCTTGTGGAACGCAGCGTGGGCGCTGACCGGGAGCACCATCTCGGGTCGGGTGACGCCGCGCTCGGCCCGTCCGCGCTCACGCGCCGCCTTCACCGCCATGAGGATGCTCTCGGTGCCCCCGGAGGTGATGAAGCCCGCCGCCTCGGTGCCGTGCAGGAGGTCTGCGGTGATCCCCACGACCTCGGACTGGATCTCGCCCAGGCTGGGGAACGCCAGCGTGTTGAGCGCGTTGTCGTGCAGGAACATCGCCGCCACGGCCTGGAGCACCTCGTCGGCCTCGGGGCCGGCGTCGTAGATCATCCCGAACGTCCGGCCCTCCTGCCATCGCACGTCCGACGCGCGCTTGGCAGCGAGCCGATCGAGGATCTCGTCCTTCGTGGATCCGGCCTCCGGCAGTCGCATCGTCAACTCCTCCTCACGGTTCCCACCCGCCCACGGCCTCGATCCCCGCCGACAGCAGGTCGGCACCACGCTCGATGGCTCGGCGCTCCCACTCCCGGTCGTCGGGCGCGAAGCAGCAGCGGTACTCCCAGATGGCCTCGGCGTGCTCGGGCACGGATCGGTCCCCGTGCCGGTGCACCCACCGTGACCGGTACGTCGCCACGAGTTGCTCCATGTCGGGCGCCGTGCCGATCTCCGCCGATGTGGACACGGCGGTGCCGGCCGGCATCAGGTCGCGGATGCCGTTGGCGATCTGACCGGACTTCGTCCCCGTCGTGGCGTCCGGGTTGCCCACGGTCGCCTCGACGGTCGCTCCGGGGAAGCGCTCGGTCAGGTACCGGTGCTGTTCGGTGCTCGGGTCCGCGTCGGACAGGAGCGTGATCTCCCCCGTCGGTCCGTGGCCCGTGTGGAGGTCCAGCACGAGAAGGTGCTCGCGACCGAGGATGCGCTCCTCGACGAGTGCCTCCAGGATCCGGTTGGACTCCTCGGTCCGGATCCCGCCGTAGTGCATCCCGTCGGGGTGCCGGTACTGGCCCTTGGTGATCGCGTCCCGCACCCACGCCTCGCCGTGGCGCTCGACGAGCGCCGCGGCCTCGACCCCGAGCACCGACACGTCGGGCATCGTCGGCGTGTCGGGGCAGGCGAGGTGGTGGATCTCGTCGTACGCGTCGTTCTGGCGGGGTTCGCCGTCGTCCCGCCGCCAGTTGCGGTTGAGGTCGACGTTCGACTCGTTCTCCCGGCGCCACCACGCCATCCCCCACGGGTTGACGGCGTGCACCACCACGACGTCCACGTCGTCCGGCAGGTCGCCCGGCCCGGTCCGGGCGATGAGATCGCACTGCAGGACCGATCCGATGAACCCCTCCACGCCGTGCACGCCTGACATCACGAGCAGCGCTCGGGACGCGTCGCCAGGACCGAACGTGGTCACGTCGATCGTCAGCTCCTGACCCTCAGGGCCCCGAGCCTCGATGGGGAAGGACTCGACCTCGAGCGAGGCGCGGGCGACCTCGTGGCGGAACCTCGTCCGGCATTCGTCGTAGCTCAGGGGCACTCGGCGCACGGAAGGAGGGGTCGTCGCGATCACGTTCGCTCCAGTGCGGACCTGGTCCGTCGGCGGCACCGCATCAATCTGGCAGACGTCGGGGGTGCCGTGCGGCCGACGAGCGCATGCGACCTGCATCCGATCGGCGACCGGGAGCGAACGACGTGATGTGTGGGCGGCACCCGGCCGGACCACCGACATGGAGGAACCATGCGTCGCATCCTGATCACCGTGACGGCCGCGCTCGCCGTCGTCCTGGGAGGGCTGGCGTCCACCGCCGGCGCCCAGGACACCTCGAGCCAGAACATCGTGCAGATCGCCCAGTCCAAGCCGGAGTTCTCCACCCTCGTGCAGGCGGTCACGGCGGCCGGTCTCGCCGAGACGCTGTCGGGCCCCGGCCCGTTCACCGTCTTCGCCCCGACCAACGCCGCCTTCGAGGCGCTGCCGGCCGGCACGCTCGACACCCTGCTCGAGGACCCGACGGGCCAGCTCGCCAACATCCTGAAGCTGCACGTCGTGTCGGGCGCCGTCGACTCCAAGGCCGCCATCGCCGCGGCGGGCGGCACCGTCGACACGCTCGGCGGTCCCGTGTCGGTCTCGCTCGACGGCGACACGCTCATGGTCGGCGGCGCGAAGGTCACCACCGCGGACATCACGGCGTCCAACGGCATCATCCACGTGATCGACGCCGTGATCACCAAGCCGGCGACCTCGGCCGACGCGTCGATGCCCTCGGGCGTCGACACCGGTACCGACGGCCTCGCCGCCGACGGCCCGGCCGGAGCGCTCGTGGTGGTCCTCGCGGTGCTGGCCGGCGTGGCCCTGGTCGGTGTCGGCACCTCGGGTGTCGTCCTTGCCCGGGCCCGCCGTCGCTCCTGAGCGATCGGTCGCCTGACCGTGACCCCGGCCCGTGCCCGCGCCGTGATGGCAGCATCCCTCGTGCTGCTCGTCGTGGTCGTCGCGGCGTGGCGCGTGGCCGCTGCCGGTGAGGGGAGCGCCGACCTGGTCGGCGCTCCCCTCACCACCACGTCCACGACGGCCGGGATCCAGCTCGGGGGACCAGCGTCCGAGGCGACGACCACGCTGCCGCCGGTCCTTCAGCCGGCATCGGCGCCGGTCGCGCTCCCGGGGCTCCCCGCCCGCATCGCCATCCCGGCCCTCGGGGTGGACGACCCGGTCGTGCCCGTCGGGGCGACGCCCGACGGCCGCATGGCCGTTCCGGGCGTCGCCGAGGCGGGCTGGTGGTCCCCCGGACCGAGGCCCGGCTCGGGGCACGGCTCGTCGGTCGTGGCCGCGCACGTCGACTACGACGGGCGACCCGGAGTGTTCCGTGATCTGCAGCGCCTCGAGGCCGGCACCGAGGTCGTGGTCACCGACGACGCCGGCACGGCCCACCGCTACGTCGTGCGGGAGCGGTTCCAGGTGTCCAAGGAGCAGCTCCCCCGGGGCGAGCTCTTCCGCACCGGCGGCCCGCCGGTCCTGACGCTCATCACCTGCGGCGGCGAGTTCGACCGGGACCGACGCCACTACGACGACAACATCGTGATCCGGGCCGAACCGGTCATCTGACGTCGAGGTGCCTACCATCGTGGCGACGGCGGCTGGAGGGAACGGGATGGACCGAACGGACGAGGTGCGACGTCGCGGTCGCGGGCGGCCACGCCGAACCCTGCGTGCCATGACCGCCGGCCTGCTCGTGGCCACGTGCGCCGCGGCGGTGCTGGCGAGCTGCGCTCCCCCCGTCGCGCCCGGTCCTGGGACCATCCCGGCGGGCCCGGGCCGTGGGCGGGACCAGGCGTCGGTGACAGCGCCGTCGGCCGGGTGCCGCACCAGCTCCCGGATGGCACCGGGCCGCAACGTGATCACCATCGACGTGGGCGGTGTCGACCGCACGTCCCTCGTGGACGTCCCGTCGTCCGGCGACGGCCCACGACCCCTCCTCGTCAGCCTCCATCCGTTCCTCCTCGGACCCGACGCCTGGGACGCCTACTCCGGGCTCGCCGCCGCCGGCACCGCTCGGGGGTACATCGTCCTCACGCCGCTGGGGAGCGATCCAGGACCGCGCTGGGCCGTGCCCGGCGGCCTGGCGACCGGCGCGGACGACCTCGGCTTCATCGCTGCGCTGCTCGACCACGTCGAGGACCGTGCGTGCGTGGACCGCAACCGGGAGTTCGCCGCCGGCTTCTCCGCCGGCGCCGCCATCGCCCAGGCCCTGTCGTGCACCATGCCCGACCGCTTCGCAGCCGTCGCCGGGTCCGGCGGGATGAACCTCACGGCCCGCTGCCCCGGCTCCCCCGGCACCAGCGTGCTGGTCCTCCACGGCAGCGCCGACCCGATCGCGCCACCGACCGGATCCGAGATCCCCTTCGCGCCGCCCATCGGACTCGCGATCGGGACCGTGGCGTCGGACGACGCCGCCCGGGCCGGCTGCGGGCCCTCTCCGCTGGTCGAGCAGGTGACCGCGTCTGTGCTGCGACACCGCTGGACCGGCTGCACCGACGGTCGTCGTGTCGAGTACCTCGAGCTCCGCGGCGCCGGCCACACCTGGGCGGGGTCGCCCAACCCGCTGCTCGAGCTGTTCACAGGGCCGACGGACACCAGCATCTCGGCCACCGCGACCGTCCTCGAGTTCTTCGACCGGACCTGAGCGCGAGGGCCGTCGGCAGGATCTTGTCGGCCGCTGTCGAAATCGGCTCGTCCCGTTCGACGTTCGGGCACGGTGGTGCAACACGGCGCCACCGGAACAGGAGGAGTTCACCATGCCGCAGTTCGCCGCACTGATCTACGAAGCCCCACGACCCACGCCCGACTCGCCCGACTTCACCGGGTACATGGCGGGCTACACCGCGTTCGGCGAGCGCGCCGGCGACGCCATCGTCGGCGGCGCCGCGCTGCTCGGCCCCGAGACGGCCACCACGCTCGAGGTGCGAGGAGGCCCCGACGGCGAGCTCGTCCAGACCGACGGCGCCTACGCCGAGACCAAGGAGTTCCTCGGCGGCTTCTACCTGCTACAGGCGGAGGACCTCGACGCCGCGGTGGCGTTGGCTCGCCACATCCCCGCCGCCTCCGACGGCGGCCGTGTCGAGGTGCGGCCGTTGATGCCCATGTGATGGAGGTCTCGATCGAGCGGATCGTGCGAGCGGAGCGTGGTCGCGTCGTGGCCACGCTCCGCCGCCTGACCGGCGACCTCGACCGCGCCGAGGACGCCGTCTCCGATGCGGTGGTCGATGCGTTCGAGCAATGGCCTCGACGAGGCATTCCCGAACGGCCGGGCGCGTGGCTGACCACGGTCGCCCGCCGCAGAGCGCTGGACCGGATCCGGCGGGAGTCGCAGCGAGGCGACCGCGAGCGGGCCGCGCACCTCGCGGCCGCGCTCGAATCGGAGCCCGATCCGCTGCCGTGGTCGACCATCCGCGACGACCAGCTCCGCCTCGTCTTCACCTGCTGCCATCCCGCACTCGGTCCCGATGCGCGCGTCGCCCTCGCGCTGCGGACCGTCTGCGGCCTCACCACGGTCGAGATCGCCCGGGCCTTCCTCGTCCCCGAGGCCACGGTCGGTCAGCGGATCTCGCGTGCGAAGGCGAAGATCGCGGCCAACCGGATCCCCTACCGAGTGCCGACCGACGCGGAGCTCCCCGACCGGCTCCCTGCCGTGCTGGCGGTCGTCGACGTCGTGCTCGCCACCGGCCATCACGCCCCGCTCGGCGACGACCTGCAGCGCCCTGACCTGATCGAGACCGCCACCTGGCTCGCCCGCCTCCTCGTCGAGCTGCTGCCCGACGAACCGGAGTGCGTCGGCCTGCTGTCGCTCTGCCTCTCGGTGAGCGCCCGGTCCGCGACCCGGGTCGACCCCGACGGCCATGCGGTGCTCCTCGCCGATGCCGACCGTTCCCAGTGGGACCACGACGCCACCGCCGAAGCCGTCTCGCTGCTCGATCGGGCCCTGCGCCGAGGCCGCCCAGGCCCGTTCCAGGTGCGCGCCGCCATCTCCTGCCTCCACTCCGTCGCCACGGTCGACTCCACCGATTGGCCGCAGATCGTCGAGCTCTACCGGATCCTGGAGGACCTGACGCCCACCGTCCCGGTGCGGGTCAACCGCGCCGTCGCCGAGGCCGAGGTCGGGGGACCCGACGCCGGCCTCGCGCTGCTCGAGCACCTCGCCGACTCGGCCGAGGCGCAGCGGTGGCACCTGTACCACGCCGCCCGAGCTGAGATGTTGCGCAGGACCGGCGACCGTGCCGGATCGGCCGAGGCGCTCCGCGCCGCCCTTGCCCTCGGGCCGAACGACGCCGACCGACGGTTGCTCCAGGAACGACTCCGGTCGGTCGAGCCGACCTGACCGGCGTGCGGTGGTGGCCGAACGCTCGTCCCGGGCACGCACTGACCTGATCGGCGTCTCAAGCCAGCCGGTCCCGCCGTTCCTGCTCACGCTTCGAGTACGCGGCGGCACGTATCGCCTCGTCCGTCTCGAGGCCGGATCCCAGACCGCCACCGACCGTCGCGGCGGATGCGACGAACCAGGCCAGGACGAACATGTCGCCATACCCGAGCGGGGTGCTGACGTAGCCGCCCATGACGTCGGGGTCGAGGATGAACAACGCCCACGCCAGGTTCACCACGAAGAGTGCGACGTAGCAGATGAGCACCCCCGCCAACAGGGTCGCCACCGTCGACGCGTTGTAGAGGCGTGACCGCGACCGGGCCTGCGCCGAGTCGTCGTCGGGATGGTCCCAGAGCTCGCCGTCGATCGTGAGCCAGGCCACGACGAGTGCGATCGACACGACGGTGGCGATCACGAGGCGCCACCACGACAACGACGCGGCGAGCACCCAGACCGTCGAGTTGATCGTGGCGACAGCTCCGGTCGCCAGCGCCGCGACGAGCGCAGACTTCATCCCGGGCACCAGCAGCCACGGACGGTTCGCCCGCACCATCCCCTTGAGCAGTCGCCAGTGGCCGCGCCGGTGGGGGATGGTCACGTGGCGCTCGCCGTTCCTGTCCGGGTCCGCCATCTCGCTGACCAGCGAGTGCACGGCGTGGCGGGCGCGGGTGTGCAGGCGAAACCCGCCCAGGGCCGGCAGTGACAGCACCGCGGCCCGCTGCGTCGAGTCGGTCTGTGCCAGCAGGTACCCACCCTCGGAGTCGGGAAGGGGGAGCTCGGTCAACCCGACCACCAGGTCCCAGGTCCGTTCCCGAGCCTGTTGCTGCAGCCGGCCGACGGCCGTCTCGACGTCCTCGGAGCCGGTGGTGAACGGCTCGCTCACGACGGTGATGTCCCACTCGGTGCCATCGAACGGGCTCAGGTCGGTCAATCGGCGAGCGATCTCGGTCGGTGCGGCTGGGTCGGCCAGGATCCCGACTCGGACTGCCTCCATCTCGGGTGCGTACCCCCTTCGCCGCGTCTGACCACCGTGACCTCGATGATCACGGGTGGCCGTCGGTGATCTCGATGATGGCGTCGAGCCGGCGGAGCGCAGTGATCGCCGAAACGTCCCCGTCGCGGTCGGCGCGTACGCTTCGGCGATGGCACTGACCTCCTCGACCGCCCTCGACGTGCAGCGGCTGTCCGGATCCCTGGGTGCCGAGATCCGCGGCATCGCGCTCGGCGACGCGACCAGCACCGACGCGGCACTCGTCCACGAGCTCCTGCTCGAGCACATGGTGCTGTTCTTCCCCGACCAGCACCTGACCGCCGATCAGCACCTCGCCTTCGGACGGCACTTCGGCGAGCTCGAGGCCCACCCGAACCTCGACATGGAGCGCGAGCGGCCCGAGTTCTTCGAGCTCCGAGCGGTCGACGGCGCCGGCGGGGTGGCCGACGAGTGGCACAGCGACCTCACATGTGCCCGGCACCCGTCGAAGTTCGCCATCCTCCAGGCCAAGGTGGTCCCTGCCGTCGGTGGCGACACCCTCTGGACGAACGCCGCCAAGGCGTACGACGAGCTGTCCGCTCCGCTGCGCGACCTCTGCGACGGGCTGACGGCGTACCACGACGCCGGGCCGCACCTCGCCCCGGATCGGGGGTTCATCCACCCCGTCGTGCGCGTGCACCCCGACACCGGTCGTCGGTCCCTCTTCGTGAACGAGCACTTCACCCGTCGGATCGTCGAGCTCAGCGACGCCGAGTCCGCGCTCCTGCTGGGCCACCTCACCCGATGGGTGCAGCAGCCGCGCTTCACCGTCCGCTACCGCTGGACCGCCGGCACGGTCGCCATGTGGGACAACCGCTGCACGCAGCACCACGTGCTCGACGACTTCGAGGGTGAGCGCCTCATCCAGCGGGTGACGGTCATGGGCGACGAGCCGCGGCCGGCGGCGACCCTCCCACGGTGGGACCCGTACGGATCGACGACGGCGACCTTCTGGCGCGATGCCGACATGCAACGCCAGCTCAGGGCCCAGCGAGACGACCCGACCTGAACCGTCCGGGCCGAAGCCCGGGGTCGGCGCCCACCGAGGCACCCAGGTCGCGCTGCTCACGACGTACGGGGGCGCCGAGCGGAACAACCCGGTCCGCGGAGGTGATCACCACCCGGTCAGGGGCCGTGGTACTCGATCATGACGAGGGTCGCGTCGTCGCTGAGCCCGGTGCCGCTGTACGCCAGGATCGCGGCGGAGAGGCTGCGGAGCGTCTCGACGGGAGCCAGACCATCGTTGACGGCGCGGACGAGGAAGTCGACGAGGCGGGGCACGCCGAACTGGTCGCCGTCGGCGGACCTCGTCTCGGTCACCCCGTCGGTGTAGAAGAGCACGCAGTCCCCGGCCTGCAGATGTTCGACCGCGACCTCCTTGACCGTCCCGCCGAGGCCCATGGGGATCGACGGCCGGCACGAGAGCTCGTCGGCATAGGCGCCGTTCCGGATCAGCAGCGGCAGCGGATGCCCAGCGTTCAGCCATGAGAGGTTCCCCGAAGGCAGGTCGAGCGAACCGATCTGACCGGTGACGAACGCGTCGTCGCCGAACTGCGAGGCGATGGCGCGACCGGTATCGGCGTACGCCGACTCGAGTCCGCGACCTTCGCGGCGAGCATTGCGGAGACCGTTGATCGCGACCGTCGAGATCAGGACTGCGGACATCCCGTGCCCGACCGCGTCGATGATCCCGAACTCGACCATGTCGGCGTTGAACGCGAAATCGAACGAGTCGCCTCCGATCGAGTACGCAGGTTCGAGGATGCCGCTGACCGACACCTTCGGAGTGGTGCAGCTGAGTGGCGGCAGGAGGCCCCACTGCATCTCAGCGGCCAGCGACAGCTCCTCGGTGCGGCGAGTTCGGAGCATCGCGTCCGTGTAACGACGCTTGCTGACCAAGATGAGCGTCAGGATCCGCACGACCGGGTCGATGAGGTCCTCGGGGACCTCCTCCCACGCCGGGTGATCCATCTCGAGGACTCCGATGCGTTCACTGTTCTCTGACACCGGCACGCAGACGCGATCACCTGAGACGAGCGTCTCGCCTCGGGAGAAGGCTCGACCGGCGAGGGTTCCCTCCATCGCAGGCGGCACGCCATGCCCGTCCTCGATCTCGTTGGCGAGATATCGAAGAGAGTTGAGCGAGTAGTCCGCGACGAGGAGCCGGGCAGAACGAGCGCCGAGGATCGAACCGACCGCGCCGACGATGCTCGCCAGATCGCTCGTCGACGCCGATGCGACGTCCAGCAAGGCGACGAGCGCCGCACCGACTGAGTGATCCTCCACATCCGGAGCTGCGGTCGGCGGCCGATGCCGTGCGACACCGGACGTCGTCGGATCGGAGGCGATCGCTGGGTCGACCGAGGGACGCACGTCCTCCACCGC
Organism: Dermatobacter hominis; assembly: GCF_020715685.1. GTDB lineage: Bacteria > Actinomycetota > Acidimicrobiia > Acidimicrobiales > Microtrichaceae > Dermatobacter > Dermatobacter hominis. The sequence continues at coordinate 1,882,413 of NZ_CP085840.1, forward strand.
CACCCTGTACCCGGCGCCCACGGCGAGATTCCGCCGTCGTTGCGTTCGTCGGGGAACCCTGGGATCCGGCGGGAGCTCGGGTCGGGTCGTGGCAGCGCCGGGGGGAGCGGGCCACACCCGGCGAGCGCGAGGGGCCTCACCCGGCTGGATAGGTCGCATGGCTCGGATCGCAGGACGCGGCGTCGGGGCGCTGCATCGGCTGATCGAGCTCGCTGCGATCGGTCCGTCACGTTTCGGGGAGCCTGCGCAGCACCGCCTCGACGACCTGGTCCGGTGCCTCGTGCGGGATCCAGTGACCGACTCCGGCGAGCACGTCGAAGCGGTACGGACCCACGACGTGCCGCTGGGTGAGCTCGGCGGCGGCGCGGCCGAGCGCCGGATCACCGGTGCTCCAGAGGTAGGTGGTAAGCACGGAGACGTCGCCGACGCTCCGAAGCAGGCCGATGCCGTTCGCCCGGTACCAGTCGAGTGCAGCCGTCGCTGCGCCGGGTTGCGTGAATCGGTCGACGGTCGTCTCGACCCTCGCCGGCGGAAGTCCGCTCGCGCGGAGCGCGAACCGCAACAGCGCGCCGCCGGCCGCGGTGAGCACGCGCTCGGGCAGCAGTGGGATCTGGAAGAGGGCGGCGTAGGTCGACCGCACCGGCTGCAGTGAGCGCACCATCGCCTCGGCGAGCGCCCGGGGGTGCGGGGTCGACAGCACGGTCAGGCTCCTCACCCGCTCGGGATGCTGCGCCGCCACCGCCCATGCGACGACGCCGCCCCAGTCGTGGCCGAGCAGGTCGACCTTCGCCGCTCCGACTGCGTCGACGACCGCCAGGGCGTCGGCAACCAGGTGCTCGATCCGGTAGGCAGACCTCCCGGACGGGCGCGCGCCGTCCGCGTAGCCGCGCTGGTCCGGCGCCACGACCCGACGGCCCGCCTCGACCAGCCGGGGTGTCACGTCTGACCAGCACTCCGACGCCTCGGGGAACCCGTGCAGTGCCAGGACCACCGGCCCGCGGACCGGTCCCTCGTCTCGCAAGGGGAGGACCAGTCCGTCGGATGACACCTGGTGGACACGCCCCGTTGCGACCATCGGGCTACCGCAGCAGGTTGAGCGCCACCGTCAGGATGATCGAGGCGATCACCGACAGGAGCACCATCGCCAGACATCCCGGGGCCCCGCCGACCGGGCGGACCTCGACGTCCCGGAAGCGCATCAGCGCCCCTTGCGTCGTTCGGCTGCGCTCCGCTGGATCTCCGCGTCGGCGCGGTCGGCTCGCGCCTTCGAACGGCGGGCGCTCTGGGCGGTGCGCACGGCCGACTTCTCCGTGGTGATCTCCTCCGCTCGACGACGGCGTGCCGCCCGCTCGGCTGACCCGGTCGCGCGCGTCTCGGTCTGCCGGGCCGCCTCCTTCGTCCGTTCGGCCTGCTTCGCCGCTCGACGTTCCTTCTGCTCCGCCGCGGTACGGGCCCGGCGGCTCTGATCGTCGGCTGCTGCCTCGGCTTCGCGCTTGCGACGACGTGCTGCAGCACGCCGTTGCTCGAGCTGCTGGGCCGCCCGCTGCTCATCGGCGTCGGCAACGGTCTCGAGCGCAGCGGCACGCCGGAGCTCGTCCAACGCGGCGCGCTGCGTCTCGGCACGAGCCTGCAACGTCTCGTCGTGGAGCAGACCACCGACCGCCGAGGTCATGGTTGCCCGAGCGGCCGTGAAGGCCATGGCCGGCGCCCACTCGCGGTCCCGACGGTGGCCGGACACGAGCTCCAGGACGGACAACGGGAGTCGGACGAGCGTGAAGCCGAGGTCGAGGGCGGTTCGTGGCACTTGAGTCATCATGATCGCGGTTCCTGCGTCCTTCTTGGGACTGTTGGTATGGCCGGTCGTGGCCGGCGTACGGGTTGTCGGGCCGGCGCGGCGCGCGGACGTCATGCTCCCGCCTCGTCAGCCAGCCGCTCCGCTGTGCGACGGGCCTCGTCGGCCTCGGACTCGAGCTCCTTCGCGTGCGAGAGCTCCTGACGGTGCTCGGCCGCTGCTCGCACCTCCTCGGCGTGGGCCTCGGCGACCGCCCGACGTTCTTGCTCGGTCGCAGCCAGCTCCGCCTGCCGCCGATCAGCCTCTGCAGATTGCTCCGCCCGGCGTCGCTCGTCGTCGGCGAGCCGGGTCCGAGCCTCGGCCTGCTCCTCTGCGGCGAGCCTCGCCTGCTCCTCGTCGAGCTCGCGCTCGCGGGCAGACAGCTCCGCCGCTTCCTCCTCGTCGGCGGCTTCCGCCTCCATCTGTCGGGCAGTGGCGACGGCGTCCGCCTTCACGTCGTGCAACTCGCCCTCCCGCCGGAGGCGATCGTCACCCAGGAGACCGCCGAGCGCCTTCTTGGCGGTGCCGAACATGCGGTCGGCGAGCCCGCCGGACCTCGGAGCGGATGGATCTGACATGGAGCTTCCTCTCGGACTGCGCCGTCGCGACGACTCGCGCAGCAGGGACGCCCTACCCGGCGCTGGACCAGCGCGTCATGGCATCGGTCACACGGGCGCCGCCGATCCGCATCGATGCCACGCGATGCACCGGTCGGTGACACGCCGTGCGCGACCAGGTCCTCAAGATTTCAGGCAGAGCGACCCGGTGCCGACGGTGAGGGGGTGGATCGCACACGAGCACTGCCGGTCGAGGCGACCGTCGCGATGGCGGCGCTCTTCGCCGCCGGTGCGCTCCTGTGCATCCCGACGCTCGCGTTCCATCCCTGGCCGGAGGTCCGCACCGCTGGGGTCGCGTTCAACTTCGCGAGCGCGGTGGCGACCGCGACGGTGCTGTACGTGGGCCGCCATCGCGTGGGATCACGCGTCCGGGCCGCGGTGCTGGTGCTGGGCATCTTCGACGTCGCGTTCGCCCTCTACCTCGGCGACGGCGGCCCCGCGACCGCCCTTTACTCGGTCCTGTACGTCTGGATCGGCGTCTACCTCGCGCTCGAGTTCGCGACCCGCCAGATCGTCGGCTACCTGGCGCTGTCGGCGGCCAGCGGTGCAGCGGCGCTCGCGTTCGTGTGCGAGCCCGCTGCCGCCGTGACGATCGGGACGACCACGGTGGTGTCGACCGCAGCCGCCACCGTCGTGGTCGCGATGCTGGCCCGGCGCATCAAGGCCATGGCGGCCGTGGATCCGTTGACAGGCGCAGCGAACCGCAGGGCACTCGCCGACCACATCAGCGTCCTGTCGGCGCGACGCCACCGCCGGCCGGTCGCAGTCATCGTCTTGGACCTCGACGGGTTCAAGCACGTGAACGACCGGTTCGGCCACGCCGCCGGCGACAGCCTTCTGGTCGACGCAGCCGCGTGCTGGTCGGCGATGCTGCGCCCCGGCGACCTGCTGGCACGGAGCGGCGGCGACGAGTTCGTCGTCGTCCTCGACGGCTGCGACGAGGACCGTGCGGTGCTCGTCGCGAACCGTCTCGCTCGGGCCACCCCGGGGCCGGTGACCGCGTCAGTCGGCATCGCCTGCAGCGACAGCTGCGAGTCGCTCGAACTGCTGATGGCGGCCGCGGACCAGGCCGCCTACCGCTCCAAGGCCGACGGCGGAGCGAAGGTCACCATGACCGCCGCCAGATGATCGGGCGCACAGCCCCCGGCGGTCAGGCGACCCAGGTCGCCGTCGCAAGCCCCCGTTCCGATCCCGGTGCCCGACGGCCAACTCACCTCAGCCCTCTCCAGACAGCCTGAGCTGAACGTCGGCATCGTCCGGGCAATGGGTCTCTCCCCGATTCGTGCCACTTCTGCGAGTCGGTGAGCTCTCCGCCCAGTTCGCTGTGGACTTTCCTCCCCTGTCTTGTCACGATCCCGACAGACGGGTCGACCACGGTCCGTCAGCTGGTTGGGAGAGAACATGTCACTTCGGTCTCACGCCGCGCTCGTCGCGTCTGCGTTCCTGCTCGTCATGCTCGCTGCAGCGTGTGCGCCTGATCCCGGCCCGCCCGCCACGACCACCACCACCACGAGTGGCCTCCCCGTCATCGCGACGGGATGTCACGACGGAGGGGGCAGTGACATCGTGTTCAACGGACCCATGGACGCGCTTCGCAACGGCGAGCTCCACTCGACCTCGAACGGGAGCTGCGGCGCCTTCGTCATCTGGGAGACGTTCGTCCAGTCCACGACCAAGGCCGGCGCTGACGCGCTGTGCGCGTCGCTGGGTGGCACTGTCGCGAGCCTCGTGCCGTTGGGAGCGAACGGGTACGCCACCCTCGGCAACACCGTCTGGGAGTGCTCGGGCTTGCACTGACGCACGGCTGCGACGGTACGACGCGGGCACCTCGCAGCCTGGACCGCCGCAACCCAGTTCGGACGACGTCGTTCGTCCAGACCGAAACCCACGCGGACGTGGGCACCGAGCGGAGGCGTCGGTCTCAGACTCCGGTCCGGAGAACGATGGCGGCCCGCACCTTTCGCGCCATGCGGCTGGGCACGAGGGCAGCGACCTGCAGGAGAAGGAGCGCGCCGATCGCGACGCACAGGAGCGCGATCGGGGGCGTCGCTGCGTCGTCGGCAACGCCGATGCTGTGGGCCACCGCACGCCAGATGAAGCCTCCCGCAGCGACGCCGAGCGGTACGCCGACGACGATCCCGATCACCGCGATCGTGGTCGCCTCCCAGACCACTGCCGAGCTCAGCTGGCGAGCCTCGAATCCGAGGGCACGAAGGACGGCGAAGTCCTGGCGTCGGGTCCGCACCGTCGAGATGAGCGCGTGGACGACCGCGACTGCGCCGAGGATCGCCAGGAACACGGCAAGCGCTCGCGGGAGGGCCTTCACCTCCCGCAGGTTGTTGACCTCCGACGGCAGCCGAGGTCCGAAGACCTCTGTCTCCGTGGCGTCGGCCAGGCGTTCGTTGGCGACCTCGGGATCGACGCCGTCGGCCCATGAGATGAGGACGTCGACGTTGAGCTCGTCCTCGCTCGAGATGGCCTCCAGGTCCTCCCGTGTCAGCAGCACGCCTCGACCTGGTGCGCTGCGCTCGTCGGTGACGGGGAACACGGCCGTGCCGACCACCGTGGCGCGCAGCGTGCCCCCGGCCCCCTCGACCACGACGTCGTCGCCGATCCCGACCCCAGCGGCCTCGAGCGTCTCCGCACCCAGGGCCACCTCGGCACGGCCAGTGGGAGCGCGGCCGTCGAGCAGGGTGAAGGACATGTTGCCCCGGACGGATTCCAGCGCGTAGGTGTTGACCTCGACACCGGCGATCTGCGCCAGTCCACCGGACCCCAGTCCCACCCGGGCGACCGTCGGGTCGCCCAGGATGTCCACGTCGCCCTCGTCCAGCACATCGCCGCTGAACCCGGAGACGGACGCGTCGAACGGTGAGCCGTACTGCGCGGGCGAGTTCGCAAGACGGTCGACGCTGGCGAGGAACACGACCAACGCCACGACGCCGACCACGCCCAGGGCCGCTCCGAGGAACGCCGATCGCACGGCGATCCTCGTTCCACTGCGGGGCGCGATCGCCAGGCCCACTCCGATGGTCACCTGGGGCGCCAGATCGGTGCGCCGAAGCGCCATCATCGACCGGGACGGAGGTGCTGACGCACCGTCCCCCTGGTTCAGGCGCTCCCGCCGCACGATCGTCATCGCCGCCAGCACGGACAGGAGCACGACCCCGACGACGATGCCGATGAATCCGAGCACCACCACCGTCGCGTCGATGGCGATGCCCGGGTCCGGCTCGGCGCGCCGTGCGATCCCGACGGGCAGCAACGGCGAGGCAGCCACGCTGACCCCGACTGCGGCGACCGCGCCGAGGACGGCCACAGGGACCGTGGTGATCACCTGAGTGGCGACGCGATCGAACCGGGTCATCCCCAGCGCGGCGACCCATCGATCGCCCGCCATCTGAACATCGAAGTGCCGTGACAGCGCCTGCCCGACCGCGACCCCGCCGGCCAACGTGGCCACCAGGGCGCACAGTGCGAGCGCGGTGACGATGACAGCGATCCCGGAGTCGATCTTGCGGTCGGTCTCTGACGCAGGGGTGATCTCCAGCTCGGTGTCGGGGAACATCGTCCGCAGTGTCGCTGTGACGTCCGCGGCGTCGGCGCTGCCGCCCTTCAGGCGCAGCGTGAACCCGCCCGGATAGGTCGCGATGTCCTCGCCGTGTTCGTCCACGAACGCAGGGGACAAGATCACCCGCGGCTGGAAGTCACCGGCGCTCTCGCTGAGGAAGGTCGGGGCATCGAAGACCGCCGTGACCAGGAGGGTGACGTGCGGGCCCGCCGGCTCCCCGGCGTCCCCGCTGGTGAACAGCGGTTCGAGCTGCTCGGGCGCGTACGAATCGAAGGCCGCTCGATCGCCGACCCGGAGCCCTGACTCGGTTGCGTAGGTCTCGGAGATGGCCATCTCGTCCGCTGCTCTCGGGTCAGGAAGACGACCGTCCACGATGCGGGGCCGGTCGACCTGTGGTTCGTCGGCACCGTCGACGCTGACGGCGGCGAGGAAATCCAGGTAGGGATACGCCCCGCTCCCCTCCGGGATGATGAACGGGAAGTCCGACCGGCCGAGAGCGGCCACTTGTGGCAGCGCCTCGACCGCAGCCGCCGCGCCCTCGATGGACCCGCCCGGTGGGTCGTCGAACGCGACATCGAGGTCCGACGCGAGCGTTTCGCTGCGGAAGCGGTCGTAGGCGGTCGAGGCACGGCGGGCGCCGGCGGCGGTCGTCAGAACGGCCCCGCCCACGACACCGACGAGGATCGCCAGCAGCAGCGTCGCTCGCCAACGGCTTCGAAGCTCACGCTTCGCTCGGTACCAGGCGGCAGCCACGTTCTCATTCCACCGCCTTTCCGGGCCGACGGGCGAGTGTGTGGCCCCCCATCGGCCAGGGGTGCCACCACCCCCGGCACGGAGTGGCTCGGGATCGGCCACAGGCCAGACGTCGAATGCGAGCGGAGCGACACGGTGCGCACTGCATCCGTTTGGACGCGCGGCACGAAGGAAAACATCGACGCAACAGTTGAATGGGTAACGATCGCGGCACCCGAGACGATTGGAGGTCGACGTGGAGCGCGATGTCACGACGGACGAGGCAACTCCGGGCTGGTTCGGCCAGGACTGTGGACTTTCCGAGCGCGAGAGCCAGATCGTGGCGCTCGCTGCGGAGGGGGCGACGAATCGGGAGATCGCTCAGCGGCTGATCATCGGGACCGAGACCGTCAAGACCCACCTGCACATGGCGTTCGGCAAGCTCGGCGTCCGGAATCGGGTCGAGGCCGCAGCCGCGTACCACCGCAGCATGGCGTCGTCCATCGACCTCACCTGATCTGCACCGGCCTCCTCGCTGGCGAGCGAGCCCGGATCGTCTTCACGGACGGTCGAACTCCGCCCACACGGTCTTGCCATCGTCGCGCACGTCCACGCCCCACCGATCGGCCATGGTGTCGACGATGCGCAGGCCCAGCCCGCCGGCCTGCACGCCCGCGGGTCCCGTGTTCACGACGGGCCTCGTTCGATCGCCGTCGGTCACCTCGACTCTGAGAACGTCGTCGCGCCTCACCAGTGCGATGGCGGCCTCCTGGCTCGAGGTGTGGCGGATGACGTTGGTGACCAACTCGGACACGACCAAGCCGAGATCCTGCACCCAGTCCCGCTCCTCGAAATGCGCCAACCAGTCTCTCGCTGCGCTCGGCGCGGTCTCGTTTGCAGGGAGCAGGAACGGACCGAACGCCCGCGTGTGATCTTCGTCCCCCATGGCCGTCGTCCTTCGGTCGCTGCGAGAGTCGGTACCCAGATTCCGAGCGCTCAGAGATCCCCGGGAGCAGGCGATGCTTGGGCCTCTCCGATGATCCGACCCGACCCCCGGGGCGGCTCCTTGCGTACCGGCGGACCACTCCCCCGTGTGGGTGGACGCTGCGTCGGCAGGTGCGGCATCGCAGAGCGACCCGACGCGTCGCAGATGCTGATCGCCTACTGGAACAGGTTCGAGGAGTCCTCGACGGTGTACTCGGTCGGGTTGCCGTCGGCGTCGGTCACGGTGCGCAACCACTGGTTGGTGCACACCGCCGGAGAGGCGGGCATCGCGGAGCCGCCGCACCGGAACCTGATCCCACCGCCCGCAGGGAAGTCCGACTCCGGCATCTTCTTGATCGCCGACGCAACGGTCTCGGGCGTGACGTCGCCCGAGAGGTCCTGGAGAGCCGTCGCCAGCGCAGCGACTGCTGCGTAACCGCCGACGGTGGTGGCGTTGGCGAGGTCCTCCACCGTGGGCGCGTACGCACCCATGACGGCGAGGTAGAGCTCGTACGTCGGATCGTCGACCGCTCCGACGGCGAGGGTCGCGAGCAGGTTGATGCCGCCGAGCTGACCGGGCATCGCCGTGCGGGTCGCGTCGGTGATGCACTGGTTGACCGCAGTGATCGAGCCCGTGTAGCCGACCGACTCCAGCCCCTGGAACGCGGCGATGCAGAAGGAGTCGTTGCCGATCACCTGCACCACCTTCGCCCCGCTGTCGACCACCTGCTGCATCTGCGGGGTCATGTCGGGGGTGCCGATCGGAACCCTGACGACCTCGTGTTCGAGGCCGGACCTCTCGAGGATGTCCACGCCCGGACCTTCGAGGATCTCGACCGCCTGGGGGACGTCGATGACGACGAACGCGATGTTGTCGGCCTTCTCGGCCTCCGCGACAGCGACCGGGAGACCGAAGAACACCCCGACCGGGTTCAGCACCACGAAGCTCGTGGCCGCATCGCTCTCGATGGCGACGCCGGACGCCTGCGTGAAGAAGGTCGGGATGCCGGCGCTGTGGAGCGCCTTCCAGAGCGTGTCGGTGTAGCCGGACTGCGAGAGCGTCACCGCGACGACCTGCTCGGTGATCATCTTGCTGGCGCATTCCTGGGCACGGGAAGGGTCGCCGTTGATCTCGCACGTGACGAGCTCGATCGGTCGACGTGCGATTCCGCCCTGGTGCTCGTTGAAGTACTCGGCAGCGGCTTCGCCGGCTCGGAGCTCATCGGTGTTGTCGAAGGCCTGGGTGACGCCTTCGGACACGAGCCCGACCTTGACCGGTTCGCCCCGCGCCTGATCGACCGGACCGAGGAGTTCCTCTCCGGACCCAGCGGTGGTGCGGTCGGTCGACGGTTCGCCTGCGGTCTTGTCGTCGTCAGCGCAGGCCGCCGCGACGAGAGCGAGCGCTGCGGCGAGAGCGACGATCCAGTTGAGGTGGCGTGCCGGTCCTCGGGAACGGGTGGTCATGCGGGCTGGCTCCTCGTTGTCGTCGGCACGGCGGCGCGCCGTTCGCTACTCCACGTGCTTGGCGCGGGCTTCGAAGTCGTCTCGCTCGGCTTGCGGGCGCAACTCGTTGAGCGCCCACACGACGCAGAACTCCATGCCGGCGGGGTCCTGCATGACGACCCAGCTGCCGGGGTGGTCCGCCCAGGAGCGGACGACGGCTGCACCGCAGCGCTCGAGGCGAGCGACCTCGGCCTCGAGGTCGTCGGTGTGGATGTCGAGGTGCACGCCGGATCGTCCCGACTTGGTCCGCTGGACGACGACACGGTTCGCCGGCGCCGCCTCCGCGAGGACGTGGTACTGCGGCATCGGCGTCGGTGTCGCCTCCGCTCCGAGGGCCGAGGCCCAGAATTCGACGGTCTCGTCGACGGTCTCCGCCGAGGCGTCGATCACGATCGTGCTCAACAGGATGCGGTGCATCCGATCCCCCTCCGATGATCCACTGCTCGACATCGACGATCCCCCCGTCGAGCGAGCACCTTGAACGTACCCGACAGGTGGCACTCAGTGCCACCTAGGGCTTCGATCCGACTGTCCGATCAGGCGGTCGTCCCGCCATCGATGGCGATGGCCTGTCCGGTGAGGAAGCCAGGCGCGTCCTCGCACAGCCACACGACCACGTCCGCGATCTCGCTGGCTTCGGCGAGCCGACCGACCGGGCTCGTCCTCTTCAGGCGCTCGATCAGCTGCTCGGGCATGGAGGCCCGGAACATCGGGGTGTCGACCGTTCCCGGGCAGACGGCGTTGACGCGCACACCCGCTCGGCCGTACTCCACCGCAGCAGCCTTGGTCAGTCCGATCACCCCGTGCTTCGCTGCCGTGTAGGCGGACACGGTTGCAGCGGCCTTGAGACCGGCGACCGATGCGCAGTTCACGATCGACCCGCCGCCTGAAGCGACGATGGCGGGGAGCTCATGGCGGAGGCACGAGAACGTCCCGGTCAGGTCGACCGAGAGCACTCTGTTCCAGTTCTCCATCGTCGCGTCCGCGGTCGCCTTGCCGTGCTCGCCGTCGATGCCCGCCGCGTTGAACGCGGCGTGGAGCCCTCCGTACAGCGAGACCGCTCGGCCGACGGCGTCCCGGACGGCATCGTCGTCGGTCACATCGCAGCGAACGAAGGTGCATTCGCCGAGCTCCCGCAACTGGGACTCCACGTCGTGGCCCGCTCGCTCGTCGATGTCGGCCAGCGCCGTCGAGTAGCCGCGACGGATCAGCGCTTCGGCGGTCGCGCGGCCGATGCCCGATGCGGCACCCGTCACGAAGGCCACCTTCGGATCATCCGCCATCGTCAGACCTCCACCGTTCCCGAGACTGGTTGTGCCTGTGACGCTCCGGACGAGGGACGGCGCGTTGCGAGCCGGTCGATCACGAACGACCCGTCCTTGATCACCGCTGCCAACGCCGCGTCCGGCCGCGCGAGCAACGTCAGGTCAGCGAGCGGATCGCCGTCGACGACGATGAGGTCGGCGAGTGCTCCCGGCTCGACGACGCCGACCTTCGCGGGCGGGTCGACGAGGAGCTCGCCGGCGTTGCGGGTTCCCCAGCTCAGGACGTCAGCGGCACTGAGTCCGTCGATGTCCGCATAGAACGCGAACTCGCGGGCGTAGTTGCCGACCTGGTGGTCGAGCGGGTCGTCGGCGATCAGGTCGCGGAAGACGCCGCTGTAGTCGTCCCCGATCAGGATCCTCACGCCCGCACGATGGGCGATCGGCAACGTGTGTCGGACCTGCTCGTAGAGCTCGCGGGTGACGCCGAAGTGCCGGGCGTAGCCGACCTCGAGCACGCTCCACAGGTACACAGCGCTCGGCACCCAGAACGTGCGGGCGGCGACCATCGCGTCGATGCACTCGTCGTCCACCTCGTCGCCGTGGTCGATGACGTCGACACCGAGCTCGATGCACTCGAGGATCATCGCCTTGTCGGTGACGTGCGCCCGCACCTTGGCCCCGCGCTCGTGCGCCGTCTCGACGACCGTGGCGAGCTCGACCCTCGACATCGTGCGTCGGTTCTCCCCCGGGATCCCGTGCCCCGCGCTGGCGAAGACCTTGATCGTCTCGACGCCTCGGGCGATCTCCTCTCGCACCAGGCGCCGGAGCTCGTCAGGACCGTCGCCCCGCAGGTCGATCCCCGGGTCCCGGTACGCCTTCCACCAGGGTCCTCGGTTGTTGACGTCGCCGGTGGTCCCGATGTGGTGTCCGCATGCACGGATCCGGGGGCCGGGGACGATGTCGCCCGCAATGGCCAGCTTCAGCTGCGCATCGATGTCGTGCGCGCAGCCGGCTCCCGAGTAGCCGGTGAAGCCACTCTCGAGCAGTACACGGCACGTCCGCACGCCGATGGCCATCATCACCCCAGGGGGCAACTCCTTGCCGGGGCGCTCGTTGCTGGCCAGTTCGTACCGGTAGAAGTCCGGGTGCAGATGGCTCGTGATCAGCCCCGGCAGGACCGTCATCCCGTCGACGTCGATGGCGTCCTCGGACGGCGACCCGCTCGGTTCGACCGCCGCGATCCGACGCCGATCGGTCGTGATGTCATGCCGACCGGGCAGGACCTCCCGACCGTCGAAGACGCGGGCGTTGCGCAGCCTCACCACCGGTCAGTCCTCCGCTCCGCGGCCGCGACGGCTGAGGCGCCACTCGGGCGGGAACTGCTCGTCGTTGTCACGGACCGAGTCGGTGAGGCCGCGATCGATCATGTCCTTCAGGACCGCGGAGCCCTCGTCGGGACGGAGCTGCGGGCCCATCGACTCGAGCAGGCCCGAGATGATGCTGCCCATGTACTCGCCCTGCTGCTGCTTGAAGATCTCGAAGAAGACCTTCTGGACGAACACGGTGTCGGTCGGCCGGGATCGTGCGCACGCCAACGCGTACCGCTCCGTCATCTGCTCCAGGTCGTCGAACGGCACGACGGTGTTGACGAAGCCGCACTCGTACATCTCGTGAGCGGTGAACGGTCGACCCGTGAACACCATCTCCATGAAGCGGCGCAGGCCCATCGTCGAGCACCACTGCCACATCCGCGCCGCGTACCCCGCGTAGCGAAACGCGGCGTGACCGAAGAGCGCATCATCCGACGAGATGATGATGTCCGCGTCCGCCGCCTGGTAGAAGTGCCAGCCGTAGCAGTAGCCGCGCACCTCGAGGATGCTCACCTTCTTGAAGTCCTGGAGACTCCGCATCCCGGCGCTCGGATCGGTGTAGTTCTGCAGGTTCGAGGCGCCGTAGCGGTACGCCTTCCTCGGCGGGTACTCGATGTCGGCGTCTTCCGGGATCCGAAGGGCTCGCTTCATTCCCGCACCGTCGGGGTCGGCCATGATCTCCATGAGCTCCGGCAGGTCGGCGCCGCTGCCGAGGTTCGGGCCGTTGGCCCGGATGACGAGGACCTTGACGTCGTCGTCGAAGTTGGCGAGCCGGACGAGGTCGGCGTAGCGGTGCTGCGCACCGATCGTCATCGCGTTGAGATCCTCGGCGCGGTCGAGGGTGATCGTGGCGATCTTGGTCGCCGGGTCCTTGTCGTAGAGGACGATGTCCTCCGGAGTCGGTCGGTCGGTCGCTGCCACGTGACGGTCTCCTGTCATCGGATCGCTGGGGAGCGCAGTGCGTCACCGCCGGCGCTGCGGGGGTCTGCAGCGCCGGCGATGACGGTCTCGTCCACGAGCCGCGCCAGCTCGAACAGCTGCACCTTGCCGGTCGTGGTCCGCGGCACGTCCTCGTGGGTGATGAACACGATGCGGCGCGGGATCTTGTAGCTGGACAGCCGGTCCTTGAGCGCGGCCCGCAACGAATCCTCGGTGGGGGCCGTTCCCGCGGCCGGCACGACGGCGGCGACGACGACCTCGCCGCGCTCGTCGTCCGGCACGCCGGTGACGAGCGACAGGTCCACGTCGGGCAGGCCGTTCATGGCCGCCTCGACCTCGAGTCGCGACACGTTCGCGGAGCTCGTCTTGACCATGTCGCCCGCCCGGCCGACGAAGTGGGCGTAGCCGTCGTCGTCCAATCGCACCAGATCACCGGTCGGGTAGTAGCCGTCGGGTGTGAAGACCTGCTCGCGCCGCACCTTGTAGAACCCGCTCATGAGTGCGCCCCCTCGCACCTGGAGCTCACCGACGGCGCCCGGCGCCACCTCCTCGCCGCTGTCGAGGTCGACGACCCGGCGTTCGATGCCGTTCACAGCCCGGCCCGCCGCCCCGACCTTGTCCTCGGGAAGACGGACATCGACCGGTTCGGCGCTGTGTGCCGAGAACGTCTCCGACATGCCGAGCGGGTTCGAACGGAACCGGGTCGGTATCCGCTCGCCGTGCTCGTCGGCCGTCGGCGCCCCGAGACCCCGGACCGAGGAGATGTCGATGCCCCGTTCGACGGCCGCTGCTCGCAGCTTGGCGAACATGTGCCAGACGATCACGCAGGTCACGCCGTGCTCCTCGATCGCCTCCAGCACGTCGTCGAGCTCGGGCGACCGCGGGTAGACGAGCGTCGCGCCGACGCTGAGCACCTGCAGGGCGTAGGCGATGCCGCCCATCCAGAACGCGGGGAGCAACGGCATCAGCCGGTCGCTGCCCGTGATGCGGAAGGTGGCGGCGAGCGCCGCAGGCTGGGTGGCGACCGACTGCTGGCGGTGCACGACGGCCTTCGGACTCGCCGTGCTCCCTGAGGTGAAGACGACGAACGCGTCGTCGCCGGGTGCGACCTCTCGTTCGACGGCCTGCAGGAGGTCGCCGTCGGGTGCGTCGGTGGCGTACGCCGCAGCGAGCAGGTCGTCCAGGGGTCGCGCCCAGCTGATCCCGTGGGTGTCGTCGAGCCAGACCGTACGGAGGTACGGCGCACCGATGAGACGGAGATCTGGTGTCTGGTCGGGGAGGTCCGCGAAGGCGGCGGCGAGCAGATCGGCGTAGTCCTTGCGGACGAACGACCGCACTCCGATGAGGTGCTGCACGTCGCCGGTCCGCAGGATCGTGGCGAGCTCTGGCGGCGCGACCAGGGTGCTGATCGGCGTGACGAGCGCACCGATGCGCAGCGCTGCATAGAAGGTGGTCAGCCACAGCGCTCCGTCCGGAGCGAGCAGCCCCAGACGCGTGCCCTTGCCCACACCGGCCGCCAGCAGCGAGCGCGCCATGCGCGCCGAACGGCGATCCAGCTCGCTGTAGGTGATCGAGTCGTCCGCGACGACCAGCGCCATCTGATCCGGGCACCGCTGCACCGTCGCTGCGAGAAGCTCCGGGAACGTCTGGGGCCCGGCGAGGTCGGCCACCTGTGACCTACTCGCGGGTCCGGCTGCGTGGTCCACCGATGACCGCTTCCGTGCCGTCCCAGGTCTCGGCCGCGCGGTGCATGTGGGCGAACCACGTGGAGCGCATCTCGCTCGGTTCGAGGAGCTCCATCATGAAGCCGAGCGTCGGTGACGTGTCGACCCAGCACGTGCGGCTGCCGCCGACGGCGCCCTCGAACGCGAGCGCTGCACCGCCGGCGATGAGCGCGTTCCTCTCCGCGTCGTAGTCCACGCACACTCGTGCGAGGTGGTGCAATCCGGATTCACCGCGTCGGAAGAGGTCGCGGAAGACCCCGACGTCGTCGTTGTCCTGGCAGACGAGCTCGATCTGGATGTCGCCGGCGTACGCCATCGCCGCGGTGACTCTCGGGAACGCGGCCGGTGAGTCGCGGTGGACGCCGTCGTCGAACGGCACCCCGTCGAACCAGAAGAAGGGCCCGACCCCGAGTTGTCGGGCCCAGGTGTCGATCGCCGCGTCGAGGTCGTCGACGAGCCAGCACGCCTGCATGACGTCTCGGTTGGGCAGGTGGGGCAGGTTCACGTTCGTCCTTGGTCGCGCCGGAGCGGACATCCGTCGCCGTTGGTGACGGTCGTCAGCTGATGACCGGGAACCGCTCACCGGCGAGCGGTTCCCACTGCCGCAGATCGCGTGTCCGGAAGTTCGGGCACGGCGAGCCGTTCCAGCAGATGTCTTCGGGCTGCGTGACGACGAGGTACGCCCAACGCGGGCGGTCCATCGTGTTCTCGCCCGCGCCGTGGACCGTGAGGTGGGTGTGCACGGTGATGTCGCCGACCTCGTAGGTCACCGGCTCGGTGAGCTCGAGCTGGCGCAGGTCCGGGAACACCTCGAGCGCATCTCGTTCGCCGTAGGTCGTGTAGTCGCCGAGCACTCCGGCCCGGTGCGACCCGCTGACGAAGGACATCGTGCCGGCCTCCGGGCCGTAGGCCTCGAGCGGCATCCAGAACGTCATCCCGCCGGATCGGTCGACCGCGAACGTGATGAAGTCCTGGTGGAACGCGGTCGGGCCGTTGCCCTTGTGCATCGACTTCCTCGAGCTCGGCAGCTTCGGCACGAAGAAGTCGGAGTAGTAACGGGTGTCGAGCAGTCCGCCGTCGGGCGCAGCGCGCCGCTGGAGCAGCTTGGCGTTCTTGCCGACGTCCTCCAGCAGGGGCCGGAGCACTGGGTTCGACAGCCCGAACGTGAGGTGGGCGTTGAAGTAGTCGAGGCCGAAGTTGCCGTCCTCGGCCGCCTGCTCGAAGCCCGGGGGGATCGGGTTGCTGTCGGCGTCGTCACCCATCGCGTCGTGCGCGAGGTCGAGCATCCGGGCGATGACGTCCGGGTCGACGAACTGCGCCAGCTTCACCCAACCGTGCTCCTGGAGGTGGTCGACCTCTTCGGAGGTGACCGTGCGGCATGGCGACGTCAACTGGTCGTTCACACGAAGCTCCCTGGTCCGGTGCGGAACGCGTAGAGCCCGACGGCTTCGGTGTCGGGTGGGGTGAACGGTGTGGCCAGATCGCTGACCGTCGGCCCGATGCGGGCGGCGATCGCTTCGAGCTTCGGACGATCCAGTCCGTACACACCGATCGCCGTGTCGGCGAGGTACTGCCGCGTGTGGACGGGGTCGATGTCGTGGAAGGTGAACTGCATGGCTTCGCGCGTGTGCGGCCAGGTGCCTTCGGCGTGCGGGTAGTCGTCGCCCCACATCGTGTTGGCCACCAGGTCGTGCTCGACGCCGAACTTCGCCTCCCAGTTCGAGAGGAAGCTCGCCCCGATGAAGCAGTTCCGCCGGAAGTAGTCCGACGGCCGCTCCGGCAGCGTCTTGCGGAGCTGCGTCCCTCCGGGACCGGAGTAGAGGCCGTCCATGTCGGCCATGACCTGCGGCGCCCAGTCCATCCACTGTTCGGTCATGACCAGCTTGAGCGCCGGGTGGCGATCGAACACGCCGCCGAGCACCATGACCCACACTCCGCGCCGGGTCCGCCAGGCGGTCTCCATCATGTACATCGACTGGGCGCCGTCACCCCGGTACGGGAAGTGCTCTCCGCCCCCGCCGTGGGTGTTGAGCGACAGGCCCGTCTCCGCGCACGCCGACCACAGCGGATCCCAGACCGGGTCGTTGAGCATCGGGAAGTCGCCCCGAGGGGCGGGCAGGTTGACGCCTCTCAGCCCCGCCTCTGCCGCCCACTGCACTTCACGGACGCACGCATCCGGATCGGAGATCGGGATGTGCGCGATCCCCGCATGGCGTTCCGGAGCGTTCGACACGAAGTCGGCGAGCCACCTGTTGTACATGCGGACGCCCACCGGTTCGAGCGCGTTGTAGCGCGTGTCGCCCCAGGCGATCAGCCCGGTGGTCGAGAACGGGATCGACTGGCCGTTCAGCCCGCCGTGGAAGATGACCGATGCCGCGACGCCGGCGGCGTCCATGTCCTCGATGCGGGCGCCGTGGTCCTGGAGACCGGGGCACAGACTGGCCTCGAAGCTGCGCTGGATGAAGCTGAACGTGACCTGGTCGGCGTGACGGATCCCCGCAGACTCGGCGAAGGCCGCGATCTGCTCGGGGTCGAGGCGCTTGCCGAGCGACCAGCTCTCGTCCTCCCCGTCCTTCGATGCCTCGCTCGAGCGCCACGAGAGCAGGCCGTGACCTTCCATCTCGGCGACGAACCGGTCGAAGTCGTCTCGATGCGCGGTCGGGCAGTACGGACCGAGCTGGTCCACGACCGACGGTCCGACGTGGCTGTCGATCGAGACGACCACGTATCGATCGTCGGCTCGGGACGCTTCCCGAGAGCCGGATTCGGCGTCCAGCATCACACCCCCTCGATCTGGTCTACGGCTCACAGTACGACGAGGTGGCACGCAGTGCCACCTCCAGTGTCCCGCCGGATGGCACAGCGATCGACGAGCGGGATCACCGTCGACAGCTCCGGGAGGGTCCTGCTGTGCAGGTGCTAGAACCGGTGGCCGTGGCGCCACGGACGAACGCTGCGGCGAACCCGCAGATGATCACGTCGACCCTCGAGATCGAGCAGGCCGCCCTCCGAGTCTTCGAGGAGCGGGGATTCGACTCGACCACGATCGAGGAGATCGCCGCAGCGGCCGGGATCTCGAGGCGCACCTTCTTCCGGTACTTCTCGTCGAAGAACGACATCCTGTTCGCCGGGTTCCCGGACCTGCTCGTCGAGCTCGAGGAGTGGCTCGCCGCCGCCGACCCGGATCGGCCGATGCTCGACGTCATCGCCGAAGCGACGATCCGGTTCAACCGCATCCACAGCGACGGGATCGCGGCGCACCGTGAGCGGATGGAGCTGATCCTGCACACGCCGGCTCTGCGGGCGAACGCATCGCTGCGCCACTCCGAGTGGGGCGCAGTCGTCGCCCGGTTCGCCGCAGCTCGGCTCGGCGTTCCCGAGGACGACCTCGCCGCGCAGGTCGTCGGCCATGCCGCGCTCGGCGCCGGCAACGCGGCCTACGAGCGGTGGCTGATCGACCCGTCAGCCGATCTCACGCAGCTGATCACGGAAGCGTTCGCCGTCACCCAATCGCTGGGCGACCTCGGTCGAGCCGCACGGACCGGCCGCCGACGCCGCTGACGTCCATCAGTGCTCAGTGAGGAAGGGGCGCATCGTTGTCCAGCCCGGGAGCCATGAGGTAGAGGCAGAACTCGTTGCCCTCCGGGTCGGCCATGCAGCGCCACGAGAACCCCTCGAGCCTGTGGGTCATCCCGGGCTCGAGCCATGAACCGCCGAGCTCCTCGACCTTGGCCGTCGGCCCGTCGAGGTCGTCGACGACGAGGTCGAAGTGTGCGCGGTTCTTGCCCGCCTTCGCCTCCGGTACCCGTTGGAGCACCACCATCAGCCCTTCGCGATTCGGGCCGAGGGCCGTGTAGCGGCCGTCGTCGTAGCTGAGCAGGACCTCGACGTCCTGGATCTGTGTCCAGAACTCGACGAGCGGCTCCGGGTCCCGGGTGTCGAGGACGATGTAGGCGGGCATGGCTCTCCTTCAGCGCGTCGGCAGGATGGCGGGCAAGGTCGACCAGCCGCGCACCTGCGAGCTGTCCATCCGTGCGTTGTCCCAGTCGATGTCCCACTCGGGGAAGCGGGTCAGGATCTCGTCCATCGCGATGCGCCCCTCCAGTCGGGCCAGCGCGGCGCCGAGGCAGAAGTGGATCCCGTAGCCGAACGTGAGGTGGTGGTTGATCTGGCGGTGGATGTCGAACTCGTCACCGTCGGGCGGGAACGCCCGGTGGTCTCGGTTGGCTGAGGCGAGGATGGCCATCATCACCGACCCCTTCGGGACGGTCTGGCCGTGGATCTCGACGTCCTCGGTCACGTAGCGGCAGGCCTGCAGTGCGGGAGGCTCGTAGCGCAGGAGCTCCTCGACGGCGTTGGGGACGAGCGACCGGTCGTCGCAGAGCTCCTGTCGCTGGCCGGGGTGGAGGGCCAGGTTCTTGCCCATGTGGCCGATGACGCGGTTGGTGGTCTCGTTGCCGGCGGTGGCGAGGACGTTGACGAAGATGAGCAGCTCGTCGTGGGTGAGCGTCCGGACGGTCCCGGTCTCGTCCTCGAACTCCGACAGGATCAGCGCGGTCATGAGGTCGTCGGACGGGTGCTCGCGCCGCCAGTTGATGTAGTCCTCGAAGAACGTGGCGTCGGCGAACTGGTCCTCGCTGAACTCGCCCGGCTTGCCGACTTCCCGACGGATGCCCTCGTCCTTGTGGACGCGGAGGTCCTCCTGGTCCTGGACCGGGATGCCGAGCAGCATCCCGATGACCCGCATGGGCATCCGGGCGCCCAGGTCGAGCACGAAGTCGATGCGCTCGGCACCGACCAGGGGATCGAGCACCTCGGCGCACAGGTCTCGGATCTGTGGCTCGAGGGCGTTCATCTTCTTCGGAGTGAACACCCGGGACAGGAGGCCGCGGTGCGCCGTGTGGATCGGCGGGTCCTCGAAGATGAAGACCCCGGACGGCAGGTCCATCTCCATCTTGATGAGCTCGAGGATCCCCCCTCGCGCCGAGCTGTAGGTGCCAGGGTCCTTGAGCACCCCCTCGACGTCATCGAACCGGCTCACGGCGTAGAAGTCGTGGCGCTCGTTGTAGTAGAGCGGCGCCTCCTCCCGCATTCGCCGGAACGTGGGGAACGGATCCCACTGCAGGTCCGGGTCGTAGGGGTCGTAGTAGAGGTCTTCGCTCGTCGCCGTCGTCATGTCTCCGCTCTCCGTCGGTGTCCCGCCTGGGGTGGCACTCAGTGCCATGGACAGACTATGACACGGCCGAGCCCGTGCAGGCCGATCACGGGAGGACCATCGGCAGCGTCGCCCAACCGCGGATCGTCGAGCTGGGAGCGAGCTGCGCGCCGCGGACGTCCACGGTCCAGTCCGGGAATCTCTCGAGCAGCTCTTCGAGCACGATGCGGCCCTGCAACCGAGCGAGCGCGGCGCCGAGGCAGTAGTGGATCCCGAAGCCGAACGTCAGGTGCGCGCCGACGGCCCGGTGGATGTCGAAGTCGTCGCCGTCGTCATAGCGCCGGTCGTCGCGGTTCGCGGCGCCGATCACGAACAGCATCACGCTGCCCTCCGGGACCGTCGCGCCGTGGAGCACGACGTCGCGGGTCACGTACCTCGCAGCGAATGGCGCTGGAGGTTCGAATCGGAGCAGCTCCTCGATCGCGTTCGGGATCAACGACGGGTCCGATGCCAGCTCGCGACGTTGCTCGGGGTGGTCCGCGAGCACCTTGCCGGCCCACCCGATGAGGTGCCTGGTGGTCTCGTTGCCGGCGCCGGCGAGGACGTTCACGTAGGTGAGGATCTCCGACCGCTCGAGTCGCCTCGTCCCTCCGCGCCCGTCATCGATCTCCGCGGCGATGAGCAGCGTCATCAGGTCGTCCGAAGGGTGCTCCATGCGCCAGTCGACGTAGTCGGCGAACGCGGCGCCGCTCGCGAAGTCGGCCGACACCTTCAACGGCTGGCCGTCGGTGGTGTGCATGTCTGCCTCGGGCCGGTCACGGATGGCGCGCTGGTCGTCCTCCGGGATGCCGAGCAGCATCCCGATGGTCCGCATCGGGACCGCCGCGGCCACCTCGTCGATCAGGTCGAACCCGCCCGAACCGACGACCGGGTCGAGGCAGGCGGCGCAGTACTGGCGGATGCGATCCTCCAGCGCCGCCATCTTCTTCGGCGTGAACACACGGGAGAGGACCGCCCGGTGGAGGGTGTGGGTCGGCGGATCCTCGTAGATGACCACGCCGGAGGGCATCTCGAAGCCGGCCTTGATGAACTCGATGATGTTCCCGCGGCTCGAGGAGTAGGTGACGGCGTCACGGAGCCCGGCCTCCACGTCGCCGTACCGGCTGAGGGCGTAGAAGTCGTGCTCCTCGCTGAAGTAAAGCGGCGCCTCGTCCCGCAACCGCGCGTACGTGGCGTACGGATCCGCGCTCAGCGCGAAGTCGTACGGGTCGTAGTGGATCGCTTCGGTGGTCACGAGGACCGGCCGCCGCCGAACGAGTCGAGGCCGGCGTCCCGCGCTGACTCCTCGTCCACGATCCGATCCCAGTTCGCAAGGATGTCCTCTGCGGTGGTCGGCCCGTCGGGGTTGGTCCACCCTGCGTTGAGCGTGACTCCGAAGCGGTGGAACATCCCGCCCCACGCCCCCAGCACCTGTCCGGTCACCGGACACGTCGGGTGGGTCAGCACGCTCACCATCGGGCTCACGCGCTCGGGTCTCAGGAACGCGGCAGCGGCCTCGCTCTGCACCAGATCCGCACTGGCGTCGGCGTGGTACGTGGCCGACTCGACCATCGCCGTGTGCATCCGTGTACCCAGCGCTCCGGGTGCGAGGAGGTTGGCCTTGATGCCGGACGCCTGTCCCTCGAGCGCGAGGGAGCGGGTGAGTCCGAGCAACCCGGACTTCGCCGCCCCGTAGTTCGTCTGCGCCCTGGCACCGAGGAACCCCGACGTCGAGGTCACTGCCACGATCCGACCGCCGCCGCTCGCCTTCATCGCCTTGTACGCCGGATGCAGCACTCGCATCACGCCCCGAAGGTTGACGTCGATCACGTCGTCGAAGTCCTCGACGGTCATCTCGTCGAACGGCTTGTCCCGCAGGATGGCGGCGTTCGCCACCACCGCATCGAGCCTGCCCCACGTGTCCAGCGCCTGCTCGGTGAGGCTCGCAGCGCCCTCGACGTCGGCGACCGACTCGACGTTGGCGACCGCCTCTCCACCGACGGCACGGATCTCTTCGACGACCGCTTCGGCGAGTCCCGGATCACTCCCGCCTCCGAACGGATGTCCGCCCAGGTCGTTCACGACGACGCGTGCGCCCCGACTCGCCAGCTCGAGCGCATGACATCTCCCCATGCCGCCACCAGCGCCCGTCACCACGATCACGTCCCCGTCGAATCGCAGACCTTCCACAGCGAGCCTCCCCCTCGGACGGCCGCCGCTGGGAGCAGCCGTCGGTGATTGGACGGAACGTACATCGACATGGCACTCAGTGCCACCTCCACTGGGAGTGTTCGATCCACCCATTGGAACGGCTCGTGATCGAACCAGCGGACGGGACACCCCACAAGGAGTTCCCACACATGAGACCCCTCCGGAAGAAGCTCGGCACCGCTGCCCTCGGCGGCGCACTGCTCCTCGGTGGCGCAGGCGGTGCGTATGCGCTGACCGGCACCGCCGGTGCCCAGGACACGACCACCACGACGGCGCCGTCCGGCTCGACACAGCAGCCGGCCGATGGGCAGCAGCGCGGACCCCACACCGCGAACGGCATCACCGAGACGCCGTTGACCGGCACCGAGCTCGAGAAGGCGACTGCTGCAGCGCTGGGCGCAGTGCCGGGCGCGACGGTGGAGCGAGCCGAGACCGATGCGGACGGTGCGACCTACGAGGTGCACGCGACGAAGGCGGACGGCAGCCACGTGACGGTCGCCCTCGACGCGGACTTCAACGTGACCGGCACGCAGGCCGGCCGGTAGCCACCGGTCTGATGCGGGCCGCCCGTCCCTCGGAGACGGGCGGTCCCGCAGCCAGTGATCAGCTCGACCTGGGGTCGACGGGCGACGCAGGGGCGGTGTCCGCCGTCAGGCTGCGACGAGTACAGAGGCGAGGTCGCCCGATGCGAGCCGCACCCTCGTGCACGTCCGGAGACCGGCGGCGGTCGCCAGCGCATCGATCTGGGACGCGGTGCGCTCCCGGCCGCCCGGCGTCAGTGCTGCCATCAGCACGTCGGTCGACGCTGCGATGTCGTCCGTGGGCACCTCTGACCGCTCGCCTTCGACCACGACGACTCGACGCGGGTCGGCGGCCGCGACCGCCCGGAGCAGGGAGACCGAGTCATCGTCGCCCCAGTCGTGGATGACGTTCACGAGGAGGTAGGTGTGGTGCCCGTCGGGCACAGTCGTGAAGGCATCCCCCGCAACGACACTCATCCTGGGATGGTCGACGGCGCGTGCGGCGACACCGGGCAGGTCGAGCAGTGTCCCGGTCGCCCCCGGCACGAGCTCGAGGAGAGCAGCGAGCAGCGCTCCGGTCCCTCCGCCGACGTCACAGATCGTCGCGCAACCGGACCAGTCGAGCGAGTGGGCGAGGGTCAGCGCATGCATGCGTCCGCCGGCAGCCATGGCCTCGTCGAAGACGGCCCAGCGGTCATCGTGCTCGGCCATCCACTCGAAGAACGGTGCGCCGTTCACCGTCTGGAACGGGTTGGCAGCTTCGGCAGAGAGCTCCGCAACGGCAGCGACCACCTCCGCGCCTCCGGCGAAGTCGACCCACGAGCGCCAGCCGCCGGGATGGTCGGCGCGGAGGAACGCAGTGACCCTCGTGGGTCGCACTCGGCCGCGCCGGTCGATGCGCAGCCAGCCGCGCGTGGCCCCGAACCGGACGAGCCGCTCCAGCAGATCGGGGTCGGCCCCGACGTCACGCGCCAGATCACCCACAGTTCGGGGTCCGGTCAGCGCATCGGGTACCCCGACCGAGCACAACGCCACCAGCACCCGGTGCTCCAGCATGCCGAATAGCGCGTCGAGCACTTGGACCGGCGGCGGGGCTGTCGAGCGATGCAGTCGCCCGAGCATCCCGCGGAGCCGTGAGACACCCGCGCTGAGGGCCGGCGGCGGCAGTGCGGGGACGCCGAGCACGTCGCGCGGTGTCGGCCTCGTGCGCATCCCCACCTCCTCGTCGGACGCCGTCAACCTAGGCGGACGTGCACCCGGAACGGACGACGACGCAAGGCGGGGCTGAAGAGGATGGCGTGCCGGATCCACGCCCATCCTGCTTCTCGTTTCGCGCCCCCCACCACTGGGCTCGAGGCGACGACGTAAGAGGTCGCCGCTGACGGTCACCCCGGCGGCTTGCGCCAGACGGAGATGTGCGAGGCGCTGTCGGCGGTGAACGGGGCTCGGTGCCAATCGCTCCACCGGTGCTCCAGCTCGAGCCCGGCGAGGCGAGCCATCAGGTCGAGCTCGGAGGGCCAGACGTAGCGGTGACGGGAGCGGAAGACGCTCGCCTCGCCGTCGCGCACGTAGGTGTGGTGGCAGGTCATGGACTGGGTGCGTGGATCCAGCTCGTCGACGCCGATGTGGCGATCGGTGGCCTCCTGTCCCACGAACCTCGCGCCGGGCGGTAGCCGGCGCAACGACGGGACCCCGACCTCGACCACGAATCGGCCACCCGGCGCCAGGTGGGCGGCGGCGTTGGCGAAGCACGCCACCTGCTCGTCCTGGGTCAGCAGGTTCGTGATCGTGCTGTAGACGAGGTACACGAGCGAGAACTCTCCGCCGACGCAGGTCGTCGCCATGTCGCCGATGACGACGGGGACCCGATCCGCACCCGGCTTGGCCGCCATCTCGTCGACCATCGCCTGCGAGAGCTCGATGCCGACCACCTCGACCCCGCGCTCGACCAACGGCAGGGCGACTCGGCCGGTGCCGACCGCCAGCTCGAGGGCCCGACCGCCGGCCGCCAGGTCGGCCAGCACGCTGACCGTCGGCCCGATCACGTCCGCCGCGAACCGCTCGGCGTGGTCCTCGTCGTAGGTGCTCGCCACGACCCGGTCGAACAGCCCATCGCGCTCCATCGGACCCAGGATCGCACCCACCGCCGACGCTCGGGCCACGATTTCCTCATGCCGACACCTCAGCTGGTGGCGACCTCGGAGGTCCACGGTCGACGCCTACGCGCTCGCGGGATGTGGCGGCGGGGCGCGGCCACGACGATGGGTCGAACGAGGAGGTCGGTCGACGAGCCCGACCGCCTTCGAAGTCGACGTCGTGCTCGGCATCCGCCGCGCAGTCGTGGTCCCCACGTCGATGCGACCGTCTGCGTCGCAGCCGTCCGAAGGACGTTCACAGCGAAGGAGACGGACATGAGCAAGGTCACCGTTGGGTTGTGGGTGCCGTTGCAGGCGAAGCCGGGCAAGGAGGCCGAGGTGGAGGCCTTCCTGGAGGCCGGCCAAGGGCTGGTCGAGGACGAGCCCGGAACGACCGCCTGGTTCGCCGTGCAGTTGGGCGGCGGGCAGTTCGGGATCTTCGACGTCTTCCCCGACGACGACGGCCGACAGGCTCACCTCAACGGCAAGGTCGCTGCGGCGCTCATGGAGAAGGCCCCCGACCTGTTCGTCGAAGCACCGCAGATCCACCAGATCGACGTGGTCGCCGAGAAGCTCTGACCGAGGGCGCCGGTCCCGGACGCCGGCCTCATCGCCACTCGACGGATGATCTACGAGATCGCGGGGGGTGCCGCCGATGGTGAACGAGCATGCTGGCGGGATGGCGAGCATCCTGCTGCAGACGACCATCCCTGACATCCCCGATGACTGGAACGTCGGGCGGTTCTCGCTCCTCGCCGACGAGTTGGCACGCGCCGGCCACGACGTGACCACCCGCAATCGCGACGAAGCGACGGACGACTCGGTGCTGAGCGTGCTCGACACGCTCGACTACGACCAGCTCTGGCTGATGGCCGTCGACGCCGGCCACGGGCTCTCACCCGGCGACGCGGCGGGGATCATGCGCTTCCGCGAGCGGGGTGGCGGCGTGCTGACCGCTCGCGACCACCAGGACCTCGGCTCCTGTCTCGTCTGCCTCGGTTCGATCGGCCAGCTCAACCACTTCCACAACCAGAACCCCGAGCCGAACGCCCGTCGTGACGATCAGGACAACCCGAACATCTCGTGGCCGAACTACCACTCGGGCGCGAACGGCGGGTATCAGCCGGTCATGGCCGACGAACCGGCGCACGAGCTGCTCCGGACCGACCGGAACGCCAGCGGGCGGATCGAGTGGTTCCCGGCCCACCCCCACGAGGGTGCTGTCTCGGCGCCGCCGGAGTACGGCTTCGCGCAGGTCGTCGGCCGGGGTCGCAGCACGGTCACCGGCTGCGCGTTCAACCTGGCGGTCGCCCTCGACGGCGAGACGGTGACCGGCGGCGGCCCCGCGGGCCGGGCGGTGGCGTGCTCGACGTTCCACCACTTCGCCGACATGAACTGGGACATCGACGCCGGCGCGCCGTCGTTCGTGACCGAGCCGCCGAGCGACGAGATGAAGCGGGACCCCTCCCGCTTGGAGACCTTCAAGGACTACGTGCGGAACATCGCCAGTTGGCTGGGTGCACGTGCCGAACACCGCGCCGACCCCAGGGGGGACGGCGAGTCGCGCACGACGCGATCGGGAACCTTCGCGGAGGGCTGAGCGCCGCTCGCCTCGTGAGTCGCCGACCGCGGCTCGGAACAACGCGAGCGCGTGGTGCGCCCGATCGGTCGGTTCGCCATCGTGGGGAGGTGCGAGATGCCGGACGCAAGTCCTACGAGGACCGTCGCGCCGATGGTCGGTCCCGCCGGAAGGAGGTGCCCCGGTCTGCGCACGCCCGGTGGGAACCCGATCCCGGGCGGCCCGATCCCGTGGTTCGTCTCGGCGTCTCGGATGCTGGCCGGCTCGCCGACCTCGTGCCCGTCCGCTACGGACGGATGATGGCGTCGCCCTTCGCCTTCCTGCGCGGCGCAGCGCAGCTCATGTCCGACGACCTCGCCAGCACCCCGGTGACGGGCTACCGCGTGCAGGCATGTGGCGACGCACACCTGGCCAACTTCGGGGTGTTCGCGACCCCGGAGCGGAACCTCGTCTTCGACGTCAACGACTTCGACGAGACGCTCCCGGCGCCCTGGGAATGGGACGTCAAGCGCCTCGCGGCGAGCGTGGCCGTGGCGGCCGGCAACCTGAACCTCGAGGCACGGGAGCGCACGGCGGCGGTCGAGGGCACCGTGCGCGCGTATCGGGAGCGCATGGGTGAGCTCGGACCGATGTCGCCCCTCGACGTCTGGTACGACCGCGTCGACGTGCAACGGGTCCTCGCCATCGCTCGGGAGGAGCAGGCGAAGGACCTCGAGGAAGCCTTGTGCGTGCCCAAGGTGCGTCACCGCACCAGCCTGGGCGCCCTCCCGAAGTTCACCACGGTCGTCGGCGAGCGACGCCGCATCGTCGACAAGCCCCCGCTCATCGCGCACGACGAGATCGAGGATCGCGATGCGACGCAGATGCTCGAGCGATACGTGGAGTCCCTACCTGCGGATCGCCGTCCGCTGCTCGAGCGTTGGACGATCGTGGACGCGGCGCGCAAGGTGGTCGGCATCGGCAGCGTCGGGACACGTTGCTACTTGGTGCTGCTCATGGACCACGACGGCAGGACGCCGCTGTTCCTGCAGCTCAAGGAGGCGAACGACGCCGTGATCGCACCGTACGCCGGACCCTCGGAGTTCGAGCACCAGGGACAGCGAGTCGTCGTCGGGCAACGGCTCATGCAGGCGGCGAGCGACATCTTCCTCGGCTGGACCACCGATGGGGACCGCCACTACTACGTCCGCCAGTTCCGCGACATGAAGGGCTCCGTCAACCTCGACGTCATGACGGCGTCGGGGTTCGCTACCTACGCACGGTTGTGCGGTCGGGTGCTGGCTCGTGCGCACGCCCGGTCCGGCGACGCCGCCGCGATCGCTGGCTACCTCGGACGCCGGCGTACCTTCGACGAGGCCGTGGCAGAGTTCGCCGACGCGTACGCGCAACAGACCGAGCGCGACCACTCCGCGCTGGTGGGCGCCGTCCGCGCCGGCCGCGTGAGGGCGAGCGTGCCCTCGTGAACGACGACCTGCGGTCGCGCCGGTCAGCCGACCGTCGTCGATGGCGACGAGCGCGCCCGCCTGATCGCCTCGTCCAGCCATGGGCGCAGCACGTGCTCCGGGGCGGCACCGGCCTGGCGGTCGACGACCTCCCCGCGGTGCAGCACGATCAAGGTCGGAACGCTCTGCACGGCGAACCGCCGAGCGGTGAGCGGTGAGCGGTCGACATCGACCTTGACCAGCTTGACCTTTCCGGCGTGGGATCGAGCGAGGGCTTCGAGCGCCGGGGTCACCATCCGGCAGGGCCCGCACCACGTCGCCCAGAGGTCGACGAGCACGGGCAGATCCGCCGCGTCGGCAACGGCGGGGAAGGTGGTGTCGTCGGCATCGGCGATCCAGGGAAGCGGGGTCTGGCAGTTGGCGCACCGGGGCACACCGCTGGCCGCATCCGGCAGCCGGTTGCGCTTCCCGCAGGACAGGCACTCCACCACGTGAGGGTCGGCCACGTCGTGCTCCCCTCACGCGGCCTGCGGGACGGAGGTGATGGGGTTCTGCCACCGGACCGCGAGCTCGTCGTCCTCCAGCTCGATCCTCACGACGGCGCCGTCGTGCACCTCGCCGCCGAGCAGCGCTCGGCCGAGCCGGGTCTCGACCTCGTGGGAGATGTACCGGCGCAGCGGTCGGGCGCCGTACACCGGGTCGAACCCCTGCTCGGCGATGTGCCGCAAGGCGTCGGGGCTGACCTCGAGCGTCATCTGCCGGTCGGCCAAGCGGTTGCGCAGGTCGTCGAACATCAGCTCGGCGATCCGCTCGATCTCGTCCAGGGTCAGCGGCTTGAACAGGACGATGTCGTCGACGCGGTTCAGGAACTCCGGGCGGAAGTGGCTGCTGAGCCGGGCCATGACGATGTCGCGGATCTCTGGCTCGATCGTTCCCGAGTCGGACACGCCCTCGAGCAGTTCGGGCGACCCGATGTTCGACGTCATGATCACCACCGTGTTGCGGAAGTCGACGAGCCGACCTCGCGCATCGGTGAGGCGGCCGTCGTCGAGCACCTGCAGCAAGGTGTTGAAGACGTCTGGATGGGCCTTCTCGATCTCATCGAACAAGACCACCGAGTACGGCTTGCGTCGTACGGCCTCCGTGAGCTGGCCGCCTTCCTCGTAGCCGACGTACCCGGGTGGCGCGCCGACGAGCCTGCTCACGGTGTGCCGCTCCTGGTACTCGCTCATGTCGAGGCGCACCATGTTGTCCTCGGTGTCGAACAACGCCGCGGCGAGCGTCCGAGCCAGCTCGGTCTTGCCGACGCCGCTCGGTCCCAGGAAGATGAACGAACCGATCGGTCGTTTCGGGTCCTTGATGCCTGAACGGGCCCGGATGATGGCGTCGGCGACGAGTTGCACCGCCTCGTCCTGACCGATCACGCGCTCGTGCAGGATCTGGTCGAGGCGCAGGAGCTTCTCGCGCTCGCCCTCCTTGAGCCGACTCACCGGGATGCCGGTCCACCGCGACACGATGGTGGCGATCTCGTCCTCGGTGACCACCTCGCGCAGCAGTCGGGCTGCGCCCTGCTTCGTGGCCAGGAGCTGTTCCTCGGTCTCGAGCCGACGTTCCAGCTCGGTCAACTTCCCGAACCGCAGTTCGGCGGCTCGTTCGAGGTCGTAGGCCCGCTCGGCGCGATCGGCCTCGAGCCGGACCCGTTCGAGCTCCTCGCGCAGGGCCTGCACCCTCTTCAGCGCCTGGCGTTCGGCGTCCCACTGGGCGCGCATGGCGTCCGCATCGGCGCGCAGATCGGCGAGCTCCTTGCGCAGTTCCGCCAGGCGGTGCTCGCTGGCCCTGTCCGTCTCCTTCGCGAGCGCCGCCTCCTCGATCTCGAGGCGGGTCACGCGCCGCGTGAGCCCGTCGAGCTCGGACGGCAGCGAGTCGATCTCCGTGCGCAGCATGGCGGCCGCTTCGTCGACGAGGTCGATCGCCTTGTCGGGCAGGAACCGGTCGGAGATGTAGCGGTGGCTGAGCACGACGGCGGCGACGATCGCGCTGTCCTGGATCTTCACGCCGTGGAACACCTCGAACCGCTCCCGAAGGCCGCGCAGTATGGAGATGGCGTCCTCGACCGCCGGCTCGTCGACGAGCACGGTCTGGAACCTCCGCTCGAGCGCGGCGTCCTTCTCGACGTGCAATCGGTACTCGTCGAGAGTCGTGGCGCCGATCATGTGCAGCTCGCCGCGGGCGAGCATCGGCTTGAGCATGTTGCCGGCGTCCATCGACCCCTCGGCCGCGCCGGCGCCGACCACGGTGTGCATCTCGTCGACGAAGAGCAGGATCTGGCCCTCGGATCCCGTGACCTCGTTGAGCACCGCCTTGAGACGTTCCTCGAACTCGCCGCGGTACTTCGCTCCGGCGATGAGGGAGCCCATGTCGAGGGCGAAGATCGTCTTGTCGCGCAGTCCGTCGGGCACGTCGCCGTTGACGATGCGCTGGGCGAGGCCTTCGACGATGGCGGTCTTGCCCACGCCCGGGTCGCCGATGAGCACGGGGTTGTTCTTCGTCTTGCGCGACAGGATCTGCACGGTTCGCCTGATCTCCTCGTCCCGCCCGATCACCGGATCGAGCCTGTCGAGCCGGGCCTCCTGCACGAGGTCACGTCCGTACTTCTCCAACGCCTCGTAGGTGACCTCGGGCATCGCGGAGGTCACCCGCTGGTTGCCGCGGATCTCGGTCAGCGCCCCCAGGACGGCTTCGCGGGACACGCCCCCGGACTCCAGGATCCGACCGGCGGCGGTTCCCGAGCCCTCCGCGATCAGCGCCAGCAGCAGGTGCTCGACCGAGACGTACTCGTCCTTCAGCCGCACGGCTTCCTTGTCGGCGGCATCGAGGAGACGGGCGAGGCGCTGCGTCAGGGTCACCTGACCCGGCGCCGACCCGGGGCCGCTCACACGTGGACGCCGCTCGAGCTCGGCGTCGAGGCCGGCGCGGAGATCGGCAGGGTCCGACCCTGCTCGCGCCACCAGCTGGGGAACGAGCCCGTCGGGCTGCTCCAGGAGGGCGAGCAGCAGGTGCTCGCCGTCGACCTCGGTGTGGCCGTAGCGCAACGCCTTCGTCTGGGCGTCGTGCAGCGCCTCCTGCGATCGCTGGGTGAGACGGTTCATCTCCATCGTCGTGCTCCTGACGGTGTCGGAAGGTCGCCGGTGCGACGTCGTCGTTCCGCCTCGAGCCGATCGAGTCGGTCGAGGAGGTCGGCGACGAGTCCCAGGGCGGCGTAGTTCAGGGCGAAGCCGGCTCGAAGGCGTCGCAGGCGGGCCGTCTCGGCGATCTGGCCGGGCTCGAACCACAGCTCCCCGGACACGTCCGTCGTCGCCTCGATCAACCCGAGTGCGACGAACCGGCGCACCAGGTCGGGATGCTCCCCGACGGCACGAGCGAAGTCATCGAGGCCGAGTCGCCACGGCCGGGCGAGCACGTGCGCCGTCATCGGTTGCTCCGTCTGGGATCGAAGGTCGACGTTCGTGCCAGTTGCTCGAACAGTCGCCGCTCCTCGTCGCTCGGCGTCGCCGGCACGAGGATGCGGGCCTCGGCGAAGAGGTCGCCGGGCTCCCCCCGGGGGTTGGGAAGACCGCGTCCCCTCAGTCGGAGACGCCGCCCGCTCGACGTGCCGGCCGGCACCCGGACCTTCGTCTCGCCACCCGGTGTGTCGACGGCGAGGGTGGCGCCGAGCGCGCCCTCCCAGGGGGCCAACGGGAGCTCCAGGTGGATGTCGCGGCCCTCGGCGCGGTAGCGGGGGTGGGGTGCGAGTCGCACGACCAGGTAGAGGTCGCCCGGCGGGCCCTGCCCGGTGCCGTGGCCTCCCTGACCGCTGAGGCGGATGCGTTGCCCGTCGGTGACGCCGGCCGGGATGCTCACGTCCAGGGTGCGCGAACCGTCGGCGCCGGACAGCGTGATGGTCCGCGAGCCGCCCCGGAACGCCTCCTCGATCGGGATGGTGATCTCGACCTCCTGGTCGGCCCCGGGGATCGACCCCCACGTCCGACGTCGGCCACCGCCGAACAGATCGCCGAACAGGTCCTCGAGATCGACCTCACCGCCGGCGCCGGTGGTGTACCAGTCGCCGTCAGACCTCCCGGCTCGTCCGCCACCAGCCGCCCCGGACCGTGCATACGTCCGCGGATCGGCACCCTCGGGCACCTGCCGGAAGTCGTGGCCGAACTGGTCGTAGCGACGGCGCAGGTCGGGATCCGACAGCACGTCGTAGGCCTCGGAGATCTCCTTGAAGCGATCCTCGGCGGCGGGATCCTTGTTGACGTCGGGGTGGAAGCTGCGGGCCAGCCTGCGGTACGCCGACTGGATCTCGTCGGGTGTCGCGGATCGCTCGACGCCCAGCGCGTCGTAGAAGTCGCGGCGAGCCATCAGGCGCTCGTGACGACTGCCGCAGGACGCAGGACGGCCTGGTTCGTCCCGTAGCCGGGCCGCAGCACAGCCACGACGGTGTGCGGAGGAGCGTCGGCCTCGGTGGTGCTGACCACCTCGTGGCGGGTCGGATCGAACCGCTCACCGACGTCCTCGAACCGCGGGAAGCCGAGCCCGGCGAGCACGGCCAACGCATGGTCCCTCACCGCGCGCACCCCGTCGGCGAGGCCGTCGGAAGCGCGGTCCCCGGCACCCGCGTGCTCCAGCGCCCGGTCGAGGTCGTCGACGACCGGGAGCCACTCGGCTGCCACCTGCGCTCGTTCCGCCTCCCGTTCGCGCACGACCTCGCGCTGGAAGCGCTTGCGGAGGTTGTCGAGGTCGGCCATGGCCCGGCGGAGCCGCTGGTCGGCATCGTCCGAGCTCGGAGCAGCGCGGCGCGCCGTCTCGGGCGACGGCGGCGGTTCCGCCGGCGCGCGACCGGAGGCCGGGCCGGTGTCGTCTCCGACGGGTGGGTCGTCGGGGGGATCGACGCGGTCGGGCTCGGTCGGCGCCGGCTGGCCGTTCACCGGATCCGCCGCCCTACGAGACGGTGAAGTCGGCGTCGATGACGT
This sequence comes from Dermatobacter hominis, assembly GCF_020715685.1. GTDB lineage: Bacteria > Actinomycetota > Acidimicrobiia > Acidimicrobiales > Microtrichaceae > Dermatobacter > Dermatobacter hominis. Next base: position 1,915,046 of record NZ_CP085840.1, read on the forward strand.
CGTCCTCGGCCGTGGCGGTGCCGTCGGGTGCGGTGTCGCCCGCCGGTCGGCTGGTGCCCAGACCGTGGAGCACCTGCTGCAGCTCGGCGCTCAACGACCGCAGGCGATCGACGTCGCCTCCCTCGTCGATGGCGGCGCGGGCGTCGACGATCAGGTTCTCGGCCCGTGCCTTCTCGTGGACGGGGACCTGGTCGCCCAGCTCGGACAGCGTCGTCTCGACCCGATGGGCGATGCTGTCGAGCTCGTTGCGTGCGTCGACCTCGGCCCGGATCCGGGTGTCCTCGGCCCGATGGGTCTCTGCATCGGCGATCATCCGCTCGACCTCCTGCTCGTCGAGGTTGGAGCTCTGGCTGATCGTGATCTCCTGCTGCGCTCCGGTGTCGCGATCCTTCGCCGTGACGTTCAGGATGCCGTTGGCGTCGACGTCGTAGGTGACCTCGATCTGCGGAGAGCCACGAGGGGCGGGACGGATGCCCTCGAGTCGGAACCGTCCGAGCACCCGGTTGTCCGCAGCGCGCTCCCGTTCCCCCTGCAGCACGACGACGTCGACCGCATCCTGGTCGTCCTCGGCCGTGCTGAAGACCTCGGTGCGGCGTGCAGGGATCGTCGTGTTGCGTTCGATCACCTTCGACATCACGCCGCCCATCGTCTCGACGCCGAGCGAGAGCGGGGTGACGTCGAGCAGGAGGACGTCCTTGACCTCGCCCTTGATGATGGCGGCCTGGACCGCAGCACCGATGGCGACCACCTCGTCGGGGTTGACGGTCATGTTCGGGTCCGTGCCGCCCGTGAGTCGCCGGACCAGGTCCTGCACCGCAGGGATGCGGGTCGACCCGCCGACGAGGATGACCTCGTCGATGTCGTTGGTGTTCACCTTCGCATCGGACATGGCCTGCTCGACCGGACCGAGACAGCGATCGACGAGGTCCTTCGTGATCGACTCGAACGTCGACCGCATCAGCGTCGTGACGAGGTGCTTCGGGCCGGTGGCATCCGCGGTGACGAACGGCAGGTTGACCTGGGTCTGCGTCACCGAGGACAGCTCGACCTTGGCCCGCTCGGCAGCCTCGAAGAGCCGCTGCAGGGCCTGCGGGTCGTCGCGCAGGTCGATGCCGTTCTCCTTCTGGAACTCGTCCGCGAGGTGGTCGACCAGACGGCGGTCGAAGTCGTCCCCACCGAGATGGGCATCACCGGAGCTCGAACGGACCTCGACGACGCCGTCGCCGACGTCGAGGATGCTCACGTCGAAGGTTCCGCCCCCCAGGTCGAACACGAGCACGGTCTCGTTCGACTTCTTGTCCACGCCGTAGGCCAACGCCGCCGCAGTGGGCTCGTTGATGATGCGCAGGACCTCCAGGCCGGCGATCTTCCCGGCGTCCTTGGTGGCCTGCCGCTGGGCGTCGTTGAAGTAGGCCGGGACCGTGATGACCGCCTCGGTGACCTTCTCCCCGAGGAACTTGCCGGCGTCCTCGACCAGCTTCCGGAGGACGAGGGCCGAGATCTCCTCGGGCGCGTACTGCTTGCCGCGCACGTCGAAGCGGGCCACGCCATCCGGTCCCTCGACCACATCGAACGTGACCGCGTTGAGCTCGCTCGCGACCTCGTCGTAGCGACGCCCGATGAACCGCTTCGCCGACGAGATCGTCCCCTTGGGGTTCATGATCGCCTGACGTCGGGCGAGTTGGCCGACGAGCCGTTCACCCTGCTCGGTGAACGCGACGACGGACGGCGTCGTGCGCGAGCCCTCAGCGTTTGGGATGACCGTCGGTTGACCACCCTCGACGGTGGCGATCACCGAGTTGGTCGTGCCCAGGTCGATGCCGACCGCTTTCGCCATGGTGCGCTCCTTCTCCCGATGTCGGGACCGATGCGATCAAGGCTTGCGGTTGGGCGGCGACGGCACATCCCGAGATCGCGTGGCAGCACCGCACGGTGGGCCGGGACGGACCCTGGCAGCAGCCCTCGGATCGGGCCGATGTGGCGCCCCGCTCACGAGCACGCCGGTTCATGGGACAGCGCGATGCGGGTGAGCACGACGCGTGAGTCGATGCCCAGCTTGCGGAAGATGTGCCGGAGGTGGAAGTCCACGGTGTGCCGTGAGAGGAACATCCGTGTCGCGACCTGCTGGTTCGACAGACCCTCGGCGACGAAGCCGGTGACCACGGACTCGGTCTCGGTGAGGCTCTCCCACCCACTGACCGGGCGCGTTTGGGAGCTCCAGTGCCGGACCCGGACCCCGACGTCGCGCAACCGCGACCGGATCCGCGCCGCGTCGTGCGTGGCGCCACCGAGGTCGTAGTCCGTGACCGCACGTTCCAGCCACGACCGGGCGGCGGCGCGGTCCCCACGGGCCAGGCTGACGTGCGCGGCGTCCTCAGCGGCCGACGCCCGGTCCCACGGTGCGCAGTGCATGGTCGCCGCCGAACGGAGGGCGGTCAGGTCGTGCCCAGCGACGCCTCGGGCGTGCCACGCCGCCGCGACGATCGCTCGATGGCGAGGGTTGGTGGCAGCGAGGTGCTCGACCGCCTGCACGACGACCTGCGCGCGCCGCTGGTCGTCGGCCCGGACCGCCACCCGGGTGAGCCAGGCGGCCGCGCCAGGCTCCTCGAGCAGCAGTCGGCGGTCGCTGGCCACCACGTCGTACGTCGTCTCCGTCCCCGGGTCGCCGAGGAGGTCCACCCCGTGGGCGTCGCGCAACCTGAGCTCGGACCAGCGCTGGTGGGGCGTGCCGAAGAGCAGCATCCCGGGTGCCGTGGTGGCGTTCCACTCGTCGAACAGCTCGGTCGCCCGTCCCAGCTCGCCGCGGCGCAGCGCGGCGTGCACGAGCACGTTCCAGGCGATCGGCGCCAGCGACGAGCTCGACATCTCACAGGTCATGTCCAGACCGGTGCGTGCTGATGTCGTCGCCGAGTCGACCCGGCCGGCCGCGAGGTCGACACGGGCAGCGAACAGTGCCGGTGCTGCGCTCCACAGGGGGTGGCCGTCGAGGCGGATCTCGTCCGCCGCAGCCGCGGTGCACGCGTACGCGTCCTCGACACGTCCGAGGGTGGTGAGCACGACGGACAGGCCGAGCCCGGGGAACGAATCGTCGCAGGGTTCTCGGCCGCGCCGCTCGGCGGCCCACAGCAGCTGGAGCGTCTGGTCGACCAGTCCGTGGCGCCACGCAGCGACAGCGGCCACGACCAGGGCGGTCGGGGAGCACTCGTCGGCGACGGCGCCGCGGCGAGCGTCCTCACCGACCTCGGCCATCAACCGATCGACCTCGAGATCCCCCTGGTCGACGTTCGTCAGCAGCGCGATCGTGCGCCGTCGTCCGGCCGCTTCGTAGAGCGACGCCGGCAGGCCCGGTTGCTCGAGCACTGCGTCGACCTCGGTCCTGGCTCGGTCGGCGTCGCCGCTGGCGCAGCACACCGCAGCCATCGCGAGGTGCAGTTGCGCCTGTCGCAGCGCCGATGGACCGTCGTCGGATGCTGGGCCGTCACGTGTCATCGCTCCACCGTGCGCTCCCGGCTCGACGAGCGCCACCACCCGACAGGCCGAACCGCGTGCTGCGGTCCCGTCGGCGGCGTCGTCGCGCTGGTCGTGGCTGAGAACCGGGACGAAATCGTGGGCCGGTCTCGCCCTGTCGAGACGAAGGCGACCCTGGCTGCGCCGCCCGCTGGCACTTACGCTCAGGGCAGAGCAGAAAGGTCCTCTCGTGACCGATGCCTTGCCCACCCGTGCGGAACCCGGGGGATCGCTGGTGACCCCGTGCCCACGCTGAGCCGCCGCAGCGCTGCCGGCGGCGACCTGAGGTCGGCCGGGCGATGAGCGGGACCTCAGGACCGGACGGCGACGACACCGGACCGACGCTTCGCGAGTTGCTGTCCAGTCTGCAGGCGTTGGTCGCGTTGTCGATGCAGATGACCGACAGCGACGACGAGGCGCAGATCCTCCAACTGGGAGATGCCGCCGTGGTGTCGCTCGCGCGCTGCCGGCTCGTGGGCACGTACCTGGAGGACGTCGGATGGCACGCGGGTCCCGACGGCGCTGGCGAGCGCGCTGAGGTCGAGGCGCAACTCTCCGTCGTGAGCACTGCAGGAGGGGCCATCGTCGTCGGTCACGATGAATGGGGGTGGGCCTTCCCCCTTCGCAGCAGCACTGGACACTTCGGGTTCCTGGCGATCGGGGCGGGCGACGAACCATCGTCGGGAGAGCAGTTCCTCCTCAGGGTCCTCGCCCAGCAGATCGGTACCGCGCTCGCGAACGCGCGCCTCCACGCACGTCAACGACGGCACGCAGCGGAGTTGGTCGCCACCAGCCGCCAGCTGGCAGCGACCGTGGCTGTGCTCGAGCGCAGCGCCGCCATCCAGGAGCGACTCACGCAGGTCGCGTTGGCCGGCGGGGGCCAGGCGGGCATCGCACGTGCCGTGCACGAACTGACCGGCTTCACGGTGACGATCGAGGATCGTCACGGCAACGTGCGCGCCTGGGCCGGGCCACGCCCGACGGAGCCCATCGCCAAGGCAGGCCCCGCAGATCGTGAGGCGATGCTGCAACGAGCGTGCGAGGCCGAGGAGCCGATCCGTCACGACGGGCGGTTGCTCGTCGTCGCTCGACCGCGCGACGACGCCGTGGGGGTGGTCGCACTCGTCGACCCGGAAGGGGTGGCCGGCGAAGAGGCGCGAGTGGCGCTCCAGCACGCTGCGACGGTGCTGGGGCTGGAGCTGGTCCGTCTCGCGAGCATCGCCGAGACCGAGCTGCGGCTCGGTCGGGGCCTGGTCGACGAGCTCCTCGACGGTGCCGACGAGGCGAGCGCGATCGCCCGCGCCGAAGCGCTCGGCTACGACCTCGAACGACCGCACCGCGCCGTGGTGGTCGAGGTCGACACAGATCCTCCCGAGCCGCTCGCGCTGTTCCATGCCACGCGCCGAGCGGCCCGGGAGTGCGGTGTCGGCACGATGCTGGCGAGTCGGGGCGCATCGATCGTCGTCCTCGCCGACACCGATCGACCGTGGGAGGTCTTCCGCACGGCGGTCGCTCGCGAGCTGCACGGCGCATCGTGCCGCGTCGGCGTGGGCAGCGCCTGCGACAAGAGCGGCGATCTCCGACGGTCGTACCGGGAGGCACTGTTCGCCCTCCGGGTGCAAGCGCTGGCCGGCGCGGGCGACCACGCGACATCGTTCGACGAGCTCGGCGTCTACCGCCTCCTCGGAGGTCTCCCCGATCTCGACGACGTCGAACGGTTCGCGTCGACGTGGCTCGGCGCGCTCCTCGCCTACGACGCCGGGAGGGACTCGTCAGAGCTCGTGGCCACGCTCCGTCAGTACCTCGCCTGCGGCGGCAACTACGACGCCACCGCGCACGCGCTGTCGGTGCACCGCAGCACCCTCAAGTACCGCCTCCACCGGATCCGCGAGATCTCCGGCCACGACCTCAACTCGCCGGAGACGCAGTTCAACCTGCAGTTGGCCCTCCGTGCGTGGCAGACGCTGCACATCCGACTCAGCGAGACGCCCCCGCAGTGACGTTGCGCCGCAAGGCCCGTCGCAGCGAGGTGCCGCCGTCCGTCATCAGGCCATTGCAAGGTGCCCGGGGTGGGATTCGAACCCACACGCTCCGAAGAGCCGAGGGGTTTAAGCCCTCTGCGTCTGCCAGTTACGCCACCCGGGCGAGCGCCACATCGTCGCACGCGCCAGGGTCGCCGCCGTGACCGATCCGCCGGGTCGAGGCACGATCTGAGCGATGCCGAAGCGGATCCAGCTGCGCCGGACCAAGGGATGGCGCAAGCCAGACGGAGGCGATCCGACGGCCGAGGCGCACGGCCCGGGACGCGCGAGGTCAGGCGGGGATGGACGTGGCGTGGGGCCCGGCGGACCGGGCCGGAGGATCGTCGGGCTGGTCGCGCAGGTCGATCGGCCGCTCGTCGAGCGCGATCCACGCAGCGCGCCGGAAGCGGCCGGCGTCCTGGCCCTCCAGGCCGTTGACGGCCACGACGCCGGCGATGACGTCGGACTGCACCGCGGCGAAGGGCCGGTCGGTCAGGCGGATCGCCACCACCGATTGCCCGTCGGCCCGGCGGCGCAGCGTCCGGTCGACGTCGGCCAGCTTGGGCGGCGAGCGGAAGACCGGCACCTGCAACCCGCGCTGACGAGCCACGGCCGTCACCGCCCGGACCACCTCGGCGAAGCGGATGGCGGGCGGCTGGTCGGGCACGGGGGCGAGGTGTCGAACTGGCACGACGTCATCCAACCAGCGGGGTCTGACACTGCCGACCGCCCGGCGCCCGGCGCCCGGCCCCCGATCACCGATCGTGTGCGAGGAGCGACCGCCACGGGCCGGTGCCGCACGAGATCGGCCGGGACCGACGGTCGTGTGCGAGGAGCGACCGCCACGGGCCGGTGCCGCACGAGAGCGGCCGGGTCCGCCGATCGCGTGCGAGCCGCTCAGCGCCCGACGACGCTCGAGCGCTCCTCGCGCACCGACGTGATCACCAGGAGCAGCACGCTCACCACGAGGATGATCGTGGCCAGCACGTTCACCTGCGGCGGGAACGAGATGCGGAACTGGTTGTTCACCTGGATCGGGAACGTCACGTACTCGCCCTTGGTGAAGTCCGTGATGATGTAGTCGTCGAGCGACAGGGCGAAGCTCAGCAGCGCTGCGGCGAGGATGCCCGGCACGATGAGCGGGAACGTGACCTTCCGGAACGTCCGCCACGGCGACGACCCCAGGTCCATCGCGGCGTCCTCGAGCGTCCAGTCGAAGCCGCGCACGCGGGCCTTGACCGTCAGCGCGACGAAGCTGACGCAGAACATGATGTGGGCGATCAGGATCGTCGAGAAGCCCAGCGTCACGTCCTGGTTCAGGAACAGCTGGTAGAGCGAGGCGCCGAGCACGATCTCGGGCGTCGTCAGCGGCAGGACGAGGAAGATCTCGGTCACCTTCGAGCCCGTGAAGCGGTAGCGGGCCAGGGCGATCGCCATCAGCGACCCCAGCACGAGTGCGACGGCCACCGCGATCGTGGCCACGAGGAGGCTGCGCAGGAAGGCGCTCGTCAGGTCGGTGTCCTTGAACGGCTGCGACCAGTTGTCGAGCGTGAACTCGTTCCACGACAGGTTCCGGCGACCGGCCGGCTTGTTGAACGTGAAGATCACGATGTTGATCAGCGGCGCGAACAGCCAGAGGAAGACGAGCACCGCGAACGCCGTCAGCGCCCGGCGACCCCACCGCGGGCGGACCCTCTGCGGTCCGGCGGCCGGCCGGCCGGCCAGGTCGGTCGTCTCGACGAGGACCGGGGGCGCCGCCCCCTCCGACATCGTCATGACCCGGCCCTTTCCGCGATCGTCGAACCAGGCCGCGCCGTCATACCGCCAACCCCTCGGTGCCGAGGAACTTCGAGTAGATCAGCACCATCACCGTGATGATCACCATGAGCACGACCGACAGCGCGGCAGCCTGCGGGAAGTCGACCTGCACCAGGAACTGGTTCTGCACGACCGTGCCGATCATCGACGTCTTCGGCGAACCCAGGTAGCGGTTGTTGATGTAGTCGCCGGCGGCGGGGATGAAGACGAGCAGGCTCCCGGCGAACACGCCCGGCAGCGACAGCGGCAGCACGACCTTGCGGAAGGCGTGCCACGCCGTCGAACCGAGGTCCGCCGCCGCCTCCGTGAGCCGGAAGTCGATCTTCTCCAGACTCACGTAGATGGGCAGGATCATGAACGAGATGAAGTTGTAGGTGAGGCCCCCGATGACGGCCCACGGCGTCGCCAGGATCCGGGCGTCGTCCCCCACCCCCGGCAGGAGCTGGTACAGGCTGACTGCGGGCCCGTCGTCGCGCAGGATCGACGTCCACGCGATCGTCCGGATCAGATAGCTGGTGAAGAAGGGGACGACGACGAGCCCGATGAGCAGGTTCTTGTAGCGACCGCCTTGCGTCGCGATCCAGTACGCCAGCGGGTAGCCGATGACGATCGCGAGGATCGTCGCGGCGCCGGCGTACAGGAACGAGCGCACGAACTCCGCCTGGTAGTCGCTGAGCGCCGAGGTGTAGTTCGAGAAGTCCCACGAGAACTCGGCGTTCTCGAACCGGCTCGGCTTCGACGACAGCGACGCCTTGACCAGCATCACGACCGGGACGAGGAAGAACAGCAGCAGCCAGATGACGCCCGGGCTGAGCATGCCCGCCGGCGCCCACCGACCCCGGCGCAGCGCCTTGTCAGTGCTGTCGTCTGCCATGTCGCTCCCTCGTCCCCGGTGCCGGCCGCGGTCCTCGCTGCGCTCCGTGCCCGATCAGGCGCCGGAGATCTTGGAGAAGGCGTCGTCGAACTTCGCCTCCTCGTCCTCGCTCAGCGTGGCGAAGGTGTGGAGCCGGGCCTCGGTGGCCGCGTCGGGGAACAGCAGCGGATTGTCGGCCAGCGCGGCGGCGTCGCCGCCCATCTTGCGGAGCTCGTCCTGCACGCCCTGCACGGGCGAGATGTACTGGACCGACGCCGTGATGCGGGCGGCGTTGACCGGGTCGTAGACGAAGTCCATCCACTTCGCGACGTCGTCGACGCCCGAGGCGCCCGCCGGGACGACCATCGTGTCGAACCAGAGGGTGCCGCCCGTGTCGGGCACCACGAACTTCACGTCGGGGTTCCCCATGCCGAGCACGTCGCCCGACCAGGCGATGCACGCCGCCAGCGATCCGTCCTCGAGCGGGCCCACGTACTCGTTGCCGGTGAACTGGCGGATCTGGCCGTTGTCGACCTGCTCCTGCAGCGTGTCGAACGCGGACTGGTAGTCCGACAGCTTGTCGGCCGTCGAGATGTCGACGCCCTCGGACATGGCGATCAGCCCGATCGTGTCGCGCATCTCGGTGAGGACCGCGATCTTGCCCTTGAGGGCCGGGTCCCACAGGTCCTGCATCGTGGCGAGCTCCTTGCCGCCCGTCGCCTTGAGGTTGTAGGCGATGCCGGTGGTGCCGGCCTGCCACGGCAGGGAGTACTCGCCGGTCGGGTCAGACGGCGGCTTGACCAGGCTCGGGACCAGGTTCTTGGAGTTCGGGATCTTGTCGAGCGGCAGCTTCTCGAGCCACTCAAGCCCGATCAGGCGGGCCGCCATCCAGTACGTCGGCGCGATCACGTTCGGACCGATCGGCTTGTCGGCCGACAGCAACGGCTGGATCTTCGCGAAGTACTCGTTGTTGTCGTTGTAGGTCTCGGTGTACTTGATCGGGATGCCGGTCTGCTCCGTGAAGAGCGCCAGCGTGGTGCCGGGCCCGTCGACCGAGCCGTCCTCGGCCGTGTCGATGTACTCCGGCCAGTTCTCGAAGTACACGCCGTCGGACGAGCCTCCGCTGCCCGACGAGCCGCCCTCGTCGTCGTCACCGCACGCGGCGAGCAGCTGGGGCGCGATCACCGCGCCCCCCAGCACCAGGCCGGAACGGGTCATGAACTGGCGGCGGGTCACTCGGTTCGCCATTGATCCTCCGTGGTCAGCCGGCAGGTGCCGGGATGGGTACCGGCCGGGGCCGGGTGCTCGGTGCGAGGTGCGTCGGCAGCGGCATCAGCCGACCGCGACGGCCTCGGTCTCGTCGTCCTCGACGGACGTGACGCCCGCGTGGGCGGCGTCGAGGGCCTCGGGCACGAGGTACGCGCCCTCGTAGGCCCAGGTCATGGTGATCGGCGACCCGACCGAGAGGCTGGCCGGGTCGTCCTCGGGTCCGAGGTGCGCGACGAGGTCGGCGCCGGTGGGCGTCTGGACCTGGCAGCGCACGACGGGTCCCTGGAACACGAGGCTCGTCACCGTGCACTCGAGCGTGCCCGCCGCCTCGCCGCCGTGCAGCGGCGCGCCGGCGGGGACCAGTCGCTCGGGCCGGATCATGATCGTGGCGTCGGAACCCGTGGAGTGGGTGCGACCGCCGGCCGGGACCCGGAACTGGGTGCCGAGCAGCGAGTCGACCGTGACCTGGTCGCCGGTCTGGGACACGACCGTGGCCGGCAGCAGGTTGGCGGTGCCGATGAAGCCGGCCACGAACGTCGTGGCCGGGTGGGCGTAGATCTGCGTGGGCGTGCCGATCTGGTCGACGCGGCCCTGGGTCATGACCGCGATGCGGTCCGACATGGTCAGGGCCTCCTCCTGGTCGTGGGTCACGAAGATGAACGTGATCCCCACGTCGCGCTGGATGCGCTTGAGCTCGAGCTGCATCACCTGCCGCAGCTTCAGGTCGAGCGCGCCGAGCGGCTCGTCGAGGAGGAGCGCCTTGGGCATGTTCACGAGCGCCCGGGCCAGGGCGATGCGCTGCTGCTGGCCGCCCGAGAGCTGGTTGGGGCGGCGTTCGGCGAACTCCGGCAGCCGCACGATCTCGAGCATCTCGGCGACCCGCCGGCGGACCTCGGCGTCCTTCACCTTCTTGTTGCGGAGCCCGAACGCGACGTTGTCGAACACGTTCATGTGCGGGAACAGCGCGTAGTTCTGGAACACCGTGTTGACGTCGCGCTTGTGGGGTGCGGTCCGGGACACGTCCTGGCCCTCGAGGAGGATCCGGCCGGCGGACGGCTGCTCGAAGCCGGCGATCATCCGCAGCGTCGTCGTCTTGCCGCAGCCGGACGGGCCGAGCATCGAGAAGAACTCGCCCTCGGCGATGTCGAAGTCGGCCTCCTCGACGGCGACGAAGTCGCCGAAGCGCTTGGTGACGTGCTCGAGGCGGACGACCGGCGCTGCCACAGCGTCGGCGACCGTTCCGGGATCAGTGTCCGTGGACTGTGACATTCGCAGCGGTCTCCCACACGTGCCATGGATTCCGAATGGTTTGGTACCTTACTGCAACGATTCACGCCGCCGTCCATGGCAACGTGCCACACGTCACCGGGACGGACGAGTGCATCATCGCACGATCGCTCCACGGGCCGGGCGCGAGTCGCCGGGTCGGAGGAGCACCGCATCCACCCGACACGAATACCTCAGAGAGGACGCTCGCATGGCTGGAACCGACGTTCGCAACGAGAACTTCATCGGAGGGCGGTGGGCGCCGGCCCGATCGGGTGCGACGGAGGACATCGTCGACCCCGCCACCGGCGCGGTCGTCTTCTCCGCCCCGGACTCGGGCGCCGAGGACGTCGACGACGCGTGCCGCGCCGCTGCCGAGGCCTTCAAGGGCTGGGGCCGCACGACACCGGCCGAGCGCATGTCGGCCCTGCTCAGGTTCGCCGACGCCATCGAGGCCCGAGCCGACGACCTGGTCGCCGTCGAGCACCTGAACGCCGGCAAGCCGATCGCCGCGACCGGCATCGAGATCGAGGCATCGGTCGACTGCTACCGCTTCTTCGCCGGGGCGTGCCGGACGATGGAGACCCAGGGCGCCGGCGAGTACCTCGAGGGCTACACCTCGATGCTGCGCCGCGAGCCGCTCGGCGTCGTCGCCTCGATCGCACCGTGGAACTACCCGTTCATGATGGCGGCCTGGAAGCTCGGCCCCGCCCTGGCCGCCGGCAACTGCGTCGTGCTGAAGCCGTCGGAGCTCACGCCGATGAGCTCGCTGCTCCTCGCCGAGATCGCGTCCGACATCTTCCCCGCCGGCGTGCTCAACGTCGTGGCCGGCGGCAAGCAGACGGGCGCCACGCTCGTCGACCACCCGCTGGTCGAGATGATCTCGCTGACGGGCTCGGTCGGCACCGGCAAGGCGATCGCCGAGGCCGCGTCGAAGTCGCTGAAGCGGGTCCACCTGGAGCTCGGCGGCAAGGCGCCGGTGGTGGTGCTCGACGACGCAGACCTCGAGGTCGTGGCCGAGTCGATCAAGGTCGGCGGCTACTGGAACGCCGGTCAGGACTGCACCGCTGCGACCCGCGTGATCGCCGGAGCCGGCATCCACGACGCCGCGGTCGATGCGATCACCGAGGCGGCGAGGAGCCTGGTCGTCGGGCCGACCACCGACGAGGGCACCGAGCTGGGGCCGGTCATCTCGGCCGCCCAGCGCGAGCGGGTGCAGGGCTTCGTCGACCGGGCGGTCGCCGCCGGCGCGACCGCGGTCACCGGCGGCTCCACGCGGGACGGCGACGGCTTCTACTACGAGCCGTCGGTCATCATCGGCGTCGACCAGCAGGCCGAGATCGTCCAGCGCGAGGTCTTCGGTCCCGTCGTGACGGTGCAGCAGGCCTCGGACCTCGAGGCCGCCGTCGCCATGGCCAACGACGTCGACTACGGGCTCGCGGCGTCGGTGTTCACCAAGGACGTCGGCCGGGCGATGGAGGCGAGCGCGCTGCTGCGGTTCGGAACCGTGTGGGTCAACGACCACATCCCGCTCGTGTCCGAGATGCCCCACGGCGGGTTCAAGCAGTCGGGCTACGGCAAGGACATGTCGCAGTACGCGGTCGAGCACTACACGGAGCTCAAGCACGTGATGGTCAAGTGGTGACCGGGCCGACGAACCGGGATGTGCGGGACGCAACCGGACGAGGTTCGTCCGGTGCGACCCCGACCTCCCCTTCGAACGAGGAGCGAGGATGAGCGAGCGCGACGAGCAGCTGACGAGGCGGGCCGAGGAGATCGCGGCGGTTGAGATGCCTGCGCTCCTCGACCGGACCAAGGGCTCCAAGGTCCTCTACGAGCGGGCGGTCGGGTCGATGCCCGGCGGCGTGGCGTCGAGCTTCCAGCTCGGCGACCCGTACCCGGTGTACCTGGACCGCGGCATCGGCGCCGAGGTGTGGGACGTCGACGGCAACGAGTACTTCGACTTCCACAACGGGTTCGGGTCGATGGCCGTGGGCCACGCCCACCCGATCGTCGCCGAGGCGGTCGAGCGCTCGGCCCGCAACGGCATGCACTTCGCCGTCACCGTCGAGACGACCGTCGCCCTGGCCGAGGAGCTGTGCCGGCGCTTCCGCGTCGACCAGGTGCGGTTCACCAACTCGGGCACCGAGTCGAACATGTCGGCGATCCGCGTGGCGCGGGCCGCGACCGGTCGTGACGTGATCGCCAAGATCGAGGGCAGCTACCACGGCCACGTCGACCAGCTCATGTACTCGGTGCTGCCCGGCGCCGACGTGATGGGCGGCCGCGACGCGCCGGCGGCCACCCCCAAGTCGAAGGGCATGCCCGAAGGCCTGTCGCAGTGGATCCGTGTGGTCCCGTTCAACGACGCCGACGCGCTCGAGCGGCTCTTCCAGGCGGAGGGCGACCAGATCGCCTGCCTGATCATGGAGCCGGTGATGATGAACATCGGCATCGTCGTCCCCGCCGACGGCTACCTCCAGGCGGTCCGCGACCTGTGCACCCGCTACGGCGTCGTGCTCATCTTCGACGAGGTGAAGTGCGGGGCGACGATCGCCGAGGGCGGCGCGCAGGAGCGCTTCGGCGTGCGGCCCGACCTCGCCAGCTGGGCGAAGGCCATCGGCGGCGGCGCACCGATCGGCGCCTTCGGCGGTCGGGCCGACATCATGGACGAGATCAACAAGGGCGCCGCCCACCAGGGCACGTTCAACGGCAACCCGATGTCGGTCGCCGCGTCGCTCGCCACGCTGACGAAGATCCTCACGCCCGACGCCTACGAGCACTTCGCCGTCCTCGGGGCCCGGCTGGCGGGCGGCATGGACGCCGTCATCGCCGAGTACGACCTGCCGGCCCACACCGTCGACCTCGGCTGCAAGGGCTGCATCTCGTACCGGGCCCAGCCGCTCACCTGCTACCGGGACTTCCTCGAGACGAACATCCACCTCTACACGGCGAGCTACCCGTGGATGGTCAACCGGGGCGTGTTCATGACGCCCGGCGACGAGGAGCAGTGGACGCTGTCGGTCCAGCACGACGAGGCGAACGTCGACCGCTACGTCGACGCCTTCGCGGAGTTCGCCGCCGAGCTCGCCGGCTGACGACGCCCGTCAGTGGTGCCGCTGGCCGGGCGGGATGCGCTCGGCGATGAACCAGGCCAGGCGCTCGCGGTCGGGGTGCTGCAGCACGATCCGGCTCGGGTTGTCGAGCGAGGTGTCGATCGCCAGCACCTCCTGGTCCCGGTAGACGCACCAGAACTGCCGGCGCCCGGGCTCGTCCGGCATCGTGAAGTGGCCGGTCGCCATCCGGCCCGGGAGGTAGCCGCCGCCCACGCGCCACCCGAGCCCCGCCTTGAGCTCGGCGACCGTCGTGACCCGGGCGTCGGTGATGTTGACCATCGGGATCTCGAGGTGGCGCTTCAGGCACCAGACCTGGTCGATCCCGCCGATGTCGATCGTGACCTTGTCGTCGTAGACGTGGACGTCGAGGGACATGGACCAACGCTAGGGGCGTGCCGCGGACGCCGGAAGGGTGCCGACCGTCACGCTCGCCGTAGTGCGCAGGCGCGGAGCGACGTGGATCGTCGCCGTGCACCCCGGCCGCTCGTCGTAGCGTGCGCAGGGTGAGCGTGAGCGGTGCCGAGCGCGTGCGCGACCGCAGCCTCTGGCTGGCGACCTGCGACGACGACCTGACGCCACGGCCCGCGCTGCCGGGCGACCTGCAGGCCGACGTCGCGATCGTCGGCGGCGGGATGACCGGGCTCTGGACGGCGCTGTCGCTCCGCGAGCACGCGCCCGACTGCCGCGTCGTCGTGCTCGAGTCCGAGGTGTGCGGCTTCGGCGCCTCGGGCCGCAACGGCGGGTGGTGCTCGGCGCTGTTCCCCACCTCGCTCGACCACCTCGCCGTGCTGGCCGGGCGCGACGCGGCCGTCGCCCAGCACCGGGCGATGATCGACACGGTCGGCGTCGTCGGCACCGCGGTCGAGCGCCTGGGCATCGACTGCCACTGGGCGCAGGGCGGCACCGTCACGGTCGCGACCAACCCCGCGCACGTCCCGCGCCTCAGGGGCCACGTCGACGAGCGCCACCGGTGGGGCTTCGGCGACGAGGACGACCGCTGGCTCAGCCCGGCCGAGATGGCCGAGCGGGTGCGACCGACCGGCGGCGCCGGCGGCGCCTTCACACCCCACTGCGCGGCGGTGCACCCCGGTCGGCTCGTCCGCGGGCTGGCGCACGCCGCCGAGCGGGCCGGGGCGACCATCCACGAGGGCACCCGCGCCACGGCCATCGAGCCCGGCCGAGTCGTGACCGCCCACGGCACCGTCACCGCCGACACGGTCCTGCGCTGCACCGAGGGCTACACGGCGCGCCTCCCCGGCGAGCGCCGACGGATGCTGCCGATCTACTCGCTGATGATCGCCACCGAGCCGCTGCCCGACGACGTGTGGGACCGCATCGGCCTGCGCGAGCGGGAGACGTTCAGCGACGGGCGCCACCTCCTCATCTACGGGCAGCGCACCGCCGACGGCCGCTTCGCCTTCGGCGGCCGAGGCGCGCCCTACCACTTCGGCTCGGCGATCAAGGACGCCTACGACCGCGACCGGCGGGTGGCCGACGAGCTCGCGTCCGTCCTCCGCCAGCTGTTCCCGCCGCTCGCGGACGCCGCGATCACCCACCACTGGGGCGGACCGCTCGGCGTCCCGCGGGACTGGGCGGCGTCGGTCCGGCTCGACCGCGCGACCGGGCTCGGCGAGGCGGGCGGCTACGTGGGCGACGGCGTGTCGACGACCAACCTGGCCGGCCGCACGCTCGCCGACCTGGTCCTCGGGCGCGACACCGACCTCGTCCGACTTCCGTGGGTCGGCCACCGCTCCCGCGACTGGGAGCCGGAGCCGTTCCGGTGGGCCGGCGTCAACGCCGGTCGCGTGCTGGCCGGGGCGACCGACCGGCGCGAGGCCCGTCGTCGACGGCCGGCCCGCATGCTCGAGGGCCTGCTCGGCCGGCTCACCGGCGGCCACTGACCGCCGCGGCGCACTTTGGCGGCGGTTTCCGTCGGGAGGTCACGGGAACCGGCGCCAGAGCGGTGGGCGCGGATGGGTGGGGGCGCGAACCCGAACCCGGTTCGTGGGTCCGACGGGGAGGGCGCGACACTTTCCCGGTGACCGAACCCTCCCCCGACTCCCCGACGGTCGAGCGCTCGCCGATCGCGGTCCACTGGTTCCTCCCCACCGGCGGCGACAGCCGCGACGTCGTGCCGAGCTCGCCCCAGGGCTCGCGCGCACCGTCGCACTCGTACCTGGCCCAGATCGCCACCGCGTGCGACCAGCTCGGGTTCGATGCCGTGCTGACCCCGTGCGGCACCGGCTGCGAGGACGCCTGGATCTCGACCGCCTCGCTGATCCCGCTGACGCAGCGGCTGCGGTTCCTCGTCGCCTTCCGGCCCGGGCTCCTGAACCCGACGCAGGCCGCGCAGATGGCAGCGACGTACCAGCAGATGTCGGGCGGCCGCCTGCTCGTGAACATCGTGATCGGCGCCGAGCCGAGCGAGCTCGCCCGCTTCGGCGACTTCCGGCCCAAGGACGACCGCTACCGCCGCGCCGGCGAGTTCCTGACGATCCTGCGCGGGGCGCTCATGTCGGAGTCGTTCGACTTCGAGGGCGAGTTCTACCGGGTCGAGCGGGCCACCACCCGCAACTCCCCCGTCACCCCGCCGGCGATCTTCTTCGGCGGGGCGTCCGACGCCGCCGAGCAGGTCGCGGCGCGCCACGTCGACACCTACCTCGCGTGGGGCGAGCCGCCCGAGATGGTGGCGCAGCGCGTCGAGCGCATGCGGGCCCTGGCCGCCGAGGCCGACCGCCCGAGCGACCGACCGCTCGAGTTCGGCATCCGCTTCCACGTGATCACCCGCGACACCGCGGACGAGGCGTGGGACGAGGCCGCCCGCCTGCTGCGGGGCATGGACCCCGAGGCCGTCGCCGCCGCACGGGCCGACTTCGCCGCCACCGCCTCGGTCGGCCAGCAGCGAATGGCCGAGCTGCACCAGGGCACCGACGGCGTGCCCGACGACCCCCGGGCGCTCGAGATCTCGCCCAACCTCTGGGCCGGCGTGGGCCTGGTGCGCGGCGGCGCCGGCACGGTGCTCGTCGGCAGCCACCAGGAGGTCGCCGACCGGATCGAGGAGTACCACCGGATCGGCTTCCGGGAGTTCATCCTGTCCGGCTACCCGCACCTCGAGGAGGCCTGGCGGGTCGGCGACGGGCTGCTGCCCGAGCTCCGCTCCCGCGGTCTGCTCGGCCCCGCGCCCGACGTCGCCGCGGAGAAGGTGTTCACGTTCCGATGAGCGGCGACGGCCCGACCGGCGATCGGCTCCGCGTGGGCCTGCTGCTCTGCGACCACCTCGACCCCGGTCCGGCGGCGGTGGCGGGCGACTACACCGAGCTGTACCCCGCGGCCTTCGCCCCCCACGGGCTCGACATCCGGATCTACGAGGCCACGGCGGGCGAGCTCCCGGCCGACCTCGACGAGTGCGACGCCTGGATGACCTCCGGGTCACGGCGCTCCGCGTACGAGGACGAGGGCTGGATCCACGACGTCCGGGACCTCATCGCCCGACTGGCCGAGGAGCGCCGACCGCACGCCGGGATCTGCTTCGGCCACCAGCTGACCGCGCTGGCGCTGGGCGGCGACGTCGAGCGGGCCGACGTCGGCTGGGGCGTCGGCGGACGGACCTTCGACGTCGTGGCGCCGGCGCCGTGGATGGACGACGTCGACCGCTTCACCATCCTGATGAGCCACCGCGACCAGGTGACCCGGATGCCCGACGGCGCCGAGCTGGTCGCCACGGCCGACTACTGCCCGGTCGGCGCCTACCGGCTCGACGACCACGTCTTCTGCGTGCAGGGCCACCCGGAGTTCGTCCCGGGGCTGTCGGCGACGCTGATGGAGATGCGCCGCGAGGTGATCGGGCCCGAGGTCGTCGACGCCGGCCTCGCGTCGCTCGCGCCGCCCGCTCCCGAGCTCGACCAAGACCGCGTGGCCGGCTGGATCGCCCGCTTCTACCGCCAGGCCCTCGACCGCAGCTGAGCCCAGGCGGCCGCTCAAGCGCCCACCGCCGGGGCGCCACCGCTGCGAAATCCGTCGATCAGAGCCCTTCCCACGACGATTCCCTTGCCGACGTCGCTCGGCCTCGCCACAATCGGGCGCATGCCGGACCAGCTCGTGGACGAGATCGACGCGGAGCTGATCCGCCACCTCCAGGTCGACGGCCGTCGGCCCTACACGCAGCTGGCCAAGGAGGTCGGGCTGTCCGAGGCCGCCGTCCGCCAGCGGGTCCAGCGGCTGCTCGAGCACGGGGTGATGCAGATCGTGGCCGTCACGGACCCGCTGCAGCTCGGGCTGCTCCGCCAGGCCATGGTGCTGATCAAGGTCGAGGGCGACGTGCGCGAGGTCGCCGCCCAGCTGGAGAAGTTCGAGGAGGTCGACTACCTCGTGCTCACGGCCGGCACCGTCGACATCCTCGCCGAGGTGTTCGTTCCCGACGACCAGGCGCTGCTCAGCCTGCTGAACGACCGGATCCGCAAGGTGCCCGGCGTCGTCGGGACCGAATCGGTCATCTACCTGCAGCTCACCAAGCAGACCTACACCTGGAACGTGCCCTGACGTCGCAGCGGGTGCCGCTGCGGGCACCGGGCCCCCTCGTCGGGGCGCGCGCCTGCACCTAACATCGCCGACATGCCGTCAGCGGAGGGCCCGGAGGAGGGCGTGGTCGAGCGGGACGAGCTGACCGACCTCGAGTCGGTCGAGCTGGCGTCCCAGCTCGCCGAACCGGCCCGCACCCCCACCCGGGCGCTCGTCCCCGTCCCCAGCACCGACGTCGAGCCCGACGACGGGGAGGGGCCCGACGTCCGCATGTCCGACGTCGACGAGTGGGGTCGGTCCGAGAACATGCGGGCGCTGGCCCGGCGGCTCTACGACCCGATCTACCGCCAGTGGTTCCGGGCCGAGTGGGACGGGCTCGAGAAGATCCCGACCGAGGGCGGCGCGCTGCTCGTCGCCAACCACGCCGCCGCCATCCCCTCGGATGCGCCGGTGATCATGCACGGCATCGAGGAGGAGCTCGGGCGACCGGTGTACGGGCTCGCCGACAACCTGTTCCGGCGCATCCCGGTCGTGGGCACGCTGTGGTCGCGCCTCGGCGGCGTGCCCGGCCACCCCGACAACGCCTACCGGCTGCTCGCCGAGCAGGGGCAGCTCGTGCTCGACTTCCCCGAGGGCGTCAAGGGTCCGGCCAAGACCTGGAACGAGCGGTACCAGCTGCGGCGGTTCGGCCGCGGCGGCTTCGTCGAGATCGCCATGCGCGCCGGCGTCCCCGTCGTGCCGATCGCCGTGGTCGGCGCCGAGGAGTCGATGCCGACGCTCGTCCGCGTCCCGCACCTCGCCTCGGTCATCGGCATCCCCTACGCACCCGTCACCGCCAACATGTTGATGTTCGGCCCGGCGGGGGTCGCCGTCTACCTGCCGGCCAAGTTCAAGCTGCGCGTCCTCGACCCCGTGCACTTCGACGTGCCGCCCGACCAGGACCGCTACTCCCGGTCCCGGGTCATGGACGAGTCCGAGGCGATCCGCGACCGCATCCAGGCCGCCCTCTACGACATGCTGCGCCAGCGGCGCTCGGTCTGGTTCGGATGAGCCTCGACCGCGGGCGCACGCGCCCGAGCCGCGTGCTCGTCACCGGGCTGGGCACCTTCTGGGGCGGCCGCGTCGCGCAGGCGCTCGAGACCGACGAGAACGTCGACGTGATCGTCGGGCTCGACACCACCGAGCCGACCGTCGAGCTCGAGCGCACCGAGTACGTGCGGGTCGACGCCAACTACTCGATCCTCGCCCGCATCGTGCGGGCCGCGCAGATCGACACGATCATCCACACGTTCCTGGTGGTCGACCCGACGCAGATGTCGCAGCGGGCCACGCACGAGATCAACGTGATCGGCACGATGAACCTGTTCGCCGCCGCGTCCGCGCCGTCGTCGACGGTCCGCTCGGTGATCGTGAAGTCCTCGACGATGGTCTACGGCTGCTCGGCCGCGGACCCCATCTGGTTCACCGAGAGCTCGGCCCGCTCGGGCGTGCCCCGCACCCCGGTCGAGCGCTCGCTCGACGCGGTCGAGGGCTACGTGCGCGACTTCGCCGAGGACAACCCGCACGTGAACGTCGCGCTCCTGCGGTTCTCGAACGTGATCGGCGCCGACATCGAGACCCCGCTCACCCGCGCGCTCGACCTGCCGTTCGTGCCGTCACTCGCCGGCTTCGACCCGCGGTTCCAGTTCGTCCACGAGGACGACGTGATCCGCTCGATCCTCTTCGCCCTCGACCACGACCTACCCGGCGTCTACAACGTCGCCGGCGACGGGCTGCTGCCGTGGTCCGAGGTGGCGGCCATCTGCGGCAAGCGCACGATCGCCCTCCCGCCGTACGGCACCGGGCTGCTCACCGCGCCGCTCGCCCGGCTCGGGATCGTCGACCTGCCCGAGGAGTACCGGTTGCTCCTCCGCTACGGCCGCGGCGTCGACAACCGCCGACTGAAGGACCTCGGCTTCCGCTACGAGTACACGTCGGCCGAGGCGGTGCGGGCGTTCATCGAGGCGGTGCGGCTGCGACGCACCGTCGGCGACGCCGCGCCGGTGTACCGCTACGAGCGCGACGTCGAGCAGTTCTTCCGGCACTCCCCCGCCGTCGTCCGCGACTGACCGTCCGTCGGGTCCGGTGCGCGAGGGCCGGCGCACCCGTCGAGCGCGGGCGTGCCCGTCGAGCGCGGGCGTGCCCGTCGAGCGCCGGCGTGCCCGCTCTGTTCGTCGGGATCGACGCTCCAGCGTCGATCCGGTGGAACAGAGCGGGCGAGGGCCGGGACCGACGGGACCCGACGGGACCGGTGGTCAGCCGGACGTCGTCGAGGCCGCGGCCGCGACCGTGTCGCGGGCGAGGCGCTCCACGTCGTCCCGGATCCCCGCCCAGGTGTAGTGCTCGTCGAAGAGCACGCGGCCCTCGTCGGCGAGGTGCTGGCGGAGCTCGCCGTCGGCGACGAGACGCAGGACGGCGCCGGCGAACGTCGTGGCGTCGTCGGCCATCAGCGCGGTCCGACCGTCCTCGACGGCGATCCCCTCGGAGCCGACCGTCGTCGTGACGATCGGGAGGTGGTTGGCGAGCGCCTCGATCACCTTGAGTCGCGTGCCCGCCCCGACCCGGATGGGCACGATCGACACGTCGGCCCGGTCGAGCTCGGCCTGCAGGTCCGCCACCGTGCCGAGCAGCTCGACGCCCTCGGCGTGGGCCTCGGACCCGAGGGCCTCGGCGCCGCGGCCGACCACGTGCACGACCACGTCGGGGCGGCCGGCCCGCACGATCGGCCACACCTCGCGCAGGAACCAGCTCATCGCCTCGGTGTTGGGCTCGTAGTCGAGCGCCCCGACGAACAGCAGGACCGGGACGTCGCCCCTCAGCTCGGTGCGGTCGCTGCGGACCTCGACGGGCGGCTCGGCCCCGTTCGGCACCACGACCGCGTTGGCGCACCCGCTGCGCGCGACGTCGAGCTCGCTGCAGACGACGACGTGGTCGACGTCGGCCGCCACGCGGCGCTGCACCGCGTCCCAGCGGCGCTCGTCGACGACGTCGAAGCCACGCGAGGTCGCCCACCGGGCCAGCGCCGCGGCGCGGCCCTTGGGCCCGTCGCCGGGATCGATCCGGGGCGGGATGCGGCGCCGGAGCCGCATCGACAGGTTCTCCAGGTTGTCGAAGTCGACGATCGCCGGCGTCCCCCCGAACAGGTCGTGGGTCGGCGACCAGGCGTCGACGTGGGAGTACCACACCAGGTCGTAGCGGTCGCGCCAGATGGCGAGCGACGCGACGAGCGCAGACCAGTCGAGCGACAGGAGCCGGCGCGGCACGTCGGCACCGAGCCAGTCCGGCAACCACTCCTTCGGGCCGGCGGGGTCGCCGATCGGCTCGGTCAGCGTGCGGGCGACGCCGGGCCACGGCGGCTGGACCGGGTCGGGCATGCCCGGGCGGAGCGGCGCCACCACGTCGACGGGCCCCGCCTGCGTGAGGCCGCCGATGATGTGGTGCAGCCGCTGTCGGTAACCATCCACGGCGGGCCATGGGTACAGTTCCGCCACCACGAGCGTGTGCAGGTCCGCGCTCCCCATCGGGTCGACCCTACCGGCCCCGAACCGACGCCACGCCCGACCCCTCCCGGCGGCGCGGCGACGACAGGAGTGCGCACCACATGGCCGAGGTCCACGTCGAACGGCGCGACGGCGTCGCCCTGCTCACCCTCGACGACCCGGCCCGCCGCAATGCGCTGTCGATGGACCTCTGCGCCGCGATCGTCGGCGCGGTCGAGGAGCTCGAGGCCGACGAGGGCATCGGCGCGCTGGTCGTGACCGGTGCGGGTCCGGCCTTCTGCGCCGGTGCGGACCTGTCGCAGCTCGGCGAGTCGCGCCGCGACGGGCTGAAGGCGATCTACGAGGGCTTCCTGCGCATCGCCCGGTCGCCCCTGCCGACGATCGCGGCGGTCAACGGCGCGGCCGTCGGCGCGGGGATGAACCTGGCGCTCGGGTGCGACGTCCGGCTCGCCGCCCGGTCGGCCCGGTTCGACACCCGCTTCCTCGACCTCGGCATCCACCCCGGCGGCGGCCACACGTGGATGTTCCAGCGCGCGGCGGGCCTGCAGGCGACGATGGCCGCCGTGGTGTTCGGTCAGGCCATCGACGGGCCGGAGGCCGAGCGGGTCGGGCTGGTGTGGCGCTGCGTCGACGACGAGGAGCTGATCGACACGGCGGTGGCGATGGCGGCACGGGCGGCGTCGGCACCCCGGGAGCTCACCCAGCGGGTGCGGGCCACCATCCTCGACGTGGCCTCGATCGACGACCACGACGAGGCCGTCGAGCGGGAGCTGGTGGACCAGCTGTGGTCGATGGACCAGCCGGCGTTCGCCGAGCGGCTGGCTGCGCTCCAGCGGAAGATCTCGTCATCGGACTGAACCGGGCCAGCGGCCGGGCGCTGGATTTCTCTGGTCCGGATCGCGACAAGGTTTGTCGCTGTGCACCCCTATATCCCGGTCAGAGGAGCCAGTTGGTGACCAGCTCGTCCCGGCGGACGTCCCACTCCTCGACCGTGATCGCGTACCGGATGTGGTCCTCCCACACCCCGTTGATCTCGAGGTAGCGCTCGGCGACGCCCTCGGGCCGGATCCCGAGCTTCTCCACCACGCGCCGGCTCGCGCCGTTGCGGGGGATGATCGAGATCTGCACCCGGTGCAGGAGCAGCTGCTCGAAGCAGAACCGCAGCACCGCCACGACCGACTCGGGCATGTAGCCCCGGCCGGCCAGCGACTCGTCGATCCAGTACCCGACGTACGCGCTCTGGTGGGCCCCGCGGTGGATCGAGTTCACGTTGATCTCGCCGGCGAACTCGCCGTCCACGAAGATCCCGAACCCGTAGCCCGTCCCGAGCTGGATCTCCCGCATCCGCACCGAGCAGCGCGACGAGAACGCGGCGCGGTCCTCGACCGTGTCGGGCTGGCCCGGGATCCGGCGCGGCTCCCACTTCGTGAGCCAGTCGTTGCACCGCCGGCGCACCTCGCGCCACGAGTCGAAGTCGTGCACGCTCAGCGGCCGCAGGAGGACGCGACGACCGGTGAGCGTCACCGGTGCGATCGTCGGATCCGGCAGTGGCTTGCGGCGCAGCACCGGCGGAGCATACCGACAGGCGCCACGGGAACCGGTCCCGGAGCACCGACGCCGCCACCCCCCTCCCTCGGGCGACGGCCGCCTCAGACCGGGTCGAGCAGCGACATGACGAGGCCGTCGAGGATGTCCGACTCGGACACCAGGCACTCCTCGAACCCGTAGGTCCGGAACAGCTGGACGAGCACGCAGCAACCGCCGACGATCACGTCGGCCCGCTCCCGCTCGAGGCCCGGGTTGTGCACCCGATCGGCGAGCGGCTCGGTGGCGAGCGTGCGGAACACGTCCTCGACCGCCTCGTGGGTGAGCACGAAGTGGTGGATCACCTCGGGGTCGTAGGTGGCGAGGCCGATCTCGACCGCGGCGACGTTGGTGACCGTCCCGGCCAGGCCGATGAACCGGGTCGGCGCGCTCACGCCGGGAAGCACGCGCTGCACGTCCTGGAGGTGCTGCTCCACGATCGAGAGGGCGTTCGACAGCTCCTCCGGCAGGGGCGGATCGCCGTGGAGGTACTTCTCGGTCAGCCGGACGCAGCCCATGTCGACCGACACGGCGCCCTCGAGCTGCGTGCCGCCGACGGCGAACTCGGTCGAGCCTCCGCCGATGTCGATGACGACGAACGGGCCCTCGGTCGGGTCCAGCGCCGAGGTCGCGCCCCGGTACGACAGCTGCGCCTCCTCCTCGCCCGACAGGAGCTCCGGGCGGGTGCCCAGGATCTCCTCGGCGGCGGCGAAGAACTCGTCGCGGTTGGCGGCGTCGCGCGAGGCGGAGGTGGCGGCCATGCGGACCCGGGTCGCCCCGAGCCGGTCCATCTCGCCCTTGTACTCGCGCAGCACGTCGAGGGTCCGCTCGACGGCGGCCGGATCGAGCCGGCCGGTGGCGTCGACGCCCTGGCCGAGGCGCGTGATGCGCATCAGGCGCAGCAGCGGGCGCTCGCCGTCGGAGACGAGCAGGCGGACGGAGTTGGTGCCGCAGTCGATGGCGGCGACGGGTTCAGCCACCAGTGGGCTCCTCGGGTGGTTCGGCGTCCGACGGTCGGGCTGCACCCCGGTCGGGGTGCGACCGCGAGTCTGCGCCGTCCGGCTCGGAGCTGTCAGGTCGTGGTGCGGCGGCGTCACCGTCGGCCGTGCGGAGGGCGGCGTCGCCGCCGGTGGCGAGGGCGGCACCGGCGCCGATGGCCAGCAGCTCCGGCGGGAGCCGATCGGCGACCCAGCGCCCCACCGGATCGTCGCCGGTCGCAAGGTGGTGCGCGTAGTGGGTGTGCAGGCACTTCACGCCGGTGCGGGTGCCGCCGACGCCGCCCGACGGCGCCGGGCCCGTGTGGCCGGCGGGCAGGGCGGCGTCGCGCTCGGCGGCATACCGGGCGTGGGTGGCGGCCAGCTCGGCGGCGTCGACCTCGCGCTCTGCCGAGTCCACCCCGCCGGCCGACTCGAGCCGCCCGATCTCCTTGTTCAGATCGGGGTCGACGAGCCAGTAGCGGGTGGGCATCGGACGCCCGTCGGGCAGGAGCGGCGCGTTACGGATCACGACCGGGGCGCCACCCGCTCGGCGGACCACGACGTCGAACGGCGCCAGCGGCTCGCGCCCGAGGAGCGCGCGCACCGCGGCCCGGTCGGCCGGGCTCGCGGCCCCGGAGGCCGTCGGCGGCCGCAGGTCATCGGCCCGGTCGACGTCGCGGGCCGACCCCGGCACCTCGACGGTCGCCACCAGGTCGGGCCGGGACCGCATCAGCACCCTGGCCCCCTCGTCGCCGTCGGACGGCAGCTCGGCCCAGAGCGACCGATCGATCCGGACCGGCGGGCTCGGCCGACCCCCGAACGAGGCGGTGACGAGCGGACCGTCCGCGCCGGCCACGAGGCGCCAGGCCTCGGCGCCGACGTCGGGCATGTCGCCGAGGCCGACCACCACCGCGTCGGCACCCCGAGCGGCCGCGGCGGCGACGCCGGTCCGCAGCGACGATGCCTGGCCGTCGGCCCAGTCGGGGTTTGCGACGACCTCCACGCCGCTCAGGTCGCCGAGGACCTCGCCGACGTCGACCGCGCCGGCCACGACGACGACGTCGCCGATGCCGGCCGCCACCGCCGCGGCCACTGCCCGGCGCAGGACCGGCACGCCGGCGTCGTCGGCGAGCAGCTTGTGCCCGTCGCCCTCGAACCGGGACCCCGCGCCGGCCGCCAGCACGACGGCGACCGTGCGCCCCGTCGTGGCGCCAGGGCCGTGGTCGGTCATGGTCCGGACTGTACCGGCGGGCCTCCCGACGCCCGGCGGGACGCCGGCGGGCCTCGGTCCGGGGTCAGGTCGCGAGTCGGGCCCGGGGCTCGGGCCGACCCGTCACGCCGAGCCCGTCGACGACGTACAGCGGCCCGTCGATCGCCGTCACGAACAGGCGGTCGAGGCCCGGCCCGCCGAAGGTGACGTCGGTCGGGTCGGCCGTCGGCAACGGGATCGTGGTGTCGAGTCCGTCCACCGTGAACCGGGCCAGCTGGCCGCCGCCCACCAGCGCGGTCCAGTAGCCGCCCTCGGCGTCGACGGTCGCGCCGTCGGGGTGGCCGTCGAGGTCGCCGACGGCCCCGAACACCCGGCGCGGACCGACCGCTCCCGTCGACGGCTCGTAGTCGTACGCGTAGTAGTCGGCCGACGTGTCGCCGATCAGGAGCGTCGGGGTGCCGTCGAGGTCGACGACCGCCGGGCCGTTCGTGTTCGAGATGTCGGGGTCGACGAGCCGCCAGCCGTCGGTCGCGGACCACCACCACGAGCTGCCCTCCGCCGGACCCAGGTTGAGGCGGCCGGTGATCACGTGCCCGTCGAGATCGGCGCAGGCGTCGTTGGCCCGACCACCGAGCTCGTCGGGGTACCGGGCCACCAGCTCCTCGGTGCGGGCGTCGGGGTCGACGGCGACCAGGCCCTCGTCCACCACGACGAGCAGGCGGCCGTCCTCGGTCGGCACCACGCCGGTCGGCATCGACGACAGGGCGAAGCCGTGCACCTCGCCCTCGCCGCCGTCGAGCCAGTGCAACGTGCCGCCGAGGCAGTCGACCAGGTACAGGCGCTCACGGCGGTCGTCCCACACCACGCTCTCGCCCCACGCGTACGTCGTGTCGCCCACCGGGCTGATGTCCATCGCACGAGCCTGTCACGATCCCGCGCCGGCGGGCCCGGTGGGTACGTTGTCGCCATGGACCTGGGCATCAGCGGGAGGCGGGCGGCGGTGGCGGCGGGGACGGCCGGGCTCGGGCTCGGCGCGGCCCGGGCGCTGGCGGCCGAGGGCGTGGCGGTCGCGGTCTGCGGCCGCGACGGCGACAAGGTGGCCGCCACCGTCGCCGAGCTGGGCGGATCGGCGGCCGGGGTGGTCGCCGACCTGT
This sequence comes from Dermatobacter hominis, assembly GCF_020715685.1. GTDB lineage: Bacteria > Actinomycetota > Acidimicrobiia > Acidimicrobiales > Microtrichaceae > Dermatobacter > Dermatobacter hominis. Next base: position 1,941,878 of record NZ_CP085840.1, read on the forward strand.
CGAGCACCGACGAGGCCGAGCGCTTCGCCACCGAGGCGGCCGAGCGCCTGGGCGGGCCGCTCGACATCCTGGTGTGCAACGCGGGCGGGCCGCCGAGCGGGAACTTCGCCAGCACCGGCCTCGACGCCTACCGCGCCGCGCTGGAGCTGAACTTCCTGTCGACGATCGCCCTGTGCCAGGTCGCCGTGCCGGGCATGCGGGAGCGGGGGTGGGGTCGGGTCGTGGCGATCAGCTCGATCGGCGCCCGCCAGCCGATCGGGGGGCTCATCGCCAGCTCGACCGCCCGGGCCGCGGTCACCAGCTTCCTGAAGGTGCTGTCGACCGAGGTGGCGCCCGACGGCGTCACGGTGAACAACCTGCAGCCCGGCCTGCACGCCACCGCCCGCATGACCGAGCTCTACCGGGGCCGGCCCGACACCGCCGGCATCCCGGCCGGCTTCGCCGGCGATCCCGACGACTTCGGCGCCGTCGCCGCGTTCCTCTGCTCGCAGCAGGCGCGCTTCGTCACCGGCGTGGGCCTGCACGTCGACGGTGGCGCCTACCAGGGCCTCCAGTAGCCGTCGCCCGACCCCGCCGCTCGACCGCCGAGCGCTTCGTTCCCAGATCCTGGGGTGTTCGCCCCAGGATCTGGGAACAGAGCGAGGGCGGGCGAGCGCGGGCCGGGCGAGCGCGGGCCGGGCGAGTGACGGGCGGAGGAGAGGGGGTCAGCCGCCGCCGGCGGCGGTGCGCACGGCGTCGTCGATCCGGTCGAAGGGCCACGCCCTCGGCATGACGAGACCGGCGGTCGTCGGCGGGAGCACCGAGTAGGACTCCTCGCCGACCTCGACGAGGCCGTAGTCGCGACGGGCGATGCGGGCGATCTCGTCGGGGTCCGACAGCCGCTGCTGCCGGGCCTGGAGCTCGTCGTTCTCGCGCTCGAGCTCGTCGAGCTCCGACTTCGCCGCGCCGACCTCGGACTGCTGGTGGAGGTAGCTGCGGACCGGCAGCGCCACGAGCACGACCGTCACGGCGACGACCGTGGCGATCACGGCCGAACGCCGGCCGAGCAGACCGAACCGGTGGCCCTCCGCCGGCTCGTCGTCGCGGGCGCGCCGCGGTCCGACCCTGCGGCGGTCGCGCAGGTCGACGGTGCCCCGAGCCGCGCCCCTGGCGCCGGCTGCACCCGACGAGCGGGACGGTCGCCGGGTGCGGCCGGTCACGCCGGGTGCTTCCCCAGCGGGGCCAGCGCGGCGGCACCGCGGTAGACGGCGGCCTCGCCCAGCTGCTCCTCGATGCGCAGCAGCTGGTTGTACTTGGCGACGCGGTCGGAGCGGGCGGGCGCGCCCGTCTTGATCTGGCCGCAGTTCGTGGCGACGGCCAGGTCGGCGATGGTGACGTCCTCGGTCTCGCCCGAGCGGTGCGACATGACCGACGTGTAGGAGCGGCGGGTGGCCAGCTCGACCGCCTCGAGGGTCTCGGTCAGCGAGCCGATCTGGTTGACCTTGACCAGGATCGAGTTGGCGACGCCGAGGTCGATGCCCCGGGCGAGCCGCTCCGAGTTGGTCACGAACAGGTCGTCGCCGACGAGCTGCACCCGGTCGCCGACCTTGGCGGTCAGCGCCGCCCAGCCGTCCCAGTCCTCCTCGGCCATGCCGTCCTCGATCGACACGATCGGGTACCGGTCGCAGAGGTCGGCGAGGTAGTCGGCGAACTCGGCGGAGCTGAGCGAGCGGCCCTCGCCCGCGAGGGTGTAGACGCCGTCGGCGAAGAACTCGGTGGAGGCGGCGTCGAGCGCGATCGAGATCTCGTCGCCGGGGACGCGGCCGGCCCGCTCGATGGCCTCGACGAGCAGGGCCACCGCCTCTTCGTTGCTGCCGAGGTCCGGGGCGAAGCCGCCCTCGTCGCCGATGGCGGTCGACAGGCCGCGCTCGTGCACCACCTTCTTGAGCGTGTGGTAGCACTCCGCACCCCAGCGCAGGGCCTCGGAGAACGAGGCGGCGCCGACCGGCATGAACATGTACTCCTGCAGGTCGACGTTGTTGTCGGCGTGCTCGCCGCCGTTGATCACGTTGAGCATCGGCACCGGGAGCACGCAGGCGTTCGGACCGCCGACGTACCGGTAGAGCGGGAGGTCGAGCTCGGTCGCGGTCGCCTTCGCCGCAGCGAGCGAGACGCCGAGGATCGCGTTGGCGCCGAGCCGGCCCTTGTTGTCGGTGCCGTCCAGGTCGAGGAGGATCCGGTCGAGGTCGCGCTGGTCGACCGCGTCGAAGCCGAGCAGCGCGTCGGCGATCTCGCCGTTCACGTTCTCGACCGCGTTCAGGACGCCCTTGCCGCCGAAGCGGTCGTCGTCGCCGTCGCGGAGCTCGACCGCCTCGAAGGCCCCCGTCGACGCGCCGGACGGGACCGCGGCGCGACCGATCGCACCCGAGTCCAGCTCGACCTCGACCTCGACGGTCGGGTTCCCCCGGGAGTCCAGGATCTCCCGCGCCAGGATGCCTTCGATGATGCTCACGCCTGTTCCTCCACCTGCGTCGGGCCCGCAGTCGATCCGGGCCGGTCGTCGTCATCGACCGTCGTGGGGGCCGATCAGCCGGGTCCGCGCTGGGGACACCGTACCGGCGGCATCTTGCCAGCACCGGGCAATCGCCCCCACATCCGAACCCTCCGGACGGTCGGCCACGACCCGTTCCGAGCGCGCCGCACCAGCGGTCCGGGGACGAGCCCGCAGCTAGAGGTTGCTGCGGATGAGGTCGGCGTAGGCCCGCGCGCCCGCGGGCCGCAGATGGGCGCCGTCGGGCGCGAACCACTCGGGGTGGTCGGCCGAGAGGCCGTGCCAGTCCACGAGCACGGCGTTCGGGTGGCGCTCGGCCGCGTCGGCGAGGCGCTGGTTGACGAGGTCCTGCCAGGGCCGCTCGACCTTGGCGTTCACGAGCAGCACCTGGCGGTCGCCCGCGATCTCGAACAGCCGGTCGAGGTCGCCGTCGGAGAACGTCCCGTTCGTCCCCGCGTGGATGATGATCGGACCGGGCGCCTTGCCCTCGGACACGAACCACTGCACGACCTGCAGGACGGTGTCGAACTGCCGCCCGACCTTGGCGTTGACGGTCAGGCCCGGCATCGCGGTCTTGAGCGGACCCGACGCACCGAGCATGACCGAGTCGCCCACGGCGACGGCGTTGGTCGCGGTCTGGGTCACGCCGACCGTCGTCGCGGGCGCGACCGGCGGCGCCGTCGCCGGCGCCACGGCCTGACCCGCCACCGTCGTCGGCGGCAGCGTCGTGGTCGTCGTCGGCGGCGCGGTCGAGGTCGTCATCGCCTCCTCGAGGTCGGGCACGGCCGCGGCCTCGAGGGCGATCTTCTCCCGGTCGGGGCTGCTGGCGGCCTGCTGGAGCCCCATGGCGATCAGCGCCACCAGGGCGAGGCTCGTGCCGCCGACGATCGTGAGCTGGCGTGCGTAGGCCGCACGGCGCTGGCCCGTCGACTCCCGGAACGAGCGCCACCAGCTGCCCAGCGCGCCGGAGCGGAGCGGCTGCTCGACGTACCGGTACGACACCTCCGCCGCGCCCATCGTCAGCCCGATCCGGAGCACGAACACCGGCCACCCGGTGAACGGCAGGTCGAGCTCGGGCCGCGTGACCATGAAGATCGGCCAGTGCCAGAGGTAGATCGAGTACGAGCGCACGCCGATCCAGCGCAGCGGCGCCCACCCCAGCACCTTGTGCAGCTGGCTCGCGGGGTGCACGAGCACCGCGATCACGACGACGCAGATGACGTCGAGCAGCAGCATGCCGCCCCGATAGATGAACGGGTCGAACGCGTTGACGCGGACGAAGAACCAGGCGATGAGCAGCAGCCCGGCCACGCCGGCGGCGTCCAGCGCCCTCCCGGCGCTGGCGGCCGCCCGGCCCCGCGTCCGCCACGGCGCCCACAGCACGGCGAGCAGCGCGCCCACCAGCAGGCCCGACGCCCTGGTGAAGGTCGAGTAGTAGACGGCGGAGGGGTCGGTGAACTCCTCGAAGCGGATCGCCATCCAGGCGGCGGAGGCGAGCGAGAGGCCGCCGAGGATCCACGCCACCTTCTTGCGGCCGACCTTGGCCATCCCGAGCGCGAACACCGCCGGGAAGACGACGTAGAACTGCTCCTCGATCGCGAGCGACCAGAGGTGCTGCAGCAGCGGTGGCCGGCCGGCCTGCGCGAAGTACGACTCGTTCAGGTAGATCTGCCACCAGTTCGAGACGTAGAGGAGTGCGGCCAGCACGTCGCCGCCCATGCGCCCGGCCGCGTCGCGGTAGACGAGGAGCGACGCGACCGAGACCACGAGCAGCAGCAGGTAGAGCGCCGGCAGCAGGCGCCGGGCGCGACGGCCCCAGAACTGCCGCAGCGAGATGGCGCCGCTGTGGTGGCGCTCGTCGATCAGCAGCGCGGTGATGAGGAAGCCGCTGACGACGAAGAACACCTCGACGCCGAGGAAGCCGCCCGGCATCCATCCGACGTCGGCGTGGTAGAGCACCACCGCCGTGACCGCGATCGCGCGCAGGCCGTCGAGCGACGGCCGATAGCCCAGCTTCGGGGGCGCGACAGGTGGAGCGGTGGCCGTGGCCATTCCCGTCATTCTGGTCGCTGGGACCCCCTCGGCTGGGGACGGGGTGTGGGTCTACCCAGCACCACCCTGGGCGGTCGCGGCGGGCCGGGGACCGGCATCGGGACGGGGCGTCAGGCGCACCCGGAACGACCGCACGGCGCGGGCGAAGATGTTCGGCTCGACGTCCGGCTCGGTGACCACGACGGGCGGTTCGAAGCGTCGGGTGAGCTCGCGGAACAGCGCCTGCAGCTCCCGTCGGGCCAGGTTCGCACCCAGGCAGAAGTGCGTGCCGTGGCCGAACGCGACGTGGGGGTTGGGGCTGCGGGTGACGTCGAACGTGAAGGGGTGGACGAACACGTCCTCGTCCCGGTTGGCCGACGGGTAGAGCAGCACGACGCGGTCGCCCTCGGCCACGGGACGGCCGCCGATGGTGGCGTCCGCCGTCGCGGTGCGGAAGAAGTTGTTGAGCGGCGTCACCCAGCGGATCAGCTCCTCGACCGCGGTCGTCACCACCTCGGGTTCGGCCGCCATCCGCTCCCAGGAGTCGGGGTGGTCCGCCAGGACGCGGATCCCGTGGGAGATCACCGTGCGGGTGGTCTCGGCGCCGCCGGCGATGAACAGGCCGACCTCGTGGATCATCCGGTTGGGCCCGTACCCGCCCTCGCCGTGCAGGTCGGTGTTGGCCCAGACCGACAGGAGGTCGTCCATCGGGCACGCCTGCTTCTCGGGCAGGACCGAGCCGACCGTCTGGGCGAACTCGCCGATGGCCTCGAAGAGGTCCTCGGCCGCGGACTGGTCGTGCGGCGCGGCGTCGATCCGCATGAGCCGCTCGGACCAGCGCTTCACGTCGGGCCAGCGGTCCTCGGGCAGGCCGAGCAGCCGGGCCGTGAGCCGGCACGGCAGCGGGGCGGCCAGCGCCTCGACGACGTCGACCGACCCCGACTCGTCGGCGCCGGCGGCCAGGCCGTCGAGCAGGCCGTCGACCGTCGTCGCGACCCAGTCGTCCTGGTCGCGGACGGCCCGGGGCGTGAACCGGCTCGACACCAGGCGGCGCTGGGCGACGTGGCCCGGGTCGTCCTGGGCGATGATGCTGTTCTCCTCGGGGGCCCACCACGAGCGGTAGCCCCGGGCCGACGAGAACACGGCGGCGTTGCGCTCGACCTCGAGCACGTCGGCGTGGCGGGTGACGGCCCACAGGCCGTTGGCCTCGTCCCGGTAGAGGGGCTCGTTGGCCCGCATCCACGCCCACAGGTCGTGTGGGTCCGTGCGGTACAGCTCCGGGTCGAGCAGGTCCGGCTCGGGACGGGTCGCGATGGCCATGGCCCGACAGTCTGCCGGTCAGTTGCCGCCGATGGAGGTCCAGGCCGACGCGACCGCCTCGTCGCCGATGACCTCGATCGAGCCGTCGGGGATGTCACGGCCCCAGAGGCGGAGCAGCAGGTGCTCGGCCGTTCCCCGGATCGCGGCGTCGCCCTTGCGGTGCGATCGGTCGAGCACGTACTCGCCGTCGACGACCTCCACGGTCCACTCACCCGGCGTGTCGGTGCAGTGGAGGTGGGCGCTGCCCGGGGGGAGCACGATGCCGTCGCGCTCCACCTTCCGGGGGACGATCACCTCGAGGTACTCGTCGACGCCGTCGGCGGCGAGCGCCGGGTCCATCTCCCTCGGCGAGGCGACCGCCGCCTCGGCGTCCCACCGGTGGAGCGCCGTCTCGTGCGTCTGCCGTCGGAGCCACACCGCGATCGTCGGGTCGGGGATCGGGAACGGGGTCCACGTGGGCGCGTCGAGCGGCGCGGCGTCGAGCGCGTTCGCCAGACCGATCGCCCCGTCGCCGAACCAGCGGGCCAGCGCGTCGGCCTCCTCGGGCGGCGGCTCCGACAGCGGGTCGGTGGCGCGGGCCCGGGCGGGTGGGGCACCGGTCTCGACGCACTCCCGCGCCCAGCGGTGGACCCCGCCGAGGTGCTCGACGAGGTCCCGCAGCGTCCAGCCCGGGCACGAGGGGACGGGGGCCGACAGGTCGGTGACGATCAGCTCGGTGATGCGGGCCGAGTCGTTGCGGAGGCGCACGGTGTCCTGGACGGCGGGCGTGGTCACGGACCGAGACGCTACCGGGCGCCCGACGGTCCCCCGGAGCCGATCCGCCGCCCCCCGTTCTGTCGCCTCCCGTTCTGTGATGCTCGATACGTCGACATCGACGTATCGAGCATCACAGAACGGGACAGCGGGTCCGGGTCGGTGCGGTCGGGCTACTCGGCCTCGGAGTGCGTGACCGCGGCCTCGCCCATCCACTCGCGCAGCGTGTTCTTCAGCTTCGTCTGCTGGATGAAGATGTCGTGCTCGGGCGCGACGCCGCCGGCCGGCTGGGGCGACTTCCAGTAGAAGCTGAGCCACTCCTGGACGCCCGACTGGCCGGCGCGCTGGGCGAGGTCGAGGAACAGCGCGAGGTCGAGCACGATCGGGGCGGCGAGGATCGAGTCGCGGCAGAGGAAGTCGACCTTGATCTGCATCGGGTAGCCCATCCACCCGTAGATGTCGATGGCGTCCCACCCCTCCTTGTTGTCGCCGCGGGGCGGGTAGTAGTTGATCCGCACGACGTGGTCGATGTTCCCGTAGAGCTCCGGGTACACGTCGGGCTGCAGGATCGTGTCGAGCACGCCGAGCTTCGAGACCTCCTTGGTCTTGAAGTTCTCGGGGTCGTCGAGCACCTCGCCGTCGCGGTTGCCGAGGATGTTGGTGGAGTACCAGCCCCGCATGCCGAGCATCCGGGCCTTGAACCCCGGCGCCAGGATCGTCTTCATCAGCGTCTGGCCGGTCTTGAAGTCCTTGCCGGTGATCGGCACGCCGTTGCGCACCGCGAGCTCCTCCATGCACGGCAGGTCGGTGCTCAGGTTCGGCGCGCCGTTGGCGAAGGGAACGCCCGAGGCGAGCGACGCGTACACGTACAGCTGGCTCGGCGAGATGTTGTCGTCGTCGGCCCGGAGCCCGGCCTCGAACGCCTCGATCGTCTGGTGGACCGCGGAGGGCTCCTGGTACGCCTCGGTCGACCCGCACCACACCATCACCAGGCGGTCGCACTCGTTCTCGGTGCGGAACCGCTCGATGTCGGCGATCAGCTGCTGCGCGAGGTCCCACTTCGACTCGCCCGTCTTCACCCGCACGCCGTCCAGGCGCTTGACCCAGCGCTGGTCGAACACGGCCGGCATGGCGTTGATGCCCTCGAGCTCGCCCGACAGCGGCGCGAGGTCGCGCTCCTCGAGCACGCCGGCGGTGCGAGCGGCCTCGAGCGCGTTCGGCGAGATGGGGTCCCACCCGCCGAAGACGACGTCGTCCAGCCCCGCCAGCGGGACGAAGTCCTTGATCATCGGGTTGCGGCCCTCCTCTCGGCGACCGAGCCGGATGTGGGCCATCTGGGTCAGCGAGCCGACGGGGACGGCGAGCCCCTGGCGTGCCGCCAGCACACCGGCGTAGGCCGTGGAGGCGACGGCTCCCATGCCGGGCGTGAGGATCCCCAGGCGGCCGGACGCGGGAGCGATCTGCAGCGGTTCAGGCATGGCCGCACTCTAGGACTCCCCCACCGCGGGCACCTCTGCGGCCACCCACGCGCCGAGGTCCCCGCACGGTCCACCCCAGCCCGCACCCCGACCGCGCCCGCTTTCGCAGCGATCTCTGTCGGCAGACGACAGAAACCGCTGCGAAAGCGGCGCGTGTGGGCTGACGGGCGACGGCGGGCCGGGCGTCAGCCGGGATGCTCGACGGCGCGGTAGCGGGCCTCGTCGGCGTCGATGCGGCGCCGCAGCGCGTCCTCGGGATCGACGCCGGCCCGACGGGTGACGTCGACGACCGCGGCCAGCAGCGCGCCCACCCGTTCCACATCGCCCGGCTCGGCCGCCACGGCACCGGCGAGCGCCGCCAGTGCGCCCGAGCTCACCGCAGGATCCGGCGCGGCCGCCCCGCGATCGGGCTCGCCGGCGCCGGCCCGGTCGGCGGCGGCCCGGTCGTCATCGACGTCGCCGTCGCCGGCGGGGCCCAGCCCGAGGGCCTCGGCCTTGCGCTGGACCTTCATCGCCCGGGTCAGGGCCGGCAGGGCGTGCGGGATGCCGTCGAACGCCGAGTCGCGGCCCTGCTCGGCCCGCTTGGTCGCCTCCCAGACCGAGATCGCGCCCTCGACGCCGGCGTCCGCGGGCCGGCCCTCGGTCGCCCGCACCAGGCCCTCATTGCGGCTCACCAGCTTGTCGTGGATCGCCCGGGCGACGTCCGACAGGTCGAACCACCCCGCCTCGGCGCCGAGCGCGGCGTGGAACACCACCTGGTAGAGCAGGTCGCCGAGCTCGCTGGTCAGCTCCTCGGCGCCGTCGCCCGTGTCGGGGTCGTAGGCGTCGATCGCCTCCAGGACCTCGTAGGCCTCCTCGAGGAGGAAGCGCTTCAGCGAGTCGTGCGTCTGGTCGGCCTTCCACGGGTCGCTGACGCGCAGCTCCCTCATCAAGGCCTCGAACCGGGCGACCTCGGGCGCCACCGGCGCAGCGAGCCGGGGGATCCACAGCGACGTGAGGTGGTCCGGCTCGACCGAGCGGTCGAGCTCGTCCCACGCCACCTCGACGATCCGCTCGTCGGGCAGGCCGAGCCGCTGGAGGACGACGACGGGCTGGTCGGGCGGTTCGTCGACGGTGAGCTTGATGTCCGACAGCACCCACCGGCTGTCGCACTGGCCCACCAGCATCGGGCCGCGCTCCCCTGCCGCCTCCACGTCGAACCGGTGCCCGTCGACCAGCCGCACGCCCTGCTCCACCGGATCGACGCCGAGCCGGGCCCAGGTGAGGTCGAGGAACGACAGCGCCGGGTGCAGGACGGCGGTCACGCGCTCGTCGGCGACCAGCAGCTCGACCGTGTGCTCGGCGACGACGGGCGACCCGGGGACCGCGTAGACGACGCGGCCGTGGTCGGCCGCCGCGGCGACGAGGGCGTCGACGATCGCCGGGTAGACCTCGTCGATCGACCCGGCCGCCTCGTAGACGTCGTCGAAGCTCCGGGTCCCCGGCGGCAGCACCGTGGCCGCGGGGTGGCGGGTCGTGCGCACGAACGTCGGCGCCCCGCTGCCGAGCAGCGCCGACGCGCCCGTCGTCACCAGGTCCGGGCCGGCCGGCCCGAGGCCGACCACCTCGACGACGGGTGGCCCGGGTGGCACGGCTGCGATCGCCCGGCCCGTCAGGGCGTGGCGCCGGCCGCGCCGGCGGTCACGTCGTCGGGCGAGCCGGACGGCGCCGCGGCGCCGATCGGCGTGGCCGGCGGCACCACGGTGAGGCCGGAGCCCTGGGACGTGACCGTCCGGCTGCCGTACTGCGGATCGATCGTGACGTGCTCGTTGACGCGGATGTTCAGCCAGACGCCGGGGCCCGACTGGGCGGCGGCCTGGGCGATCTGCTCGAGCTGGTCACGGGCGTCCTCGAACGACAGGCGCGGCTTCGACTCGACCTCGAACCACACGACGGAGTCCTCGCCCTCGATCGCGCCCTCGACGGGGCCCACCAGGCGGCCGGTCCGGGCGGACCCGATCCGATCCGCGAGGCCCTCGGGCAGGTACTTGAGCGGCAGGCACTGGTCGGGCGTGGCAGCCAGGTTGCTGCCCTCGACGTCGTCGACGACCTCCTCCAGCTCGGCACCGCCGGCGAGCGCCTTCCGGGCCGCCGCCACGTCGTCGGCCGGGACCACGATCGCGGCCATGCAGACCTGGTCCCAGTAGCTCGGCACGCCGTCGTACAACGTCCGCAGGTCCTCGTCGGAGGACGGGTCGATGTCGGCGAGCGCCTGCTGGAGCGCTGCGCCGTCGACGAGGTAGCGCAGGACGACGTCGCGGGCGTGGCCCTCGAGGCGCGGCGCCTGCTCGTCGATCCGCTGCTCCGCCTGCGCCTTGGCCGCCTCGAGGTCGTCACCCGTCGGTGCGACGCCGAACCGGGCGACCTCCTGCGCCTGGACCTCGGTGGTGATGAGGAACGACAGGACCTGGCGGGCCGACGCGCCGTCGAGCACCCCGGGCTGCTGGTCCTCGATCGCCTGGGCGGTCAGGGCCGTCGTGAAGGCGTCGTTCCGGGCGAGCGCGTCGACCTCGGACGCGGGGATCACGGTGTCGCCCACGGTCGCCGCCGTGTCGTCGGCGATGATCCCGCACCCGGTGGTGGCGAGGACGCCGGCGAGACCGACGGCGGTGAGCGACAGGAGGACCCGCGGACGACGCATGGGCGCGGATGCTACCGACCGCACCGCGCGATCGTTCAACGCCGGGACCGCCCGCAACGCCCTCGCTCGGCGATCGCTCAGCCGCCCTCAGGACCGCCGGGCGGCGGCCCGGCCGTCGGATCAGTCGTCGGCCTCGGTCATGGCGCCCACGCCGAACACCGCGCCACCCGGCGCCGCCACCACGGCACCCCGGCCGAAGCTCATGTCCTCGGGCGGCATGAACACCTGGCCGCCCAGGTCGACCACCTGCGCCACCGTGGCGTCGCAGTCGTCGACGGCGAACCACACGGTCCAGAACGGCGGTTCGCCGTCGCCCGCGGGGTGCACGCCGCACAGCGTGGCGCCCGCGGCATCGGTGAAGATCCCGCCGCCGTCGTGCTCCTGCAGCTGCCAGCCGAACAGGGCGCCGTAGAACGCGGCCGACGCGGCGAGGTCGGGGGTGGCGAGCTCGTTCCAGACGAACGTGTTCGGGTCGTTCACGATCTGGGCGCCGATGTGGCCGCCCCCCTTCCACAGGCCGATGAACGCCCCGTTCGGGTCCGCGACCATGCCGAAGGTGCCCTTCGTCGGGATCTCGGCCGGACCGGCGACGACCTCGCCCCCGGCGTCGGCGGCGATCGCGAGCGACCGCTCGACGTCGTCGGTCGCCACCGCCACCGACCAGGCGTCGGGCATCGGGCCGCCCATCTTGGGGCCGGCACCCGCGACCGTGAGGCCGTCGAGGCGGAAGTTGGTGTAGCCGCCGGCGTCGGGCACGTCGGAGATGTCGGGCTCCCACCCGAACAGCTCCCCGTAGAAGGCCCGGGCGCCCTCCAGGTCGTCGACCGACACGTCGGCCCAGCAGGGCACCCCCGGCTCGTACGAATCTCGTCGTCCCATGCTGTCCCTCCGGTCGGCAGGCGGGTTGCTCCCGCACGTCGACCGCAACGTACCCACGGGGTGTGACACGCAGCCGGGCGGAGGCGCCCGAGGTCGGCCTGCGGGACCGGAGGCTCTACCCTGAGCGGACCCGAGCGTCGACCCATGGGGGGAACATGTCCGCAGCAGCTCACGGCGAGCCCCGCTGTCCCGCGTGCGGCGGGCCGGGCAAGAGCCGCCGCTACAAGGTCGAGCACTTCGACCTCTACCGCTGCGAGCTGTGCGGCACCGAGTTCCTGTACGCCAGCGAGGACCGGCCCCGGGCCGAGGCCACCTACTGGGACGCCTACAAGTTCGAGATCTACGCCGACGACGCGGTGCGCGACGACTACGCCAACCGCTACGAGCAGATCCTCGGCCGCGTCGAGTCCGATGTCGGGCCGATCCGGTCGCTCGTCGACATCGGCTGCGGCATCGGCAACTTCCTGCTGTGGGCGAAGGAGCGCGGCCTCGACGCGGTCGGCGTCGACGTCGACCACGACGCCATCGCCACCGCCTGTGACCGCGGGCTCGACGCCCGCCACGTCGAGGACCTCGACGCCCTCCGCTCGGCCGGCGGCGTCGACGCCGTGACGCTGTGGGACGTGATCGAGCACGTCGACGACCCACTGGACATGCTCGAGACCGCCCGGTCGCTCCTCCGCCCCGGCGGCGTCGTGATCCTGGAGACGCCCGACGTGCGCTTCCCGGCCCGGCCGTTCGTGATCGCCGTCCGCAAGGTGGCCGAGCCGATCCGCTGGAGCGACATGCTCTACTACTCCGACCACCAGACGTACTTCTCGGCCCGCGGCCTCAGCACGCTGCTCGGCCGGGCCGGCTTCGACGTCATCGACCAGCAGGGCATGCGGTCGCCGTCGGCGAAGATGGAGCGGCTGTTCCGGGTGTGGGCCGACGCCGGCTCGGGCGCCGGGAAGCTCGGCCCGGTCCTCTACAAGCCGCTCGACCGGACGATGCAGGCCGCCAGGGTGACCAACAAGCTCATCATGGTGGGCCGGGTCCCCGACGCCGGGTAGGCCGCCGCCTCAGCCCTCGTCGGCGGGCGGCGGCAGGAGCTGCTGCAGCGCCTCGACCAGGTCGGTGGCGAGCGAGGCGCCGGCCTTCACCGGCAGCTGCAGCTGCGACTGCTCCTCCTTGTAGACCGCGCCCTTGTAGAGCCGGGCCAGCCGCATCTGCTTGGACTGCGGCAGGCGGATCGGCGAGATCCGGGCGACCCAGCCCGGACCCGACAGCGCCGAGGCCTTGGTGACCGCGACGTCCTCGACGCCGGTCCGCACGCACTCGGCGCGCAGCCGGGCGATGGCGAGGAGGTTGGCTGCCGGGTCGGGCACCGGGCCGAAGCGGTCGACCCACTCGTCCGCGATGTCGTCGACGTCGGCCTGGGTCTGCACCGCGGCGAGGCGCCGGTAGGCGTCGAGGCGCAGGTCGTCGCGCTCGACGTAGTCGGCGGGCAGGTGCGCCGGCAGGGGCAGCTCGAGCGTGATCTCCTTGGCCTCGACGACCGGCTCGCCGTTGAGCTGGGCGATGGCCTCGTTGACCATCTGCACGTACAGGTCGTAGCCGACCGCGGCGACGTGGCCGGTCTGGCCGGTGCCGAGCAGGTTGCCCGCGCCCCGGATCTCGAGGTCGCGCATGGCGATGCGGAAACCGGATCCCAGCTCGGTGGTCTCGCCGATCGTCTTGAGGCGCTCGTAGGCCTCCTCCGACAGCTGCCGCTCGGGCGGGAAGAAGAGGTAGGCGTAGGCCCGCTGGCCCGAGCGCCCGACGCGACCGCGGATCTGGTGGAGCTGGCCGAGGCCCAGCAGGTCGGCGCGCTCCACGACCAGGGTGTTCACCGTCGGCATGTCGATGCCGGACTCGATGATCGTCGTGCACACCAGCACGTCGAACGCGCCCTCCCAGAAGTCGAGCACCACCCGCTCCAGCGTCCCCTCGTCCATCTGGCCGTGGGCGACGGCGATGCGCGCCTCGGGCACGAGCTCCCGGATGCGCGCAGCCTGCTCCTCGATGTCCCGCACGCGGTTGTGCACGTAGAAGACCTGGCCCTCGCGCAGCAGCTCCCGGCGGATGGCCTCGGCCACCGCGCGCTCGTCGTACTCGCCGACGTAGGTGAGGATCGGCTGGCGGGCCGCGGGCGGCGTGTTCAGCAGCGACAGGTCGCGGATCCCGGTGAGGCTCATCTCGAGCGTCCGCGGGATCGGCGTTGCCGAGAGCGTGAGCACGTCGACGTCGGCCTTCATCTGCTTGATGGCCTCCTTGTGGCTCACGCCGAAGCGCTGCTCCTCGTCCACGACGAGCAGTCCGAGCCGCTGGAAGGCGACGTCGCCCGACAGGAGGCGGTGCGTGCCGATGACCACGTCGACGGCGCCGGACGCGAGCCCCTCGGTGACCTCACGGGCCTGGGCGTTGGTGAGGAACCGCGACAGCACCTCGACGCGCACCGGGTAGCCGGCGAAGCGATCGGAGAACGTCTGGAAGTGCTGCTGGGCGAGCAACGTGGTGGGCACGAGGATCGCCACCTGCTTGCCGTCCTGGACCGCCTTGAACGCGGCGCGGACCGCGACCTCGGTCTTGCCGAACCCGACGTCGCCGCACACGAGCCGGTCCATCGGGACCGTCGACTCCATGTCCTCCTTGACGTCGCGGATGGCCGTGAGCTGGTCGGGCGTCTCCTGGAACGGGAACGCCGCCTCCATCTCGCGCTGCCACGGCGTGTCCTCGGCGAAGGCGTGGCCGGGTGCGGCCTGGCGCTTCTGGTAGAGGACGACGAGCTCCTGCGCGATCTCGGCGACCGCCGAGCGCACCTTCGCCTTGGTGCGGGCGAAGTCGGCCCCGCCCATCCGGTTGAGCGAGGGCGTCTCGCCGCCCGAGTACAGCCGGATCGCGTCGATCTGCTCCGACGGGACGTACAGCTTGTCGTCGCCGCGGTACTCGAGCAGCAGGTAGTCGCGGGCGGCGCCGCCCATCGTGCGCTCCACCATGCCGGCGAAGCGGGCGACGCCGTGGTGCTGGTGGACGACGTAGTCGCCGACCTTCAGGTCCTCGTAGAAGCGCTGGGCGTCGCGGCGCGGCGCACGCGGCGGGCGGTGCGTCCGGCGCCGGCCGGTGAGATCGGCCTCGGCCAGCAGCGCCAGCTGCACGCCGGGCAGGATGCAACCCCGGTCGATCGGTGCGACGACGACCTTGCCGCCGGGAGCCAGCAGCCGTGCGGCGTCGACCGAGCCGTCGCCATCGCCGTCGAGGACCGGGAACGTGAGCCCGTGCTCCGAGATGAGCTTCTGGAGGCGGACGGCGGAGCCGGCGCCGTCGGCGCAGACGACCACGCGGTACCCATCGCCCACGAGCTGGCGCAGCTGGGCCAGCAGGGCCTCTCCGCCGCCGACGGCCGGGGGCCAGGTCGACGACGCGACGGCCGGCGTGTCGGGCGCGTCGGGCACCGCCGCTACCGACCAGGTCGGCGCCTCGGTGTGCGCGAGCAGGCGGTCGAGGTCGACGTGGAGCCGTGGCAGGTCGTGGTCGTCCTCGAGTCCCCACGTCCGGGCGAGCGTCGAGCCGAGGTCGGCCTCCTCGGCCAGCACGTCGGACACGCGGTCGCGCAGGCGCCGCGGCTCGACGAGCAGCACCAGCCCGTCGGGGCCGAGGAGGTCGAGCAGCACGTGCTCGGGCGACCCGTCGGCGGGCACGGCGCCGTGCTCGACCAGCCACGGCAGCCACGCCTCCATCCCCTCGAAGACCTCGCCGTCGGCGAGCCGCTGCCACTGCTCCCGGCCCCACGGGTCGGTGGCGATCAGGCGCTCGGCCCGCTCGCGTACGGCGTCGGTCGGCAGCAGCTCCCGGGCCGGGTGCAGCTCGACCTGCGCCAGGTCGGTCCCGCTGCGCTGGTCGGCCACCGAGAACTCGGCCAGGCGGTCGACCTCGTCGCCCCACAGGTCGATGCGCACCGGCCGGTCGGCGGTCGACGGGAAGACGTCGACGATCGACCCGCGGACCGCGACCTCGCCGCGGTGCTCGACCTGGTACTCGCGGCGGTAGCCCGACAGCACCAGGCGCTCGACGAGCTGCTGCTGGTCGACGCGGTCGCCCGGCCGGACCACGATCGGCTCGACGTCCTCGACCTCGGGTCCGAGGCGCTGCGCGAGCGCGCGCGCCGGCGCCACGACCACCTGGAGGGAGTCGTCGCCGGCGCGCAGCCGCCACATGACCCGGAGCCGCTGGCCCATCGTCTCGATCGAGGGGCTGACCCGCTCGAACGGCAGGGTCTCCCACGACGGGAACAGCTCGACGGCGTCCCGGGGGAGGAAGGCGCGCAGGTCGCCCGCCAACCGTTCGGCGTCGGCCACGGCCGGCACGGCGACGACGATCGGTCGGCGCGTCGACAGCGCGGTCAGCCCGGCGACCGACGCAGCACGGGCGGCGTCGGGCAGCACCAGCACCGTCGACCGGCGACCGAGCGCGCCGACGAGCCCGGGCTCCTCCCGGAGGACGCCGAGCAGCGGTTCGAGCGGGGCCTCGGGGGGTTCGGGGTGCGCGGGCGCGGACGCGCCGGAGGACGGGGTCGGAGCTGGGGGTGCGACCATGGCGGCTGCGAACCTACCCCGCGCCGGGTCGTCCGACGGCCTCGGGCCCGACGCCGGACCCCGGGCGGATCGCACCCGCATCGTGCGCGCGGCGAGCCGGTTCCCGGGCGGGTCCGGACGGCGGCTCAGGGGCGCTGGTTCATGCGCTGCATCGCCGCGTCGACGCCGTCGGTGGCGATCAGCTCGATCGCGTCGGCCGCGATGCCGACCATCACGTCGAGCTCGTCCCGGGTGCGGCCGCGGACCTTCGACAGCACCCAGTCCGCGCCCCGGTCGGGGCCGCCGGGCGGCTTGCCCACGCCCATCCGCACGCGGACGAAGTCGGCGGCGTGGAGGTGGGCGTCGAGCGACCGCAGGCCGTTGTGGCCGGCGAGCCCGCCGCCGACCTTCACCTTGACCCGGCCCTGCTCGAGGTCGAGCTCGTCGTGGGCGACGACCAGCCGGGACAGGTCGTCGACCTCGTAGCGGCGGACGAGCGCGACCGCCGACTGGCCGGAGTCGTTCATGTACGTGGTGGGCACGGCCAGCACGACGCGGGACGAGCCGATCCGGACGTCACCGACGAGCGCGTTGACCTTGCCGTCGGCCTTCAGCCGGCCGCCGTGGCGCCGGGCGACCTCGGCCACCGCGTCGGCACCGACGTTGTGGCGCGTGCCGGCGTAGCGATCGCCGGGGTTCCCAAGTCCCAGGACCAGCAGGTCCCAGGGCATCAGCCCTCGGCGTCGTCGTCGCCCGAGGCCTCGGCCCCGGCGGACTCGCCGTCGCCGCCCTCACCGTCGCCCTCTTCGCCCTCCTCGCCCTCGCCGCGGCCGGTGACGGCGGCACGGGTGAGCTCGGCGGTGACGATGGCCTGGTCGGGGTCGGTCGCGAGCTCGACGCCGGCGGGCAGCGGCAGGTCGGCCGCGACGATCGTCGTGGTGAGCGTCAGGTCGGTGATGTCGGCCTCGATCCCGTCGGGGATGGCGTCGGGCTTCACCAGGACCTTCAGGGCCATGAGGCGCTGCTCGGTGATGCCACCGTTCTGCGTGACCTCCTTGGCCTCGCCGACGAGGTGGATCGGCACCTCGACCTCGATCGTGGCGTCGGGGTCGACGGTCAGGAAGTCGATGTGGGTGACCTCGCGACGCACCGGGTGGCGCTGCAGGTCCTTCACCACGGTCAGGTACGACGACCCGTCGACGGTCAGCGTGATCAGGGCGTTCTGGCCGGCGTCGGTGCTGAGCGCGCGGCGCAGCTCCTTGTAGTCGACCGCCACCGAGATGGCGTCCTTGCCCTCGCCGTAGAGCACGGCGGGGACGAGACCCTCACGACGGAGGCGGCGGGACGGGCGGGTCCCGGTCTCCCGGCCGGTGGAGGCGGTGAGCGTGACCTCGGACATGACGAACTCCTGCGAACTGAACGGACTGGCCGCCCGAGCGGGGGCGGCGACGGACGTCGGCCCGGCGACGGGCGACCCGACACGTTACCGGCCTCGAGCCGGTCGGGGCCAGCCGCACCGGGGGCCGCTACGCACCCCGCCGATGCGTCGCTCGTGACGACCTGACCCCGACGCGATCCACACACGGGTCGTCTCCGACCGAGCACGTGGCGCCGGCCGAGACTACAGCGGTCGGCCGGGACGGCGGCTACGCCTATCGAGACATCGTCTTCGTGGCGACCAGGGTGAAGCTCTGGCGCAGCTCGTCGAGAAGCGAGTTCCATCGGTCGGGCACCGGGAGGGATCGACCGGCGAACTGCCTGTCGAGCTCGACGATCGTCATCCCGAACGAGCGCAGCTTGCGAACCGTCCATACTTTGGTCGGCAGCGTCTCGACGTCGTAGGAGGCCTCGCCGTAGAGCTTCGTCGCCATCCGTGCGGCGAGACCGCCGGAGAAGACGCTAATTCCCGGGTGTCCGTAATGCGGATCCTTGGCGAAGTTCTTGAGCCCGAACCGGATCGGGGCTCGGAGAAACAGCACCCCACCCGGTCGAAGGACACGGACGCACTCGTGGAGCATCGCCACCTTGTCGGGCACGTGCTCCAGCACGTCAGAGGAGGCGACGATGTCGAACTCGCCCGTCCTGAATGGCATCTCGCACGCGCTCGCCAGCTGGGTACGTGCTCGCAGGCCGTAGGCGGTCGCGCGGATGCGTGCAGCCTGGACGGCTTCCGGGATCACGTCGATGCCGGTCGGGTTCGCACCTGCCTGGCCGAGAGCGACCAGCCAGGCGCCGTTCTGGCAGCCAACGTCGAGCACCGCCTTGTTGGCCAGCGTGGTGACTGATTGAACCAGGGCGTTCCGTTCTCGGGCTCGCTCGACCGCACCTTCTTCGTACTCGATCCACCGATCGCGATGAGGATCGGCGTCACTGAGCACCGCCGAGCTCCAATACTCGAAAAACGGTCGCTCAACCCCGGTGAGATTCGGAAATGCGCGAGGGTCGAGCGCTGTCCCCTCCCATGCTCCTTGTGCGCCTACCACCGTTTCCCTTCCTCAAGGTGACGCATTACGTTCGCCTAATTCGCCCGCCGACACAAGCGCAAGTCGTGAACTCACACGGGAGGGCTCATGCCGACCAGGTTTCGGCCCCAACCGCCAGGACACGAATCCACAATTGGCTGCGGTGTAGAGACCGCCTTGCAACGAATCAAGCAGAGAACGAACGACCTCTGCTCGATTGTGAGCCAAGCCCGAGATCCGACGCCACACCTGGCAAGAGCTCCGAGCCCATTCCCTTGGTGACGTGGTCGGCCGCGGCCGGTCGCGACGGACCTTGACCCGACAGCGCAGCGTGAGAGCGGTGTCTGGTGGCCGGCTCACACAGAGCCGTCAGCGACGTTGCGGGGTCTCAGTGCTGGTTCTGGCCGTCGAAGATCTCGCTGACCGACGTGTCCTCGAAGACGGCGTCGATCGCGTCGGCGATGATGCCGGCGGCCGAGAGCACCTCGATCTTGTCGATCCGCTTCTCGGGCGGCAGCGGCAGCGTGTTGGTGACGACGACCTTCTCGATCGACGAGTTCTTCAGGCGGTCGATCGCCGGGCCGGAGAACACGCCGTGGGTGGCGGCGCAGTAGACGGCCGAGGCGCCCCGCTCGGTGAGCTGGTCGGCGGCGGCGACGATCGTGCCGGCGGTGTCGATCATGTCGTCGATCAGCACGCAGGTGCGGCCCTCGACCTCGCCGACGACCTCCTTGGCCTCGACCTGGTTCTTGGCGCCCTTGACCCGGCGCTTGTGGACGATCGCCAGGTCGGCGTGCAGGGCGTTGGCGTAGCGCTCCGCGACCTTCACCCGGCCGGCGTCGGGCGACACGACGACGAGGTCGTCGCCGAGGTTGTCGGCCATCCACTGGACGAGCACCGGCATGGCGGTCAGGTGGTCGACGGGCCCGTCGAAGAAGCCCTGGATCTGGCCGGAGTGCAGGTCGACCGACACGATGCGCTTGGCGCCGGCGACCTCGAACATGTTGGCCAGCAGCTTGGCCGTGATCGGCTCGCGGCCCTCGGCCTTCCGGTCCTGGCGGCCGTAGCCGTAGAAGGGGGCGACGACCGTGATCCGCTTGGCCGAGGCCCGCTTGGCGGCGTCCACCATGATCAGGTGCTCCATCAGCGCGTCGTTGACCGAGAGGTCGCCGGATGCGCAGTGGCTCTGGAAGATGAAGAGGTCGGCGCCGCGGATCGACTCGCCGAACTTGCAGTGCAGCTCGCCGTTGGCGAACTCAGCGATCTCCATCGGCGCCAGCGCGATCCCGAGCTGCTCGGCGATCTCCTCGGCAAGCTCGCGGTTGACGCGTCCGGCCACCATCGTCAGCCGCTTCTTGGTCACCAGTTCCATGACCGACCTCGCCTCCAGCACCGCCGGGTCAGGTGGCGGTGTCCGCAGTGTAGAACGGGCCCGTGGTGACGTCCGAAGGCAGTTCGGACCCGGCACCGAACGAGGCGTAGGGCCCGACGGTGCAGCGGTCGCCGATGCGGGCGGAGCGGGCCGTCGTCTGCTCGATCACGCAGTCGTCGCCGACCGTGCAGTCCACGAGCCGGGTGTTGGGGCCGAGCTCGGTCCCGTCGCCCACGACCGTGGCGCCCTGCAGGATCACGCCGGGGAACAGGGTCACGTCCTGGCCGACCTCGACGGTGGTGTCGACGAACACCGAGGCCGGGTCGAGCATCGTGACGCCCGAGCGCAGCAGCGACTCGTTCGTGCGGCGCCGCAGCTCGGACTCCGCCGCCGCGAGCTGCACGCGGTCGTTGACGCCCTGGGTCTCGGCCGGGTCGTGGGCGATCACGGCCTCGACGCGGTGGCCGGTCCCGGACAGCACGGCCACGACGTCGGTCAGGTAGTACTCGCCCTGCGCGTTGTCGGGCTCCACCCGGCGCAGCGCCGGCGCCAGCAGGCTGCGTCGGAAGCAGTAGATCGACGTGTTGATCTCGTCGATCTCGCGCTCCTCGGCCGAGGCGTCGCCGTCCTCGACGATCCGCTCCACCGAGCCGTTCGAGCCCCGGACCACCCGGCCGTACCCCGACGGGTCGTCCATCACCGCGGTCAGCACGGTCGCGGCGGCCCCGGTCGAGCGGTGGTGCCCGACCAGCTCGGCGATGGTGGCGGGCCGCAGCAGCGGCGCGTCGCCGGGCAGGACGAGGACGTCGCCCTCGTCCTCCTCGTCGGGCAGGCCGACGAGGCCGACCATGGCGGCGTCGCCGGTGCCGCGCTGGACGCGCTGCTCGACGAACTCGATGTCGATGCGGTGCGAGTGCTCGAGCAGCTTCTTGGCGACCCAGTCGCCCTTGTGGCCGACGACGATCACCGCCCGGGACGCGTCGGTGGACGCCAGCGAGTCGAGCACGTACATGAGCATCGGCCGGCCGCAGAGCCGGTGCAGCGGCTTCGGCCGCTCGGACTGCATGCGCCGGCCCTCGCCCGCGGCGAGCACGACCGCGGCGAGCGGCGGCAGCGCCACGTCGGTGGGGTCGTCGTCGAGTGCGAACGGGTCGGTCATGGCACCTGTGGTCCTGTCACCTGGAGGTTCGTCATGGCTGGCGGGGCAGGATTCGAACCTGCATCTTCCTGATCCAAAGTCAGGCGTTCTGCCGTTGAACTACCCGCCAGGGGCTCCCGGTTCAACGTAGTTCGCCGCTCCCCCGGCGAGGCTCCCACCGGGTGCGGCGCGGCTCGGCTGAGCTCAGGACGCCTCGAGCGATCGGCGGGGCCCGCCCCGGCCGACGGCGGTGGCGGCCGCCTCCTCCCAGAACCCGATGCCCCAGCCGAGGTGCAGCGCCACGAAGGCCGCGGGCACCCAGCGCCGGTCCTCGGGGTCGACCGAGTCGATGACCTGCCGGGTCCCGGCGGCCACCAGCGCGCCGTAGCCGGCGAGCACGGCCAGGCCGAGCGGGCGCGTGCGGCGACCGGCGAGCAGCGGGACGGCGGCGGCCAGCGCCCCGACGAGCACCGGGGCGGCGAGGTGTCGGGGGCTCGCGGACTCGGGGTGCTGGACGAGCGTCTGGACCTTGCCGGCGCCGTAGCGCCGGTACTGGCGGAACAGCGCCCCCACGCTCTGGCGGCAGTCCCAGTCGATCCGGATCGCCGGGTCGAACAGCAGCTCGCGACCCGACTGCCGGAGCCGGTAGTCGAACTCGAAGTCCTCGTTGACGAGCTGGTCCTCGTTCCAGCCGCCGAGCTCCCGCACCAGGGCGGTCGGGTAGGCGCCGAAGGGGACGTGGTCCACGGTCTGGGACTCCGTGCCGTAGTGGTACACCGAGTTGCCCTGCGCCAGCTTCGAGCCCATCACGGCCGCGATGGCGCGGCCCTGCGACGTGTGGCCGACCCCGTCCTTGCGGCCGCCCACGCCGCCCCATCGACCGCTGCGCAGGTGCCCGACGACCCGCTCGACGTAGTCGTCACCCACGTTGCAGTGGGCGTCGATCCGCACGAACCACTCGCCCCGGGCGCGGCGCAGGGCCAGGTTCATCGCCTTCGGGATCACCCGGTCGGGGTTGTCGACCAGCTCGATCCGGGGATCGTCCGCGGCCGCCGCCCGCACGAGCTCGGCTGTGTCGTCGTCGGACGCGCCGTCCACGACCAGGATCTGCAGGTCGGGGTACGTCTGGGCCGAGATCGACGCCAGCAGCGGGCCGATCGAGGCCGACTCGTTGCGGGCCGGGACCGCGACGGTGACGAGGCCCGGGACGAGCTCCGCCGAGGGTCCGTCGAGGAGCGGCTCGGGACCGCCCAGGCTCACCGGCGCTTGCCGAGCAACGTCGGGATCGTGCGGAGCCCGATCACGAGGTCGCGCCACAGGGACCAGTTCTCGATGTAGCGGTTGTCGAGCCGGACCCTGGTCTCGATGCTCGTGTCGCCCCAGAACCCGTTGACCTGGGCCCAGCCGGTGATGCCGACGGGCACCCGGTGGCGCTCGTGGTAGTCCTCGATCTCCGAGCCGAACTGCTCGACGAAGTGCGGGCGCTCGGGGCGGGGCCCGACGAGCGACATCTCGCCCTTGAGGACGTTGACCAGCTGCGGCAGCTCGTCGAGGTGCGTGGGCCGCAGGAGGCGGCCGACCCGGGTCACGCGGTCGTCGTCGTCGACGCTCCACTGCTTGGCCGAGTCGTCGTTCACCTTCATCGTGCGGAACTTGAGGATCTCGAACGGCTTGCCGCCGATGCCGATGCGCACCTGGCGGAAGAACACCGGTCCGGCGCTGGTCAGCTTCACGCCGATGGCGCAGGCCAGGAACACCGGCGCCGTCAGCAGCAGGAGGAGCCCGGCGGCGACGAGGTCGAACGCCCGCTTGACCGGCCACATGTGCGAGGCGGTGCCCGGACGGCGCAGCGGTACGAGCGGCAGGCCGTCGACCTCGTGACCGACGTCCTCGTGGCTCACGCCGAGCTCGAAGAGGCGGGGCACGGCGTAGAACTGGACGGTGTCGTCGTGGCAGCGGCGGACGATGCGCACGAGCTCGGTCTCGGAGGCGGCGCCGAAGGCCAGCACGACGTGACGGACGGCGGTCAGCTGGAGGATCGCCGGGAGGTGCTCCGGGTGCCCGACCAGCGGCAGGGCGTCCTGGTCGTCGAAGCGGTCGATGAACCCGCACGGCACGAGGCCGAACTCGGGGTTGTCCTTGAGGGCGGCGGCCACGGCCTGGCCGACCGGGCCGGAGCCGACGATCAGCGTGTCCTCGAGGTCGAAGCCCTGGCGGCGGACCGACGCGGTGACCCGGGACGTGATCAGGCGGCCGAGCAGGACGAGGGGCAGCGTGAAGACGACGAGCTGGACGATCGCCACGACGTCGATGAAGCGGCGGGCGTTGGAGAAGTCGTTCACGCGGGTCAGGGTGACGAGCGCGGACGTGGCCACGGGGGCCAGGCCGATCCGCGTGATGATCGACAGGAGGCCCTCGCTCGGGGCGACGGCCTGGCGGCCACGCCGGTGCGTGGGCCACAGGAGCAGCGTGCCGACGATGGCGAACAGGATGCCGACCCGCACCGAGATGACCGCGTCGGCGAAGTAGCCGAAGGCGAACAGCGGGATGAGGAGCGCCACCGCGTCGAGCAGGTGGCCCATCGCCTGGAGGCTCCGGCCGACCGCCCGCCGCTCCTGGCGGGTGATGTCGGACGCCGGCGGGTTGAGGACGATCGGGTCAGCGACCGCACCGTCGGTCAGGTCGATCACCCCGCTCGGACCGTCCACCAACCGCAGGACGGACGGGCGCGAGCTCGAATGGCTCAACCCTTCCGCATCGGAGTACCTCAGCATCTCGCCCCTCTTCCCTCAGCACTCCGGCAAGCGCCGGAGTACGAAGCAGGGTCACCCGTCCGACGGGTGGCCCGACCCAGCTCTTCTGTCCACAGCTCCAGCGCTCGCCACAGCCCTACCCACGTACGACGACGCCGATTCGATGGCGGCACCGGATGCGACTTCCGACGACCAACCCCTTGAGGTCGTCCTCCGCCGATTCTCCCCTGTCCCGGGCCCCATGTCACCATGTGACTCTCGCCACGGTCAAGGGTAGAACGCGGGCAGTTCTCCCAGTCGTCGCCCCCATTTCACCGCCCCGTCGGACCCGTCACCGTCCGGCTGCCCGCCCGTCGACCGGACGTTCCCCGGACCGTCCGCGCGGGCGCGGGCCGAGCAGGCCCCGGTGGCGCGACGGTGCCCGCCGGGCCACACTCGCCCGGATGCGGGTGGACGTGGTGGAGCAGCTGGGCGACCTGGCCCCGGCGTGGGACGAGCTCGTGGACCGCCAGGCGATGCCCTCGGCGTTCCTCCGCAGCTGGTGGCTGGGCGCCGCCGCAGCGGGGCGCCCGCAGGTCGTCTGCTGCTTCGACGGCGACGAGCTGGTCGGTGGTGCCGCCTTCGAGGTCGACGCGATCGGCCGCGGCGGCACCGGCCTGGAGCGCGTCCGCTCGCTCGGACAGGGACCGCTCGCCCCCGACCACCTCGACGTCGTCGCGGCGCCCGGGCGGCGCGCCGAGGTGGCGCGCGAGGTGCTCGGGTGGCTCCGCCGGCCGGGCAGCCGGCTCGTGGACCTCGACGGTCTGGCCGCCACCGGAGCGCTCGCCCGGGTCCTCTCCCGCCACGAGATGACCCGCACGGGTGCTCCATTTTCCCCCCTGCCCGCGGACCTCGACGCGTACCTGGCGGACCGCCCGGGCCAGCTCCGCTCGACGATCAGCCGGACCCGCAAGCGGATGGTGAAGGCGGGGGCGACCATCCGACGGGTCGGTCCCGACGACGCCGACCGGGCGCTCGCCGACCTCGCCCGGCTGCACGACCACCGCTGGGCCGACGACTCGGGGTTCCTCGACGCCTGGGACCGCTTCGAGCGCGCGGCCCGGGCCGGTCTGCAGGACGGCTCGGTCGTGGTCCACGAGGCGGTCGACGCCGACGGGCAGGTCGTGGCGACGGAGCTCGACGTGCGGGCCGCCACGAGCATCGCCTTCTACCAGGCCGGCCGCAGCACCGACCGCGAGTGGCGTGGCGTCGGCTCGGTGCTGAAGGCCGACGTCGTCGGCTGGGCGATCGAGCACGGCGCGACCGAGTACGACCTGCTGCGCGGCGACGAGGCCTACAAGTCGGACTGGGCGACGGATCGGCGGGAGGTGGTCCGGGTCCGCTTCGGCTCGGGCACCGCCGGGCGCGCCGTCGCCGTCGCCGCGACGGCGTGGTTCCGCGCCCGCTCCGTCCAGGTGGCCGCCTCGGCCGAGCTGGCCCGTCGGCGCGCCGAGCGAGACGAGCCGTCCGCCGAGGCGTGACCGCCGAGCCGGGTCTCGCTCAGCGGCCCCGGAGCTTGGCGACCAGGTCAAGCAGCTCACGCCGCGCCGGCGGGAAGACCGCGAGCGCCAGCAGCGCGCCGAGGGTGCCGGCGCCGGTGATCGCGGCGAGCGACAGCACGCCCTCCTCGGTCATCAGCCGGACCGGCAGGGCGAACAGCAGGATGCCCGCCGTGACCACCAGACCCGGGACGAGGCACGACAGGGCGGCCGACGTGCGGGCCGAGATCATCCGGTCGACGATCAGCTGCCGGGCGCCGACGAACACGACCTGGATGACCAGGTGGATGCACGCGACCCAGACGATGCCCTGGGGCGCCACGAACCACATCGCCACGAGCATCGTCGGCACCATCACCGCGTTGAGCCGCAGCAGCACGCCCGGCCGGTTGATCGCCATCAGCAGGTCGCCGGTGGCGAAGCCGAGGCCGGTGACCGCGCCGGCGATCGAGATGATCTCCATCGTCTGGATGCCGGCCGTGTTCTGGAACCCGTAGAAGACCGTGAAGGCGTCCCGTGCGACGAGGGCCAGGCCGACGCCGACGGGGAACGAGAACAGCGCCACGATCCGCAGCGCCTTGAACATGCCGTCGCGGATCGCGGCCTCGCCCTCGGCCCGGATGCGGGAGTACATGGGGAACAGGACGGCGGACAGGCCGTTGAGCTGTGCGCCCATCACGAACTCGGGCAGCCGGAACGCCTGGTAGTAGCTGGCGTACTGGTCGTGGCGGCGGTTGCCGACGATGAAGTAGTCGCCGTTGAGGGCCAGCAGCCCGAGGAACCGGTTGCCCGCGACCCGCCACGCGTACGAGAACAGCTGGCGGACCGTCGAGGTCTCCCACGAGAACGTGGGCCGGAAGCGGAGCACGGCCCAGGTGCCGATCAGGGCCACGCCGTACGCCGCGAACAGCCCGAAGACGATGGCCCAGGCCCCGAACCCCGCCAGCGCGAGCGCCAAGGTGACGACGAAGCGGCTGAGGTCCCTCGCCACCTCGACCACCGCGCGCCGCCGGAAGTCCATGTTCCGCATGAACAGGGACCACGGCACCGTGGTCAGCGCCGACAGCACCACCACGATCGCGAGGCAGCGGAACTCGGCGACGTACGACGACTGCTGGAAGTAGTCGGCCACGTACGGCGCGCTGAAGAAGGCGATGATCGCCAGGACCAACCCGAGCCCGACGTTCGCCGTGAAGGCGACCTGCACCCGCTGGGAGACCCCCTCCTCCTGCTCGTACACCAGCGCCGCGCCCATGCCGAGGTCGAGGGCGTTGTCGAAGTAGAAGGTGATGAGCATCAGCGTGACCATCACCGCGTAGTCCGCCGGGTCGAGGACCCGGGCCAGGACGGCGGCGAGGATCAGCGCCGAGACGTAGCGGGTGAAGATCCCGACGTTGGCCCAGAGGAACCCGCGGCTCGCCGTCGTCCCGAGCGACTGCTCGTCGCCGGGGGCGCCGTCGCCGCCGGCGCCGTCATCAGGGGCCTCGGTGCGGCCGTCCGAGGTGCCGCCGTCCGAGGTCTCCTCGTCGGCGTCCGCCGGTCGATCCGCCATCGATCAGCGCGCCGCGCTCAGCGGCGGATCACGACGACGCCGGCCGGACCCGAGCTGAACGAGCGGAGCGTGTCGCCGGCGGAGCGGGCGTCCGTCAGGCTCGTCTGGCCCTCGGCAACGACCATCAGGGTGGCGTCGGCGAGCGACAGCAGCTGCGAGGTCGGCACCGGACCCGGCACCTTCGGGCCGTTGATGATCACGACGTACCGGCCGGCCATGCCCTCGAGCACCCGGTGGAACGTGGAGCGCATCCGCAGGATGTTCCGGCTGCGGTCGACGCCGGCGCCGAGGAACCGCACCATGCCCTCGGGGGCGGCGATGCCGTCCAGGTCGGCGGGCAGCTGCGCGTCGGTCAGGGTGAGCAGCGCCTTCTCGGGGTCGAGCTGGCCGGCGAGGCACTCCGAGAGGCCGGCGACGTCCTCGGCGTGCACCAGGCCGGTGAGCGTGCCGCGCTCGAGGTCGGCGTCGACCAGGGCGACCGGCTGGCCGAAGCTGCGGGCCACGACGCAGGCGAGCGCGAGGGCGAGGGTGGAGCGGTCGACCCCGGTGTCGGCGCCCACGAGCACGAGCCGGTGGATCGGCTCGTTGAGGCTGAGCCGCTCGACCGCGGAGATGACGCCGGCGACGGCGTCCTGCGGGTTGCCGCCGCGACCCGACAGCACCGGGACCTTCACGAGGATCGGGAGGTCGATGGCGTCGGTGACGTCCTGGGCCGACGCGACCACCGGCTTGCGCAGGTTCCGGAAGAGGAAGATCAGGTACGGCACCAGGCCGCCGAGGAGGGCGCCGAACACCGCGGCGAACCACACCGGGAAGGTCGAGGTCGACTGCAGCGGCTTGGCGAAGACCTCCTGGAAGATCGGACCGGGGATCCGCTGCTCGGCGGGGAGCTCGGCCTGGTTCCGGTCGAACACGCCCCGCATGGCGGGGATGACCTGGGCGCTCACCGCCTCGGACTGCTGCTGGTCGGGGCTGCTCACGACCACGTCCATGTACGGCGACTCGGGCGAGCGCCGCGTCGAGATCATCCCGGCGATCTGGTCGATCGACAGGTCGAGGTTGCCGCGCCGCTTGACCTCGGCGGCCATGCCCTTGGAGGAGGCGAGGCTCTCGAGCGCCCGCGACAGCACGTCGTTGTCGTTGGGGTTCGAGCCCGACAGCACGATCACCGAGCGGGTCGTGTTGTAGACGGGCGCCTGCAGCGAGACGAAGGCGGCGGCGACGACGGCGGTGATGAGCGCGCTGGCCACCACCACCATCACCTGGAAGCGCGTCAGCCGCAGCGACGGGCGCATCTCCACCGGCGCAGGGGCCTCCCCCGTGTAGCCGACGACGTCGCCCGAGGTTCGCATGGGTGTCATCTGACGAGCATCTCCTGATCACGGTGACCCCTGCGTCGTGCAACGCACGACGGGGGCGCCCCCAGCCCGAACGTCGAGTGTACAGAGCGACCCCACCCATCCGGAATCGGTCGATCCCCCATGCCCGGTCGTCGTCGGTCCGACCGTCCCGGCGGTCACGGAGCGCGCGACCCGGTTTGGGTGCTGGCGCCGTCGGCCTCTATCGTGGCCCCCGCCATGGGTTCCCTGATCAAGAAGCGCCGCAAGCGCATGCGCAAGAAGAAGCACAAGAAGCTGCTGCGGCGTACCCGCCACCAGCGCCGCGCCCGCGGCAAGTAGCTCCCGGCGATCAGGCCCTCGGCTCCGGCACCCCGCCTCTACGGCGGTGGCGCGCCCGGAGGCAGCGTCCTGGCGACGACCCGGCCCGGTCCGGGATGTGCACCCTCGACGAACCACGTCGACCCGCTGCCCGCGAGGCGCGGCCGCTGACCCGTCGCGCCCTCGAGGCGGTCACGCCACCCGGCGAGTTCGGGGACGAGCGACAGCGCGGCCGGCTCGAGGTCGTTGCCGTGGTCCCCGGCGGGACCGCCCATGTCGTCCCAGCGCCGGTAGACGAGCGGCGTCGCGCAGTGCAGCGGCGGGGTGAGCAGTGTGACCGTCCGCGCCTCGAACGGCAGCGGCTCCAGCTGCTCGCCGATGCCCCGCACCCTGGCCCGGCCGCCCCGGAGGCAGAAGGCGACGTCGGCGCCGAGCCGCACGGCCCGCTCGGGATCGGTCTCGCCCGCCCAGCGCAGGACGGCGGCGGCATCGGCGCTGCCCCCGCCCAGGCCCGCGCCGGCCGGCACGCGCTTGTGCAGGACGACGCCGGCGGTGCGGCCCACCAGCCGGAGGGCCCGGGCCACCAGGTCGTCGTCCTCGCCGGGCGTGCGCACCCCGTCGCGCTCGACGACGAGGCCGTCGCCCGACTCGTCGACCTCCAGCACGTCGCCGAGGTCGAGCGAGACCATCTCGGCGTCGATGAGGTGGTAGCCGTCGTCGCGGACGCCGGTGACGCGCAGCGACACGGTGAGCTTGGCCGGTGCGAACAGCTCGACGGTCACGACGGCTCCCCCTCAGCCAGCGCCGTCGCGAGCCGCACCCAGTCGTCGAGCCAGAGCCGCTCGGGTCGCAGCTGCGGGTCGATGCCCGCGGTGGCGAACCCGGCGGCGTCCACGTGGCGTCCGATCGTGGAGCGGAGCATCTTGCGCCGCTGGCGGTAGGCCTCCTCGACGAGCGGGAACACCTCGGCGGGGCCGACGGCCGTCGACGGCGGGTCGTGGCGCTCGATGCCGACCACCGCGGACTGCACCCGGGGGCGCGGCACGAAGACCTCGGGCGGGACCGTGGTGAGGATCCGGGCCGACGCCCACCAGGCGAGCTTGACCGACGGGATGCCGATCGTCCGGTCCCCCGGTTCGGCGCACAGCCGCTCCGCGACCTCGAGCTGGACCATCACGACCAGCCGGCGCACCTGCGGCGCGCCCGACAGCACGCGCATCACCACCGGCACCGCGACGTTGTACGGGAGGTTGGCGACGAGCACCCACTCGTCGGCACCGAGCAGGTCGGCCCAGTCGACCTCGAGCGCATCGCCCTCGACGACGTGCACCGCGGCGCCCGGGCCGTCGGGACCGTCGGCGGTGGCGAGGACCTCGCGGAGCACGGGCAGCAGCGCCCGGTCCTTCTCGACCGCGAGCACCTGCGCCCCGGTGTCGGCCAGCGCGAGCGTCAGCGAGCCCAGGCCGGGTCCGACCTCGACCACGCGGTCGCCGGGCCCGACGCCGGAAAGGCGGGCGATGCGGGCGACCGTGTTCGGGTCCGCGACGAAGTTCTGGCCCAGGGAGCGACGGGCCTCGAGCCCGTGCCGCTCCAGGAGGTCGCGGATCTCCCCGAGGCCGAGCACGTCAGCCGTCGTCGGCCGCGGACGTCGTCGTGGTGGTCGTCGCGCCCGACCCGCCGCCGGTCGTGGTGGTGGTGACCGCCACGTCGGGTGGGACGGTCGACGGTCGGCGGTCCTCGTAGCGGCTCGATCCCTTGCGGTACCAGTCGGGCAGCACGGTGATCGGCGTCGGCGGGAGGGTCTCGACCGGTGCCGCCGCGGTCGTCGTGGTCGTGGCCTCGGTGGTGGTCGTCGAGGTCGCGGCCTCGTCGTCGCCCGAGCCGCTGACCCAGGCGACGAGCAGGACCACCACCGCCACGACGCTCACGCCCGCGGCGATCAGGATCCGGGCCGGCATCGCGTTCACGCCGGGGCCCCGCCGGCGACGTCGGCGCGCGGGAGCCCGTAGAAGCGGCGAGCGGTCGAGGTCGTCGCGGCGGCGACCTCGTCCACCGGGAGCCCGAGCAGCGCGGCGACCTCCTCGCCCACGCGCGCCACGAGCGCCGGACGGTTGCGCTTCCCGCGATGGGGCACGGGGGCGAGGTAGGGCGAGTCGGTCTCGACCATCAGGCGGTCGAGCGGCGTGCCCGCCACCGCGTCGCGGAGGTCCTGGGCGCTGCGGAACGTCACGATGCCCGAGATGGACAGCAGCGCCCCGACGTCGAGGCAGCGCTCGGCCTCGGCCGGGCCGCCGGTGAAGCAGTGGAACACCGTCCGCTCGGGCACGCCGTGCTCGGCGAGCACCTCGAACGTCTCGTCCCAGGCCTCCCTCGTGTGGATCACGAGCGGGAGACCGGTCCGGTGCGCCAGGTCGATCTGCTCGCCGAACGCGCGCCGCTGCGCGTCGCGGGGCGAGTGGTCGTAGTGGTGGTCGAGCCCGCACTCGCCGATCGCGACCAGCGCCCGGTCGCCCGAGTCGAGCGCGGCGTCGACCAGTTCGCTGAGCGCGGCGACGCCGCCGTCCGCGTCGTGCGGGTGCACCCCTGCGGTCGCCCACACGTGGTCGAAGCGGCCCGCCAGGGCCAGGCAGGCGGCCGACCGCTCGGCGTCGGTCCCGACCGTCACCAGCTCCTGGACCCCTGCCCGCAGCGCCTCGGCCACCAGGGCAGCGGGGTCGTCGTCGCCGTCCAGGTGGCAGTGGTTGTCGATCCACGTGGGACCGGGTGCTGCCGGCGCCGTCGCGGCGCCGTCGGACGTGGCCATGTCGTCGGGACCGGTCACGGCCCAAACGTAATCGACCGGTTCACACGTCCATCATCACGACGCCGGAGGGACCGGCGCTGAAGGTCCGGATCGGCGCCGCAGCGTCCTCGGCGTCGAACGTCACCGTGCGGCCCTCGACCAGCGTGAGGAGCGCGGCGTCGGCCCAGGCCAGCAGGGCCCCGACCGGCACGTCGGAGGTGAGCGACGGTGCGAGGACCACGAGCGTGACGTCGGGTCCGAAGCGGTCGAACAGCTCGGGCCGGATCACGGGGTGCTGCCCGCGGGACCGGCGGCCGAGGGGCAGGAACCGGAGCCGGGAGCCGTGGTCCTTGAGCGCTCGTCGCACCGACGACGGCAGGCGCCAGCGGTTGACGCGCCGCAGCAGCGGCTCGATCGCCGCCCCGTCGAGCACCTGCAGCAGGCCGGACCGCAGGGGTCCGCTGAGGCGCCTCGTCAACTTCGGCGAGTCGACCTGGGCGTCGATCAGCACCACCCGCCGGTCCTCGGCCGCGATCGCCGCGGCCAGGCCCGCGGCGAGGCTCCGGGCCGCCGGGTCGGGGCGCGGGGTGCCGACGACGATGCGCCGGGGTTCGTCCTCGCGACCCACGAACTCGGCCGCCATCGTCGCCACCTGCGCGTACTGGGCGCCGGTCGCCGCGTAGCGGCGGCCGGAGCGGCCGACGTGGGTCCACACCCCCATGCCGATCGCGGCGAGCAGGTCGTCGTCGTTGTTGACCCGTGGGCGGCGCTGCTGGAGGAGCACAAGTCCGGCTGCCGCGAGGGCCCCCGTCAGCGCACCGATGAACCCAGCCCATGCGACCTTTGGACTCTGCACGGCGATCGATGGTTCGGGATAGGCCGGAAGAAAGAGGGGGCTCGTGTCAAATCGTTGCTCGCCAGGATACACGGGCCGCAGTTCGTCGGCGACGCGATCGAGTGCCGCAGCGCGACTCTCGGCGACGACGTTGTCCAGCGCCGGCACGATGTAGGGAAGCGCACCTTCAGCCACAGCGGCGTCGTTGACTCGGAATTGAATGCGCATGTAGGCGCCGAACTGCCGGCGATCGACGCTCACGGCGTCACGAACCTCCTCAACGGACATCTCCAAACCGGCAAGGCGCTGGAGCTCCACGGCATAGGCACCCGAAGTTGCGAGTGAATTGATCACCTGCATCTGCGTCCCAGAGAGGACGACTCGGTTATTGCCACGAGTCTCGGCGAGCTCCGGAAGGACGATCTCTCCAGCAGCCACGTACCGAACTGGAAAGGAAGACATGACCAATGCACCCAACACCATCCCGCCGAACGCCCCGGCGACGATCCAATATCGGAATCGACGCGACACTCGCACATCCCATCGGGCGAGGTCTGGCGCTTGCCAAACCTTCTGCTCGTACGTGGGCGGCGGGTCGAGCTCTGCTGGCAGGAGCGTGTCCTTCTCACCTGTCGTGAGCTGCCGAACATCAGTCGGCTGGACAAAGCCCCTCCAGCGCGTCTTCTTTGAAGGCACCTGCAGAGCTGCGGCCAGACCGATGAGACACCACGCCAGCTTGTTGTTGAGCAGGGGAAGGAACATGGAGCTCGACAGAACCGGCAGCATCATGATGAAGAGCGTTCCTGACAGCTCCTTGGTTTGGGCCCACCGAGGTCGGAGGAATCCCAGCATTGCGATGAGGAAGATCGAGATCCAGATCAGCAGTCCAACAAGGCCGAGGTCCCCGGCAATGTCCAACCACGTGTTGTGGGACGAGACATCCTCGCGGGTGTCAGCGAGCTCCTGCACCCCAGGCGTTGTGGTCATGCTCGGAACGATCTTGGTCTTCAACTGGCCAAATCCGTGTCCAAGAAGCGGTCTGTCCCCGATTAGGTCCACGGTGACGGCCCAGAAGTCCAGGCGACCGGCCCCTCGATCAGCGAAACCCCTCTGCAGGTTCGCAGGATTCGCAACGAAGCCAATCAAGAACGCCATTCCAGCGAGCACCAGGGCGCCTACTCCCACCCGCATCCGACGAACCGTGGAGAGGCCCGGTCGGCTGACGATCGTCGCAACGATGACGATCGCCCCACCGATGAGACCAGATCGACTGCCGGCTCCAGCGGCACCAGCAAGCACAAAGACGACGGCAACCGTGTACCAGCGCCTGGCGGCGATGCTGGTGGCGTTTCGCCTGTAGTAGACGGTGAGCGGGATCATCGCAGCCGAGATCATCCCGAAGAAGTTCGGATCAGCACCGAATCCGACCGACCGGGTGCCGAGGAACAAAGCGAGCACGCCAGCGCCGGCGCCGAAGAGACCGCCGACCCAGAACGCGCGAAGGAACTGCTCGATCTTGTCATGGCTGTCCACGAGCATCCCTGAGATCGCGAAGTAGACCAAGGCAAGCCCGAGCAGGCACATGGCAAGAAGCCACCCCCCTGCTTCGTCCGACCAGAAGCCGGACGCAACCGCATACACGGTCAACATCAGCACCGGCAGCCAGTGCCGAGTGGGGATGGCAGGAGGTCGCCACTTCTCGGCGATCAGCTTGTAGACGATGACGACCGCAACCAGTCCAGCCACGATCCGACCCATGCGGATCTGGCCCGCTCCGAGTCCATCGAAGTGGATGAGAAAGGCGACGACCTCGATCAGGGCGAAGCCCCGACGCAGGGCCCAGAGGCAGATGAGCGCAGCGACCGCCGCGACGGCGGCGATCAGCACGCCCCACTTGGACACGACGAGCAGCACCAAGACCGGTAGCGCCAGCAGGCTGGCGACCACGGCCGCCACCGCTCCCCGGCCGCGCCGCGGCGACGGGCCCCCGGGCAGCGTCGGCGGTCTGTCCAGTGTCTGCACGATCCTCCACGGGACCGCACTCGGCCCCGGCATCCTCGGCCGGGCGCGTGGGCCCGGTCGACCGGTCAAGGGTACCGGTGGGGGGTGCCGTGACCAGCGGCGGGCCCCCGGGGACATCTGCCCAGGGGCGCGGCCGGCGGTCGCCGCCCCGCCGGCCGTCGCCCGCCGGACCCGCTCGGGCGGACGGCGGGGCGCCGGGCGGGTGGAAGACTCCTGCGATGACGAACGGCGACCCGTACGCGCTGGCCCGCTCCGACGCCGACCTGCTCCGCGACCGCCTCGGCGAGCACACCGTGGCGGTCGTGCTCGGCAGCGGCTGGGCGGGCGTGGGCGCCGGGCTCGGCGACGTGCGCGCCGACATGGCGATGTCGGACCTCGCCGGGGTGCCCGCCCCCACGGTCGCGGGCCACGGCGGGACTGCGAGCTCGGTCGACGTCGGAGGGGTCCGCACGCTGGTGCTCGCCGGGCGCTCCCACCTCTACGAGGGGCACCCGCCGTCGACGGTGGTCCACGCCGTTCGGTCCGCCGTGCTGGCGGGCTGCACGACCGTCTGCCTCACCAACGCCGCCGGCTCGCTGCGGCCCGACGTCGGGGTGGGCACGCCGGTCGTGATCGCCGACCACCTGAACCTCACCGGCGCCAACCCCATGTGCGGCCCGGAACCGCCGGGTCCGCCCGGCAGCCGCTTCACCGACCTCACCCGGCTCTACAGCCCGCGCCTGCGGGAGGCCGCCGGCCCGGACCGGGTCGAGGGCGTCTACGCCGGCCTGCTCGGCGGGAGCTACGAGACGCCGGCCGAGATCCGGATGCTGCGCACGCTGGGCGCCGACCTCGTCGGGATGTCCACCGTGCTCGAGGCGATCGCGGCGCAGCACCTCGGCGCCGAGGTGTTCGGCGTCTCGCTCGTGACCAACCTGGCCGCCGGCCTGGCCGCCGAGATCGACCACGGCGAGGTCCTGGCGGCCGGCGCCGCTGCGCAGGACCGGCTCGCCGACCTGCTCCGGCGGGTGGTGGCGGCCGCCTGAGGTGGGCGTGGACGACCTCGTCGAGCGGGCCCGGCTCTGGTCGCTGCTGGAGACCGATCCCGAGGGGCGCCGGGCGCTGCTCGACGCCGTCGCGGCCGCGGAGCGGGGCGACCGCACCGCGCTCGTCGACCTCGTCGACGGCCGGCTCCGCTTCGGCACGGCCGGCCTGCGTGGGCCGCTGGGCCCGGGACCCCGGCGCCTGAACGTCGTGGTCGCCGAGCAGACCGCGGCGGGGATCGCCCGCGTGCTGCTCGACGACGTCGCCGACGCCGCCTCCCGGGGCGTGCTCGTCGGGCGCGACGGCCGGCACGGCTCGGCGGCCATGGCGGCGGCGGCCGAGGCGGTGTTCCGGGCCCACGGGCTCGCCGTGGCCGGCTTCGACGGCCCGGTCCCGACGCCGCTCGTGGCGAGCACGCTGGCCCACGGCGACGCCGCTGCCGCCATCGTCGTCACCGCCAGCCACAACCCGGCGGCCGACAACGGCATCAAGGTGTACTGGGCCGACGGCGCACAGATCGTGGCTCCCCTCGACGCACGGATCGCGGCCGAGATCGACCGGGCCGCCGCCGAGGTGGCCGCGGCGGTGGCCGCGGAGCCCGACGACCCGATCGCCGCCGCGCACCGCGTCGTCCGTCCCGGTCCGGGGAGCGCACCCCGGACCGACCTCGGCACGTCGTCGACCGGGCCGGCCGCCGACGCGTACGTCGAGCGGGCGCTCGTCGGAGTGCATCCCCGCAGCACCGTCCCGCTCGCGCTCACCTCGATGCACGGCGTCGGCGCCGACCTGCTCGAGCGCCTCCTCCGGGCCGCCGGCCACGACGACCTGCACGTGGTCGCCGAGCAGCGTGACCCCGATCCCGACTTCCCGACCGTCGCCTTCCCGAACCCCGAGGAGCCGGGCGCGCTCGACCGGCTGGTCGACGTGGCGGCCGGCGCCGGCTGCGCGGCGGGCCTCGCCAACGACCCGGACGCCGACCGGCTGGCGCTCGTCGTCCCCGACGGCCACGGTGCGTGGCGCGCCCTGACCGGCGACGAGGTCGGCGCCGTCCTCTGCCACCACCTGCTCGAGCGAGACGCCGCCGGTGCGCCCGACGCCCGGACGCCGCTCGTGGCGACGACCGTGGTCAGCTCGCAGCTCGCCGGCGCGATCGCACGGGCGGCGGGCGCCCACGCCGTCGAGACGCTGACCGGGTTCAAGTGGCTGTGCCGCCCGGCGATGGAGCACCCCGAGTGGCGGCAGGTGCTCGCCTACGAGGAGGCGCTCGGCTACGCCGTCGGTCCGGACGCCCGCGACAAGGACGGGATCACCGCCGCGCTGGCGGTCGCCGACCTCGTCGCCGGGCTCGCCGCCGACGGCCGCACCGTCCTCGACCTGCTCGACGACCTCCACCGCCGGCACGGCGCCCACGTGACGAGGAACGGCTGGACCACGCTCGCCGGCCCCGACGCCGCCGAGGTGCTGTCCACGTTCGTCCGGCGCCTGGCCGACGCACCGCTCGACGAGATCGACGGCCGGCCGGTCGTGCACCGCGACCGCCCCGCGCCCGACGTGCTCCGGATGTGGACCGACGACGGGACGCGGCTGGCGATCCGGCCGTCGGGCACCGAGCCCAAGCTCAAGCACTACTGCGAGGCCGTCGTCGCCGTGGACGGCGACGGGCCCGAGGCGCTGGCCGCAGCCCGCGCCGAGGCCGGGCGGCGGGCCGACGGGGTCGTCGCCGCCGTGGGGGTCCTGCTCGGCGGCTGAGCCGGCGGCAGCTCGGCGGCTGAGCCGGCGGCAGCTCGGCGGCTGAGCCGGCGACTGCTCGGCTGAGCCGTCAGGCGGGCGGGCGGACCGCGAGCGAGTCGGGGCTGACGACGATGCCCGAGGGGTCGACGACCTCGAAGTCGGCGGCCGACAGCGCCCGCAGCGACTGGATGTCGGCCTGGTCCCACCGGGCGTCGGGGGTGCCGCGCACCCCGAAGCCGGGGCCCGTGTCGGACAGCACCATCCCGTACCGCTGGAGGCCGGTGGCGATGACGCGGGCCTGCGGGCCCAGCCCCGACAGGTCGGCGTCGGCCCGGAGCCGGAGCCACGCCCCCTGCGGCACCGCGTCGGGCGACGTCGAGCGGCCGTCGGTGGCCCGGGCGGGCCAGATCCAGCGGTCGGCGGCGCTGCGCTCGAGCGCGCCCAGGACCACGTGGTCGACCGACCCGGCGGCGACCTGGTCGTAGGTGACGGTGCCGGGGAGCAGCGGCAGGCCCGCAGCGATGGTCCACCCGCGCGGGTAGTCGTTCGAGTCGGTCCGGTAGCGAGCACCGGCGTCGGCCTCCCAGCGGCCGAACCACGACCGGACGCTCAGCAGCTCCCAGACGTCGTGGGTCGCCACGTCGATGCCGACGTAGTGCATGTCGAAGTGGTAGGTCGGCATCGCCTCGATGTAGGCGGGGTCGGTGATCGGGTACGGCCCGGGGTCGCTCTGCTCGGTCGCCAGCCGGATCGTGACGTCGCGTCGGGGGGTGGCGTCGTCGACGAAGTTGTACGGGATGCCGAACACCACGCCGTCGACCACCTCACCGGAGAAGCTCGGGCTGAGCTCGAGGTCCTCGATCGACGCGATCCAGCGCTCGCTGTCGGACGACACCGGCAGGTCGGCCACGCTCCGGAGGAACAGGTTGTCGGGGGGCATGAGGGTCGGCAGGGCGGCGAAGCGCGGCACGAAGAACGGCGGCGGTCGCGTGGCCCACGCACCGCAGCCGGCGACGAGGGCGACCACGGCGGCCACCGCGACGCCCACCGGCCGTCGACGTGGGAGCTCGCGCCGGGCCCGCACCCGGCGCCGGACGAGGAGGCCCACCACGACGAGCACGGCCACCACGGCGACCAGCAGGAACAGCACCGGCAGCACCTGCTGGGACCCCGGCACGATGACGTCGGGTCCGACCGTCCCGCCGGGCGCCTCGACCCCGAGGACCGGGGCGACCGACCCGCTCACGCCAGGCCGTCGAGCACGGCGACCGTGGCCGAGAGGCCGAGGCGGTCGGCGCCGGCGTCGATCGCGGCGAGCGCGGCGGCGGTGTTGCGGATGCCGCCCGACGCCTTCACCCGCGCCCGGTCGCCCACCGCGTCCCGCATGACGGCCACGGCGTCGACCGACGCGCCGCCGGCGGGGTGGAAGCCCGTGGACGTCTTCACGTAGTCGGCTCCGGCACCGACCACGGCCTCGCACGCCTGGCGCAGGACCGCCGGGGACCACAGCGCGGACTCCAGGATCACCTTGAGGACCACGTTCGGCACCGCCTCGCGCACGGCGGCGACGTCGGCGGCGACCGCGGCGAGGTCGCCGTCGGCGAGCGCCCCGAGGTCCGCCACCACGTCGACCTCGGCGGCCCCGAGCGCCACGACGGCCGCGGCCTCGTCGGCCTTCGACCTGGACAGCGAGGCGCCGTGGGGGAAGCCCACGACCGAGCAGACGGGGATCCGGTCGCCCACCGCCCCGACCACCGCGGCCACCATCGCCGGCTGCACGCACACCGACGCGCACCCCGTCGACACCGCGATCGCGGCCTGGTCGAGCACCTCGGCGACCGTGGCCTCGGGCCGCAGCAGCGTGTGGTCGATCCGTGCGGCGAGCGCCCGCCGGTCGATCCCGGAGCGGGCCGGCGCGGCGGCGTCGTGGTCGGGCACGGCACGGAGCGTACCGGCCCACCCCCGATGTCCGATCGGACACCATCCTGAGCCCCGTTCGGTCGCAGGGGTGGCGCGAGCGGCGACGAGGAGGCGCGGGATGGCATGAGAAATCCCCCGTTAGGGCGTTGTACCCAGGGGCGGGGGTTCGTAGTGTGACCCCACGGAGGCGGGGTCATCGACCCTGAGGGGAACTTCCGAAGGGCGATCCAGGGGGCGATGACCGTGTCGAACGGGGCGAGCGCGCGTCTGTCGAGGAGCGTGTACCTCGATGCGCTGAGGGCGGTCGCGCTCGTCCGCGTGATCGTCTTCCACGCCAGCGGCTCGTGGATGGTCACCGCCTTCACCGCGATGCCCCTCATGTTCTTCATCGCCGGCACCCTGTACGCCGCGTCGCTGGACCGTCGGCCCGCCCCGTCGGTCGTCCGGGACCGGTACCGCCGGATCATGCTCCCGTACTGGCTCTACCTGGCCGGGATGCTCGCGCTGTGGGGCGCCATGGGCGTGCTCGGCGAGATCACGCCGGCCAACTGGGTCGGGTTCCTCTTCCCCGTCGTGTCGATGGGCGGACCGGTGGGCCCGGGAGCCGACACCGCGCTGCACCTCACCTGGTTCGCCCTCTGGTACATCCAGATGCACCTCGTGCTGTCGCTGATCGGCGGCCCGCTGCGGCGCTGGCAGCGGGAGCGGCCGCGCGCGCTGTGGGGCAGCCTGGCCGCGATCTTCCTCGTCGGGGCGCTCGGGGCGCCGGGGCTGTCGATCGCCGTGTTCTACGCAGCGTGCTGGATCGTCGGGTACGCCCACCACGACGGGAAGGTCGAGGCCTGGATCCGGCCCCGCTGGGGCCGCGCCTGCCTGGTCCTCGGCCCCGTCGGCGCCATCGCGTTCTTCGGCTTCCACTCCCGGGCGGTCGTCGTCGCCGCCTTCGGCGTCGCCTTCCTCGGCGTGTTCTGGCTGGCGCTCGCCCTGGGCCTGCAGCCCCGCATCGAGCCGTGGCTCGAGGGGCGGGCCCAGCGATCGGTCACGACCTGGTTCAGCCAGCGCTCGCTCACGATCTACCTCTGGCACGGCGTCGCGCTGTGGATCATGGTCGAGGTCGACCTGCCGGGCGCCCTGGCCACCCGGCTCGCCGGCTGCGCCGTCCTGCTCGTCGTGGCGGTCGTGGCCTTCGGCTGGATCGAGGACGTCGCCGCCAAGCGGCCGATGCAGCTCTGGCCGCGGCTCCCGTCGTCGAGGGCCGCCCAGCTGGCGTCCGACCTGCAGGACCAGCGCGTGATCGACCTGCGCGACGCCAGGTCCGCCGCCGGTCGGCCGCGGGCCGTGGCCGACGTGCGGGAGGCCGACGCCGACGACCTCCGCGACCACACGATCATCGACCTGCGCGCGGCCCGCCGTTCGGCACGGGCGGCGGGCGGCGGCACCGGCGCCGACGGCGCCCGCTGAGCTGCGAAACACGGCGAACGGCGCCGATCCGGCGCCGCGTCGAGCGGTCGCCCAGGTCGCTTCAGGCGGAGAGGATCTCGCGGGCCAGGACCGACAGGTCCGTCTCGGGCCTCGGGCCCATGTGCGAGATCACCTCGGCGGCCGCCAGCGAGCCGAGCGCACCGCACGTCGCCAGGTCCATCTTGTGGCTGAAGCCGTAGAGGAAGCCCGACGCGTACAGGTCGCCGGCACCCGTGGTGTCGACCAGCTGCTCGACCGGGTGGGCCGGCACCTCGACCAGGGCGTCCTCGGTCACGATCACCGACCCCTTCTCGGACCGGGTCAGCGCCGCGACCGCACCGTGGCGGCGCACGCCCTCGACGGCCGAGTCGAAGTCGCTCTGGTAGAGCGTCGTGATCTCGGCCTCGTTCGCGAAGAGGAGGTCGACGTGGTGCTCGACGAGGTCGAGGAACGCGTCCCTGTGGCGCTCCACGCAGAAGCTGTCGGAGAGGGTGATCGACACCGTGCGGCCGGCGTCGTGGGCGATCCGGGCGGCGCGGCGGAACGCCTCCTGCGCCTCGGGCGGGTCGAACAGGTAGCCCTCGAGGTAGAGGACCGTGGCCGAGGCGACGGCCGCCTCGTCGACGTCGTCGGGACCGAAGTGCACCGACGCCCCGAGGTAGGTGTTCATCGTCCGCTGCGCGTCGGGCGTCACGAGGATCAGGCAGCAGCCGGTCGAGGGCCCGGCGGTGGCCCTGGCGGTCGAGTAGCGGACGCCCGTGGCGGCCAGGTCGTGGGCGAACACCGCACCGAGCTGGTCGTCGCGGACCTTGCCCAGGTACTGGGCGGTCCCGCCGAGCGACGCCAGGCCGGCCATCGTGTTGGCCGCCGACCCGCCCGAGACCTCGACGCCCGGGCCCATGCGCTCGTAGAGCAGCTCGACCCGCTCCGACTCGATGAGGTTCATGGAGCCCTTGACGAGGCCCAGCTCGGCGACGAGCTCGTCGGAGCCATGGCTGAGCACGTCGACGAGCGCGTTGCCGATGCCGACGACGTCGAGCTCGCCGGGGTTGACGTCGATCGTGGGGGCGTTGGTCGCAGGCACGGGGTCGAACGTTAGCGGTCGGGGTCGCACGGGAGCCCGGGCGCCGTGGGAGCGGTGCGGGCCCGGCCGGTACGCTCCGGCCCGTGACCCAGGCCGACGTGCGCCCCGACGGGACCGCACCCCTGCTGCCGCCGGACGGCGCGCCCGCCGGTGACGACCTCGCCGGGGCCGAGCGCCGCCTCGCCGAGGTCCTCCGTGGGATCGGTCCGGTCGTCGTGGCCTTCTCCGGCGGGGTCGACTCCGCGCTGCTGGCGCACGCCGCGCTGCTGGCCCTCGGACCCGACCGCGTGGTGGCGGTGACGGCGAGCTCCGCATCGCTCGCGACGGGCGAGCTCGAGCGCTGCCGCGACCTGGCCGCGGCATGGGGACTGCCGTGGCGTGCGGTCGACACGGACGAGATGGACGAGGCGCGCTACGTCGCCAACGGCACGGACCGCTGCGCGTGGTGCAAGGAGGCGCTGCTCGACCAGCTCGAGCCGCTCGCCGCCGGGCCGGCCGTCGCCGCGGGCGGGACCGGCCGCACGGCGCCGGCGACCGTGGTGCTGGGCGTGAACGTCGACGACCTCGGCGACCATCGCCCGGGCCAGGAGGCCGCCCGCCGTCGCGGTGCCCGCTTCCCCCTGGTCGAGGCGGGTCTGGCCAAGGCCGACGTCCGGGCGCTGGCCCGGCGCGCCGGGCTGGAGGTGTGGGACCGCCCGTCGCGGCCCTGCCTGTCGTCGCGGATCCCGTACGGCACGCCGGTGACGCTGACGACGCTGTCGCAGGTCGACCGGGCCGAGGCCGCCGTGCGCTCGCTCGGGCTGAGCGACGTGCGCGTGCGGCACCTCGGCGACACCGCCCGGGTCGAGGTGCCCGTCGCCGAGCTCGGCCAGGCCGCCGAGGTGGCCGAGCGCCTGGTCGCCGAGCTCGAGGCGGTCGGGTACCGCTACGTGACGCTCGACCTCGCCGGGCTGCGCTCCGGCAACCTCAACCACGTGGTCGCCGACGGCCCGTCGGACGAGCGCGGGCGCTCGGGCCCGGGTCCGTCGCGTGCGGAGCCCTCGGGTCCGGCGGTGGCGGGGCTCGGCCACACGCGGCCCGACCTCGACCGGGTGCGCCGGACCGGCCTGCCCGAAGCGGTGTACGCCGCCGGCAAGACCCCGCAGCAGTGCGCCGAGGTCGTCGCAGCGATGCTGCTCGACGGCACCGACCCCCTGGTCGTCACCCGGACGTCGGCCGAGCACCGCGCCGCGATCGCTGCGCTGGCCCCCGCCGTGCCGGTGCCGTCCGGCGAGTGGTCCGACACGCTGACCTGGCGCCACGCGCCCGTCGACCACGACCGCCGGGTGGCGGTGATCTCGGGCGGCACGTCGGACCAACCAGTGCTCGACGAGTGCGTCGGCACCCTCACCGCGCTGGGCGCCGACGTGCACGTCGTCCGCGACGTCGGCGTCGCCGGCCTCCACCGGCTGCTCGGGTCGCTCGACGAGCTGGCCGACGCCCGGGTCGTGGTCGCGCTGGCCGGCATGGAGGCGTCGCTGCCGACGGTGCTCGGCGGGCTCGTGCCCCAGCCGATCGTCGCCGTGCCGACCTCGACCGGCTACGGCGCCAGCCTCGAGGGGGTCACGGCCCTGCTGTCGCTGCTCAGCTCGTGCGCCCCCGGCGTCACCGTGGTCGGCATCGACAACGGGTACGGCGCGGCCTGCGCGGCGCTGCGGATCCTCGGCGGCGACCCGGGGGCGAGCGGGTCGTGAGCGGGCCGGGCCGGTGAGCGCCCTCTGGGTCAACCCGGCGGTCGGCGTCGCCGGCGACATGCTGCTCGCCGCGCTGCTCGACGCGGGCGCCGACCCCGAGGCCGTGCGGGCCACGGTCGCCGAGCTCCCGGTGCCCGGCTGGTCGCTCGACGCCGGGCCGACGACCCGGCGGGGCCTGACGGCGACGTCGGTGGTCGTCACCGCCCCCGACGGCGTCCACCACCGGAGCTGGTCGACCATCGACGCCATGCTCGCCGCCGCCGATCTGCCCGGCCCGGTGCGCGACGGCGCGCGGGCGACCTTCGAGCGCCTGGCCCGGGCCGAGGCGCACGTGCACGGCATCGACGTCGACGAGGTGCACTTCCACGAGGTGGGCGCAATCGACGCGATCGTCGACGTGGTCGGCACCTGGGCGGCCCTGCACGACCTCGGCGACCCCCGGGTCACCTCCGCGCCCGTCGGCCTCGGCATCGGGACGGTGCGCATGGCCCACGGGACGGTGCCGGTCCCCGCGCCGGCCACCCTGGAGCTGCTCGAGGGGCACCCCACCGCCCCGCTCACGGTCGACGGCCGGCCGGTCGAGCGCGAGACCGCCACGCCCACCGGCGTCGCACTGCTCACCACCATGGCCGCCGCGTGGGGACCGCTGCCCGCGGGCACGATCCGCGGCGTGGGCCGCGGCGCCGGCACCTGGGACC
The DNA here is from genome assembly GCF_020715685.1 of Dermatobacter hominis. GTDB lineage: Bacteria > Actinomycetota > Acidimicrobiia > Acidimicrobiales > Microtrichaceae > Dermatobacter > Dermatobacter hominis. The sequence goes on from NZ_CP085840.1 coordinate 1,985,903, forward strand.
CGGCGGGCCACGCCAACGTCGTCACCGTCGTCCGCTACGAGCCGGCGGACGAGGCCGGTGCGGACCGCTGGCCGGCCGCCTCGGTCGAGGCGGTGGTCGTCGAGACCAACGTCGACGACGTGACCCCCGAGGTGCTGGGCCACGTGATCTCGCTGGCGCTGGAGCTCGGCGCCGACGACGCGTGGGTGCTGCCGGTGACGATGAAGAAGAGCCGACCGGGCCACCAGGTCCGGGTGCTGTGCCGGCCGGCGCTCGTGCCCGCGGTGCGTCGCCTGCTCGCGACCGAGACCGGCACGCTCGGCCTGCGGGAGTGGGCGGTGACCAAGCACGAGCTCGAGCGGCGCACCACGAAGGTCCTCGTCGACGGCCACACGGTCGGCATCAAGGTCGGCCCGTACGGGGCCAAGCCCGAGCACGACGACGTCGCCGCCGCCGCCCGCGCCCTCGACCGGCCCCTCCGCGACGTCGCGGACGAGGCCCTGGCCGCGTTCCGCGCCCGCCGGAGCGGCTGACCGGGTCCCGCCGACCGCCATCCCGCCGGTCGCGTCAGCCGTTGAGGAGGCGCTTGACCCGGTTGGGGGCGACGCCGAAGCGGTCGGCGACCGCGGCGGCCGCGTCGCGGCGGCTGGCGCCGCCGGCGAGCTCGGCGTCGAGGGCGGCGCGGAGGGCGTCGTCGTCGGCCTCGGCAGGTGCCGGCGCGCCGTCGAGCACGACCACGAACTCGCCGCGGGGCTCGACCTCGTCGGCGCGGGCGACGGCGTCGGCCAGCGTCCCGCGCCACGTCTCCTCGTGCAGCTTGGTCAGCTCGCGGCACAGGGCCACGCGGCGGTCGCCGCCGAGGGCATCGGCCAGATCGACCAGCGTGGTGGCGAGCCGGTGCGGCGCCTCGTACAGCACCACCGGCCGCCGCTCGGGCGCCAGCGCGGCGATGCGCTCGCGGCGCGCCGCGCCCTTGCGGGGCAGGAAGCCCTCGAACACGAAGCGCCCGGAGCCGTCGAGCAGCCCGCTGCCGACCGCAGCCACCGCCCCGGCGAAGGGCCCCGGCACCACCTCGACCGCCACGCCGGCATCGACCGCGGCGGCCACCAGCACCGCCCCCGGGTCCGAGAGGCCGGGGAGCCCGGCGTCGCTGACCACGGCCACGACGCCACCGGAGCGGGCCAGCTCGACCAGCCCGGCGCTCGCCTGCTCCTCGGTGTGGTCGTCGAGCCGCACGAGCGTCCGGCGGTCGACCCCGGCGTGGGCGAGCAGCCGGCCGGTGCGGCGGGTGTCCTCGCACGCCACCACGTCGGCGGCCTCGAGCGCGGCGACGGCGCGCGGCGACAGGTCCCCGAGGTTCCCGATCGGCGTGCCGACGACGACGATCCGGCCCGACCGGCCCGGAGGCGGCGCCTCGCTCATCGCACCTCCAGCTTGTCGCCCGGGCGCACGTCCCACCGCCGGAACGACCCGGCCTCCGCCTCGAGCACGACCCGGGCCCGCCACGCCGGCCGGCTGACGCGCCGCGGCGGCATCGTCAGCACCCGCACGACCCGGTAGCCGTCGCGGCCCTGCGGGATGCACGTCGCCACGTCGATCGGCACGCGCATCCCGAACGTGTGGACCGACCGGGCCCGCAGCCGCAGAACGCCGTCGACCCGGTCCCGGCCGAGCAGCCCGCGCCGGCGGGCCGCACGGGTGTCGGCGGTCTCGACCGACGCCAGCACGTCTCCGTTGCGGACCAGCCAGGGCATCAGCGGCGCACCTCCCTCGGGATCCGGCCCTCAGACGTTGAAGCGGAACTCCATCACGTCGCCGTCCACCGGCCGGTAGTCCTTGCCCTCGACGCGCAGCTTTCCGACGTCGCGGGCGGCCGACCACGACCCGATCTCCAGCAGCTCGTCCCAGTGGATGACCTCGGCGCGGATGAACCCCCGCTCGAAGTCGGTGTGGATCACGCCCGCGGTCTGCGGCGCGGTCGAGCCGGCCCGGAACGTCCACGCCCTCGACTCCTTCTCGCCGGTCGTGAAGAACGTGCGCAGGCCGAGCAGCGAGTAGGCGGTGTGGAGGAACTGCGGCAGCGCGCCCTCGCCGAGGCCGAGCGCCTCGAGCATCTCGACGCGGGACCCCTCGTCGAGCAGCGCGGCCTCGGCCTCGAGCTGGATGCTCAGCCCGAGCACGAGCTCGTCGGCCGACCCCGTGGCCGCGAACGCGGCCCGGGTCGGCGCGAGGACGGCGTCGAGGTCCTCCCACTGGGACTCGTCGACGTTGACCAGCGCCATCGCCGGCTTGGCGGTCAGCAGGAAGAACGGCCGCAGCAGCGCGAGCTGGTCGTCGTCGAGGCCCGCCCGGTACAGCGGGGTGCCGGCCTGGAGGTGCTCGACGGCGACCTCCATGGCCGCCACCTCGTCGGCCAGCGCCTTGTCGGCCCGGGCCGCCTTGCGCCGCTTGTCGATCTGCTTCTCCAGCGACTCGAGGTCCGCGTAGACCAGCTCGACCTCGAGCGTCTCGAGCTGCTCGACCGGGTCGGTCGAGCCCGGCACGTCGTCGTCGACGAAGGCGCGCAGCACGAAGACGATGGCGTCGACCTCGCGGATGTGGGAGAGGAAGCGGTTGCCCAGGCCCTCGCCCTGCGCCGCGCCCTTCACGAGCCCGGCGATGTCGACGAACTGCACGGCCGCCGGCACGACGTTGCGCGACTCGCTCATCTCGGCGAGCGCGGTCAGGCGGGCATCGGGGACCTTGGCGACGCCCACGTTCGGGTCGACGGTCGCGAAGGCGTACGGGGCGGCGAGGGCGCCGCCGCCGGCCAGCGCGTTGTACAGCGACGACTTGCCGGCGTTCGGCAGTCCGACGAATCCGAAGCGTTCCACTGAGCTCCTCTGGTGGGCACCCACCGTGGTGGTCGCACCGACCGGGGACCGGTCCGGGCGTGCGGCCGCCCGTCCGGGCGGCCTCTCCGGAGGGTAGTGGCCGCACGTAGGCTCCCGGACGTGAGCGACCAGGGGCGACCGGACGGGATCGGCGGCGCGGCGGTGTTCGCCGCGGGCCTCGACGCCGACGAGGCACCCGAGCGGGCCCGGGCCGCGCTCGACGTGGCGCTGTACCACCTGGACCGGGGGTTCGCCCCGACCGGCAAGGCCCGGGCGTTCCAGAAGGCGCGCGACATCGTCGCCGACCTGGCCCCGGGCGAGCTCGAGCAGCGCGTGGCCGCCGGCACCCTGCAGGACCTCCCGGGGATCGGGGCGTCGACCGGGTCGGTGATCGCCGACGCCGTCGAGCGCCGACCCTCGACCTACCTCGCCGACCTCGCGGCGTCGACCGTCCAGGACCCGGGCGACGGCGCACCGCTGCGCGCCCGGATCAAGGGCGACCTGCACAGCCACACCTACTGGTCCGACGGCGCCGAGAGCGTGCGGACGATGGCGCTGACCGCCCGGGCGCTCGGCCACGAGTACCTGGCGGTCACCGACCACTCGGCCCGCCTCACCGTCGCCCACGGGTTGGACGAGGCCCGCCTCACCGAGCAGCTCGCCGAGATCGAGGCGCTCAACGCGGAGCTGGCGCCGTTCCGCATCCTCACCGGCATGGAGGTGGACATCCTCGAGGACGGCCACCTCGACCTGTCGGCCCCGTTCCTCGAGCGGCTGGACCTCGTGGTGGCGTCGGTGCACTCGAAGCTCCGGATGGACGAGCGCGAGATGACCCGCCGGATGGTGATGGCGGTCGCCGACCCGAACGTCGACGTGCTCGGCCACTGCACCGGCCGCAAGATCACCGGCCGGGGCCGGCCCCCGTCGCGCTTCGACGCCGAGATCGTGTTCGCCGCGTGCGCCCGCTTCGACACCGCCGTGGAGATCAACTGCCGGCCCGAGCGGCGCGACCCGCCCGAGGAGCTGCTCGCCCTCGCGCTCGAGTGGGGGTGCCGGGTGTCGATCGACACCGACGCCCACGCGCCCGGTCAGCTGGAGTGGCAGGCGTGGGGCTGCGGGTTCGCGACCGACATGGACGTCGACCCGTCCCGCATCGTCAACACCTACGAGGCCGACGAGCTGCTGGCCTGGGCCGGCTCGCACCCGACGGGCTGAGCCCCGTCAGCCTCCGTCGCCCTCGGCCCGCTCGCCGCTGTCGCCGGTCGCCTTCCCGCCGGGGCTGAGGTCGTAGCGGTCCCGGCCCGACGACGCCGAGCAGGCGCCGTCGTTCTGGCCCGAGGCGTCCGACAGCGCCCGGTCGAGGATCGGGGAGGCGCCGCTGAAGACGCCCCAGGGGCTCTCGCACCCCGGCACGACCCAGGCGTGGGACATCCAGCCCGCCGAGCCGTTGGCCTTGACGCCGCCCAGCTCGGCGCACTCCTCCTCGGTCGTCGACGAGTCGCCCACGACGCCGGCCCTGCTGGTGCAGAGCCCGACGTGGCGGTGGTAGTGGTCGTTGTCGCCGGTGAAGCCCTGCGTCGGCTCCGCCTCGCCGGGCTGGATCAGGTAGTAGCTCAGCCCGACGACCCGCGCCTCGGGGCCGCCGCCGTCGTAGAGCACCATCTCGGGCTGGTCGACGTGGAACTCGCCGTCGACGTACGGGAACTTCATGTAGTGGGCGGCGATGCCGGGCACGTAGCCGGTGACCCGGACGTAGCCGGCGGCCATGGCGTCGGCCGCGGTCGGCAGCGCCAGCGCCGTCTTCCGGGCCACGTCGAGCTCCTGGGCGAGCGCCACGCACTGGTCCTGGTCGACGATCGCCTTCCACGGGGTCGGGCCGGCGTGGCCGCCGTGACCGCCGTTGTCGTCGGGGGCCGCCGCGGCACCGCTCGAGCCGTGGGCGTGGCCGCCGCCAGCGGCGGCGGTGCGCTGGGCCATCCAGCCCCTCCACGCCTTGTAGTCGTCGTCCTCGGCCTGGGCCAGGGCCACGACCAGCCCCGCCGCGTCGGCCTCGGCGCCGGAGTCGGCCTTGGAGGTCGCGGCCACGAGCTTGTCGAGACCCGCCGAACCCCGTCCCTCGTCCGCACCGACGACGTCGGTGATGTCGCCGGCGGTCGTGACCGACATGTCCATCGACCCGCCGCCGTAGGTGTCGACGCCCAGGGCCGCGGCCTCGGTCCAGTAGCTCTTCGGGTTGAAGCCCAGGTCGCAGCGCGCCGCGTCGATCGTCGACATCTGGTCGTCGTGGGTCGCGGCGTCGACCGCAGTCGTGCCGTGCGAGTGGCCGGCCGCCGCGGCCTCGTCGCCGTGGGAGTGGCCCCCGGCCGCGTGCTCGGCGGTGCCCGGCGAGGTGATGCCGACGGTGGCGAGCCCGAGCACCGCCACGGCGGCGATCGACGGCACGAGCAGGCCGATGCGCAGCCGCCGGGGTGCGACCGCCATGACGACGGCGACGACGACCGCGGTGGCCTCGAGCCCTGCGCAGACGCCGTCGACCAGGCCGACCTCCTCGACGATGCCGGCGTGGGAGCCGAACGGCAGCCCGACCGTGCGGGCCCAGATCCACACGCCGAGCGCCGCGGCGTTGAGCACGGCGGCGGTGACGGCCAGCGCGCGACCGCCACGCCGCAGCAGGAACACGACCGCGAGCGCGATCTGCAGCCAGCCGACGACCGCGAACCCGACCGGGTCGATCCACGAGCCGCCACCGGCGTGCTCGGGCACCATCACGAGGTGGATCAGCCCGGCGCCGCCGGTCAGGCCGGCGAGCAGGATGCCGAGGTCCGAGGCGCCCTCGCTCCAGTGACCGTCGCCTGCCGACGGGACGTCCTGCGGCGTCTGCTCCGGTTCCATCTCTCCCACCCCCTGGTGGCCCGCACCGTGACGGGCGACACCCAGGGTAGGCGGCTGGAGCCCGCAGGGCCCGCTCCGGTAGTCTGGCGCCCCTATGTCGAAGCGCACCCAGAAGAAGAAGGCCAACGTGCGTCGCAAGAAGGCGAACCACGGCCGCAAGCCCAACATGGGCCGCAACTCCTGAGCCAGCGCTCGACAGCGGTGGGCCTGAGCCAGCGCTCGACAGCGGTGGGCCTGAGCCAGCGCTCGACAGCGGTGGGCCTGAGCCAGCGCTCGACAGCGGTGGGCCTGAGCCAGCGCTCGACAGCGGTGGGCCTGAGCCGCTGCTGACGTCCACCGGCGCGAGCGGGTAGGGAACGCCCGATGCCCTCGCAGACCGCGGTCGTCTGGTTCCGACGGGACCTGCGTCTGGCCGACAACCCCGCCTGGGCGGCCGCCACCCAGGCCGCCGATCGGGTGCTCGCCCTCTTCGTCGTCGACCCCGCGGTCATGGCGACGGCCGGCGAGCGGCGGCGCGACCTCCTCCTCGGGCACCTCGGCGCACTGGACGCCCAGCTGCGCGACCGTGGCGGCGCGCTGCTCGTCCGCCACGGCGACCCCGTCCGCACCGTCCCGGACGTCGCGTCGGCCGTCGGCGCAACCAGCGTGCACCTGAACGGCGACGTGTCGGGCCACGCGCAGCGGCGCGACCGCGCGGTCCGCGAGGCGCTGCAGCCCGACGTCGCGGTCGACGTCCGCTGGGGGTCCCACGTGCACCGACCGGGCTCGGTCGTCGCCGGGACCGGCGCGACGCACCAGGTCTTCACGCCCTACCACCGGGCCTGGGCGGCCGAGCCGTGGGCGCCGTGGCCCGACGAGGGCGACGCGGCCGTGGTGGATCCACGCCGCGGCGCGCGGTCGCTCGACCCGGACACGCTCCCCCGCCCCGAGCGCGACCCGTCGAGCGACGAGCGCACCGCGCCCGGCGAGGAGGCGGCCGAGCGCCGGCTGTCGGCCTGGCTCGATCACGTCGACGGGTACCCGGACACCCACGACCTGCCGGCCGACGAGCACGGCACCTCGCAGCTGTCGTCCGACCTCCACCTCGGCACGCTCTCGCCGCGCCACGTCGCCGAGGCCGTGGGGACCGGCTCGGACGGGCGGGCCGCGTTCGTGCGGCAGCTGGCGTGGCGAGACTGGTACGCCAGCCTGTTCCTCGAGCGGCCGTCGCTCGTCGGCAGCGCGATGCGCGCCGAGCTCGACGGAGTCGCCTGGCGCGACGATCCCGACGGCGTCGCCGCCTGGCAGGAGGGCCGCACCGGCTTCCCGATCGTCGACGCCGGGATGCGCCAGCTGGCGAGCACCGGCTGGATGCACAACCGGGTCCGGATGATCACCGCGAGCTTCCTCGTGAAGGACCTGCTCGTCGACTGGCGGATCGGCGAGGCCCACTTCCGCCGGGTGCTGGTCGACGGCGAGGTCAGCCAGAACGCGGGCAACTGGCAGTGGGTCGCGGGCACCGGGCCCGACGCCGCGCCGTACTTCCGCGTGCTCAACCCGGTGACGCAGTCGCGTCGCTTCGACCCCGACGGCGAGTACATCGCCCGGTGGGTGCCCGAGCTCGCCGACCTGCCGCCCGCCGACCGCCACGCGCCGTGGGAGCTCGGGCCGATCGAGCTGGCCGCCGGGGGCGTCGTGCTGGGCGAGGACTACCCGGACCGCATCATCGACCACGCGTCGGCGCGGGAGCGGGCCATCGCCGCCTACAGCGCGGCACGCGCCGGCTGAGCCCCCGGCGGCTCAGCGCAGCGGCGCCACCCCGTCGCGCCGCGCCGCCAGGACCCGCTCGATGCGGGCCCGGTTGCTCCGCTGGATCACCACGAACGGCAGGTGGGCGACCAGGCCGAAGGCGACCATCACCAGTCCGAGCGGCCACGGGCACCAGATCAGGAACAGCGGACCGGCGCCCGCGTTGATCCAGTGCACGAGCTCGGCCCGGCGGGTCTCGGCCGCGAACCGCTCGAGCGCGGCGTCCGACGCGCCGCCGAGGTGGCGCTTGGACGTGCCGCCGCGGAACACCCCGCCGGCCTCGGGCAACCGGTCCTTCCAGCGCCGGATCCGCAGGCGGCGCTCGTAGACGCGCCCGTGGTCCTCGAACCGGCGGGGCCGGGTCAGCCAGCTGTCGTGCTCCAGCCGGCCCAGCGGGATGCGGCTGACCGCCCACCCCGACGTCACGCCGATCACGGCCCACGCGGCGGACGACACGAGCACGGCGGGGCCGGGCTCGAGCGGCAGGTCCACCTCAGTCGCCGCCCGAGGGGACGTGACCGGCGCCGCCGGGGGCCGCGCTCCCGTCCACGCCGCCGTCGACCGGGATCGTGCGGCCGCGCCAGCGGACCTCCCGACGGACGTGGGTCGACCACAGCGAGCGCACGAACACCAGGACGAAGACGACGAGGTGCAGCGGGTACAGCGCCGCCGACAGCGGCCCGAACCGGCCGACGGCACGGAAGAGGACGGCGACCTGGGCCACCATCGCCGCGTACGCCACGGCCCCGACGGCGAGCGACCGCTCGCCCCGCAGACCGTCGACGAGCAAGAGGGCGCCGGTGCCGAGCGCGGCGATCCAGGCGACCACGGCGAGCAGCCGCAGCAGCCGCGTCGACCCGGCCCCGGTCGCGAAGTTCTTCGTCCACCCCTCGACGAGCTGACGGGGACCGCCGGGGTACATCCGGAACCGGACCGCCCGGCCGCCGACCAGCAGGCGGGACCCGAGCCCGGCGTCGCGGTAGCGGCGCCCGAGCGCCAGGTCCTCGGCGGCCTGGTCGCGGACGGCGGCGTGGCCGCCGACGGCGCGGTAGTCCTCGACCGACGTGGACATGAGCGGCCCGAAGGCCGCGGTGGCGTCGGCGCCGCCACGGGCGCCGGCCGCGCTGCCCATGATCGCGATCACGTTGAACATCGCCGAGGCCTGCTCGTACGGCCGCCCGGTCACGTGCCACGGCTGCACCGACACGAGCCCGCCGGTCGCCTGGCCGTGGGCGACGACCCGGCCGAGCGCGTCGGGCGCCAGCCGCACGTCGGCGTCGGCGAACACGAGCGTGCCGTCCTCGACGCCGAGCGCTCCGGTGTGGCAGGCCCAGCACTTCCCGGCCCACCCGGCCGGCAGCGGCGGCGCCGCAGCCACCTCCACCCCGGGCCTCGCCGCGGCGATGGCGGCCGTCGCGTCGGTGGAGTGGTCGTCGACCACCACGATCCGGTCGGGAGCCGGGCGGCTGGCGAGCAGGTCGTCGAGGACGCCGCCGATGCTCAGCGCCTCGTCACGAGCGGGGACGACGACGGTGACCGGGCCGGTCGTGGCGGACCCGGCGGGGAGCGTGCCGACCCGGCGGGGGCGGCCGAACGCCCACCACCCGAGGAGCCACCCGATCGCGCACACCGCGATGCTCCCCGTCATCGGCCCTCCGTCCGCAGGCCGTACCTCGCCGGCTCCTCCACGGCCATACCCTCCCACGGTCGCGGCGACCAGCGGAGCGCACCGCTGGCGGCGGGACCGCACGGACTGTCGAGGGGGCGGACGGTCGAGGGGGCGGACGGTCGACGGGCGACCGCCGACGGGGGACGGTCGACGGGGCGTCGTGGCGGGCGCAGGCCGCAGGCGCAGGACGGCGGCCCGGCCCCTAGGGTGCGCGCCCATGGCCGATCGACCCCACCAGCTGACCCACGTCGTCCTCGGCGACCCGCCCGACGCCTGGCGCGCCGCGGGGTTCGACGTCGACCACCGCGGGCGCTTCCGGTTGGGCCGGACCGAGGTGCTCTGCCTCGACCTGGGCGAGCGGGGCTTCGTGGGCTGGGCGCTCGACGGCGTCGACCGCGCCCTCGACGGGCTCGCCACCGCCGACAGCCACCGGGACGCGGCCGGGGGCGGTGCGCCGTCGCAGCACCCGAACGGCATCACCTCCATCGACCACGTGGTCGTGCGCACGGGCCACAGCGACCGGACGATCGCCGCGTTCGAGGCCGCCGGCCTCGAGGTGCGGGGCGGCCGCAGCACGACCTCCTACGGCGCGCCGATGCGCCAGACCTTCTTCTGGGCCGGCGACGTCATCCTCGAGCTGGTCGGGCCCGACGAGGGCGGGCCGACGACCGACGAGCCGACGTCGATCTTCGGGCTCGCGCTCGTCGCCGACGACCTCGACGCCACCGGCCGGGCCCTGGGGGACCTGCTCGGCACGCCGAAGGACGCGGTCCAGCCGGGCCGGCGCATCGCCGGGCTCCGCAACGAGGAGGTCGGCATCGGCCTCCCGGTCGCGGTGATGTCGCCCCACCCGCGCTGAGCGCCGCTCACCCGCTCCCGCCGAGCGTCCGAGCGGCTGGAGCCGCGCGGTTACCGCTCGGTAACATGTCCGGATGGCCGACTACCGAGCTCCCGTCAAGGACGCGCTGTTCACCCTCCGCCACATCGGCATGCTGGAGGAGCTGTCCAAGACCGACCGCTACGCCCACGCCGATCCCGAGACGGTCGCCGCCGTGCTCGAGGAGCAGGGCCGGTTCATGCAGGAGGTGTTCGCCCCGTCGAACGCCGTCGGCGACCGGACGGGCCTGAAGTGGTCGCCCGAGGGCGTCGAGGTCCCCCAGGAGTTCAAGGCCGCCTACGCCAAGTTCGTCGAGGCCGGCTGGCAGGGCCTGAACGCCGAGGTCGAGTACGGCGGGGCCGGGTTCCCCGAGTCGGTGTTCGCCTGCGCCGCCGAGTTCGAGACCGCGGCGAACGGCGCGCTCACGATGGCCCCCGGCCTCACCACCGGCGCCATCGAGTGCCTCCAGGCGTGGGGCACCGAGGAGCAGAAAGAGGTGTACCTCCGGAAGCTCATCACCGGTGAGTGGACCGGCACGATGAACCTGACCGAGCCGCAGGCCGGTTCCGACGTCGGCCTCTGCACCACCAAGGCGGTGCCGCAGGGCGACGGCACCTACAAGGTCACCGGCACGAAGATCTTCATCTCGTTCGGCGAGCACGACATGGCCGACAACATCATCCACCTGGTGCTGGCCCGGCTGCCCGAGGCGCCCGCGGGCACCAAGGGCATCTCGCTGTTCATCGTCCCGAAGTTCCTCGTGGACGACGACGGCACCATCGGCGAGCGCAACGACGTCCGCTGCGTCTCGATCGAGCACAAGATGGGCATCCACGCGTCGCCCACCTGCGTCATGAGCTACGGCGACGACGGCGGTGCGATCGGCTACCTGGTCGGCGAGGAGAACCAGGGCATGCGGGCGATGTTCACGATGATGAACTCGGCCCGCATCGCGGTCGGCATCCAGGGCGTGGCGCTCGGCGACGCCGCCTACCAGAAGGCGCTCGCCTACTCGCAGGAGCGGCGCCAGGGCCGCGAGATCGGCGGCGACTCCAAGGAACCGGCGTTCATCATCGCCCACCCCGACGTGAAGCGGATGCTGCTCTACATGCGCAGCCACATCGAGGCCATGCGCGCCCTCGTCGTCTACAACGCGGCCGCGATCGACCTGTCCCGGGCCCTCGAGGGCGAGGACGCCGAGCGCTGGCGCGAGATCGCCGAGCTGCTCACGCCGGTCACCAAGGCGTGGTGCACCGACGTCGGCGTCGACGTCACCTCGACCGCGCTGCAGGTCTTCGGCGGCATGGGCTACGTGGAGGAGTCGGGTGTCGCCCAGCACTTCCGCGACATGCGGATCGCCCCGATCTACGAGGGCACCAACGGCATCCAGGCCATGGACCTCGTCGGCCGCAAGCTCGGCATGCGCATGGGCGGCGTCGTCGGCGACTTCCTGCAGGGCATCCGGGACCTCGACGACGACCTGGCCGCCGCCGGTGACGAGTTCGCGGTCATCCGCACCAACCTCGCCGCCGCCGTCGCCGCGCTGTCCGAGGCGACCGACTGGGTCATCGCCAACGGCCTCACCGACCCGCGCGAGGCCCTCGCCGGCGCCACGCCCTACCTCGAGCTGTTCGGCATCGTGACCGGCGGCTGGCTCTCGGCCCGCCTGGCGCTGGCCGCCAAGGGCGAGCTCGACGTCGGCGCCTCCGACGAGTCGTACCTCCGGGCCAAGATCGCCGGGGCCCGCTTCTTCGCCCTGCACCACCTGCCGCAGGCCGCGGGCCTGCTCGGCGCCGTCACCGCCGGCGCCGGCGTGCTGGACGAGGTCGACGGCGAGAGCCTCGCCAGCGTCTGACGTGACCGCCGTGCGACCGACCGGGCCGACCGCGCCGTCGGTCCGGTCGAACCGCCGGTAGCCTGCGCCGCCGATGCTCGACCACGTCTTCACCGACGCCATCGGCGCCCTGCGCGACGCGCTGGAGAAGGCCCTCCTCGAGCGCCAGGCGTTCGAGGAGCGGTTCCAGTCCGACGTGCTGCTCGGCGATCTCACGTGGGAGACCTCGTACGGGCTCCCCGGCGAGGGCCTGCCGCCGCGGGTGCGGGCCGACCTCACGCTGGAGTGGCCGACGTGGTCGCAGGCCGCGTACCGGTCCTGGTACATCGAGGAGGAGCTCCCCGAGCTGCCGCGGATCGACATCGAGGTGGTGCTGCGGATCCAGCGCCTGGTGAGCGCGCCCGACCCGCGTCGCGTCCTCGACGCGCTGCCGCCCGAGAGCCCGGCGATCGGCGGCGAGCGGCTGCACCGCTCGGGCCCGACGGTCGAGGCCGTGTCGAACGACGACCTGACCGAGACCGAGCACGCGATCGAGATCAGCTACGAGGGCAGCTACGAGCTCGACGAGGCCACGCTCGCCGACGGCTCGACCCTCGACGACCACTTCAGCGCCATGGGCGGGTGGATCAGCTCGACGCTGGTGCGGCTGGGGGACCTGAACTTCGAGTTCCTCCCGCCGCTCGAGAAGGACGACGACTGACCACCGATCCGGGATATAGGGGTGCACAGCGACATCCCTTGTCGGGATCCGTGCACCAGAAATCCGAGGGGGGACCATGTCCGACGTACTGAGGGTCGAGCTGACCGACGGGTACGCGGTGGTGACGCTCGATCGTCCCGCCGCCCGCAACGCACTGAATGCCGACTTGCGCAGCACCCTGTACGAGGCGATGCGCGGCCTCGACGCCGATGCGGACGTCCATGCGGTCGTTCTGACCGGCGCGGATCCGGCGTTCTGCGCCGGGCTCGACCTGAAGGAGCTCGCCGAGGCGCCCGACACGCTGGCCGGTGGCTTCGGCGACTCGGCCGACCTGCGCCGGCCGTTCCCGACGATGTCGACGCCGGTGATCGGCGCGATCAACGGCGTGGCCATCACCGGCGGCTTCGAGCTGGCGCTGGCGTGCGACTTCCTCGTTGCCTCGGAGCACGCCCGCTTCGCCGACACCCACGCCCGCGTCGGGATCATGCCCGGGTGGGGCCTGACCGTCCTGCTGCCCCAGGCCGTGGGGGTGCGGCGGGCCCGGGAGCTGTCGGCGACCGGCAACTTCCTCGACGCCGCCACCGCCTACGACTGGGGCCTCGTGAACCACGTCGTGCCGCACGCGGAGCTGCTGCCGACGGCGCGCCGCCTGGCGGTCGACATCGTCGGCAACGACCCCGACGGCGTGCGCCAGATCCTCGCCACCTACGCGGAGGGGTCCCTGCTCAGCGCCGGTGAGGCGCTCGACCTCGAGCAGCGCACGAGCCGCGCCTGGATGGCCGAGCGGGGCGGCGCCGATCTGGAGGCCCGGCGTCGGGCCGTGACCGAACGCGGTCGCACGCAGCTCTGACGCAGACCGTCAGCCCGACACCCGGTCGTCCGGCTCCGGCTCGTCGTCCAGGCCAGGCTCGTCGTCGAGATCCGGCTCGTCGTCGTCGGGCGGGCCGGTGACGGTCGGGACGGTCAGCCCGGCGGCGGCGCCGATCGCAGGGCCGCTCCGCCGGAGCGCTCCCAGCCGGTCGCGCCGGGGCGCCGTCGTCACGACCCAGGTCCCGCCGACGCGGTCGTGCCACCCCTGGTGGTCGTCGTCCTGCGCGATCGAGAACAGGATCGCGACCGGCCACCCGACCGCGACCGCGACGTCGACCGCCCCGACCACCACGCCGACGGCGCCGGTCGAGCCCCCGTCGCCGAGGTACAGCGCCCACTCGACGGCGTAGAGCACCGCCATCGGGCCATAGACGACCAGGACCCGCCGGGTCGCGCGCCGCAGCCCCGGCGGGAGGCCGTCCGCGCCCACCACCTGGAGGCGGCACACCAGCTGCCCGAGGTCCTTGCCCCAGATCCCCGTCAGCACGATGCAGAGCACCAGGTACAGGACGAAGGTGACCGTCCGGCCGACGGCGACGGCATCGGACAGCAGCGGCGTGACCGCGACCGAAGCCAGGCAGCCCAGGCCGAACCAGTTGACGACCTGCGCCCACGCCCGGCGACCGGTCCCGGCGAGCACCCGGACCGACGTCGAGGCGCCCGAGCCCAGGGCGATCGCACCGGCGTCGGGCTGGTCGCGGAGCAGCGCAGGATCGTCGTCCAGCCATGCGCCGTCGATGGATGCCGGCGGTCCGTCCCCCGGCCCGCTGCCCGTCCCGCCCTCCGCGCCCGGGTCGTCCTCGCGGCTCGCGGCGTCGATCAGGTCCTCGGCCTCACCGGCACGGGCGGCGGGCACCGTCCGGATGCCCACGCCGACGAAGAACGGGATGTCGGCCGACGTCAGCAGCAGGTCGAGGTGGTGGAGCTGCGGCGGCTGGAGGTCGCCGACGTAGAGGTCGACGGTCCCGTGGTCGGGCTCGGGCCGGTGCAGCGGCGGCTCCGGCCCGCTCGCTCGGCCCCAGTTCTCTGGTCGGAAAAACGACAAGGGTTGTCGCTGTGCACCCCTATATCCCGGATCCGGGGCGGGGTGGGATGGGTTCGAAGTCGGCCGTCCGCTTGTCGGCCTTCGCCCCGAACTCCTCCATCATGTCGCCGGGCTGGAACATGCCGGACTGCCAGCCGGCCATGTACTTCAGGCTGTCGGCGACGGAGTGGTCGCGGGTGAAGTTGATCATCTCCTTGGTGCCCCAGATCGCGAGCGGCGACTTGGTCGCGATGCGGGCCGCGATCTCGAGCGTGCCCTCGACGAGCGACTCGTGGTCGTCGAACACCTGGTTGACCAGCCCGCACTCGTAGGCCCGCTGCGCCGGCATGCGGTCGCCGGTGTAGGCGAGCTCCCTGGCGATGCCGTCGGGGATGATCTTGGGCAGCCGCTGCAGGGTGCCGACGTCGGCGGTCATGCCGATGTTGATCTCCTGGACGCAGAAGAACGCGTCGGCCGAGCAGTAGCGCATGTCGGCGGCGGAGACCATGTCGACCGCACCACCGATGCAGCCGCCCTGCACCGCGGCGAGCACCGCATGCGGGCCTGCTCCAGCGCGGTGAGCGAGTCCTGGAGGTGCTGCACCATCATCCAGAGGTAGCCGCGCTTGCGGCCCTCCTCCGACACGCCCGGCGAGCCGCCGATGCCGGAGCCGCCGGTGAACACCGACAGGTCCATCCCGGCGCAGAAGTGCTTGCCGGTCGAGGAGATCACGATGGCGCGCGCGGACCCGGACGCGTCGATCTCGCGCACGATCTGCGGCAGCTCGGTCCAGAAGCTCGGCACCATCGTGTTGTAGGCGTCGGGCCGCTTCAGCTGGAGGTGGGCGACCTGGTCGGAGGTGGAGACGTCGAAGCACTCGTACACGTCCGCGACGGTACCCGCCGGTCGCCCGGGGCCGCGGCCGACGCCGCGGTGGGCCGTCGATAGCCTCCAGCGCATGCCCACCGAGGACCCCTACCGCCTGCCCCGAACCGTCCTGCCCTCGCGCTACGACCTCGAGCTGGTCGTCGACCCCGACCGGCCGACGTTCTCCGGCCGCGTCGCGATCGAGGTCGAGGTCGTCGAGCCGGTCGACCGGGTCGTGCTCAACTCGCTCGACCTCACGCTCGGGACCGTCACGGTGACCCCCGAGGGCGGCTCGCCGCAGGAGCCGTCCGTCGACGTCGACGCCGAGCACGAGCGCGTCGCGCTGGTCCTCGACCACCCCCTGCCCGCCGGCCCCGCCCGCATCGAGGCGGACTTCGAGGGGCCGTACTGCGAGGCGCTGGTCGGGCTGTACCGCTCCACGTTCACCGTCGACGGCGAGGAGCGCCACCTGGCGGTGACCCAGTTCGAGTCGACCTACGCCCGCCGGGCGTTCCCGTGCTTCGACGAGCCCGACATGAAGGCCACCTTCGCGGTCGCCCTCGTCGTGCCCGACGGGATGCTCGCCGTCTCCAATGCGGCCGAGACCTCCCGCGAGCTCCTGGGCGACGGGACGGTCCGGGTGCGGTTCGCGGACACGATGGTGATGTCGACCTACCTCGTCGCCGCCGTCGTCGGGCCGTTGGAGGTCACCGAGCCCCGGGCGGTGCAGGGCATGGCGGCCACGATCCCCCTCCGCGTGGTGCACCCGCCGGGATCGGGCCCGCTCGCGGCCTTCGCGCTCGACGTCGCCGACGCCGGGATCCGGTTCCTCGAGCGCTACTACGACCTGCCCTACCCGGGCGACAAGGTCGACCTCGTCGCGGTCCCCGACTTCGCGTTCGGCGCCATGGAGAACCTCGGCTGCATCACGTTCCGCGAGGTGGCGCTGCTCGTCGACCCCGACGGGTCCACGCAGCCCGAGCTCCAGCGCGTCGCCGACGTGATCAACCACGAGCTCGCCCACATGTGGTTCGGCGACCTCGTGACGATGGGCTGGTGGAACGGCATCTGGCTCAACGAGGCGTTCGCCACCTTCATGGAGGTCACCGCGTCCGACGCGTTCCGCCCCGACTGGGACACCTGGACCGGCTTCGGCCTGTCGCGCGCCGCCGCGTTCGACACCGATGCGCTGAGCACGACGCGCCCGATCGAGTTCGACGTCGAGAGCCCGGCCGACGCCGAGGCGATGTTCGACATCCTCACGTACGAGAAGGGCGCGTCGGTCGTCCGGATGCTCGAGCAGTACCTCGGCGCCGATCGCTTCCGTGACGGGATCCGCCACTACCTGCGGACCCACGCCTACGGGAACACCGAGACCACCGACCTGTGGGACGCGCTCGAGGAGGTGAGCGGCGAGCCCGTGCGCCACATCATGGACGCCTGGATCTACCGGGGCGGCCACCCGGTGGTCACCGCCGAGCTGACCGACGACGGCGTGGCGCTGCGCCAGGAGCCCGCCACCGTCACCGACCCCGACGCACCGGCCGGCGACGACGACGGTGGCGACCAGCTCGGCGAACGGTGGCCGGTGCCCATGGTCCTGACCGCGCTCGTCGACGGCACCGAGCGCCAGGAGCGCGTCCTGCTCGAGGAGCCGACGACGGTCGACCTCGGCGGCCGGCCCACGGCGCTGCGGATCAACACCCGGGGCGACGGCTTCTTCCGCTCCGAGCTCCCCGCCACGGCGCGGGCGGCCGAGGCGGTCGACCCGACGACGACCCCGCTCGAGCGCTTCGTGCTGCTCGACGACGCCTGGGCGGCGCTGCTGCGTGGCGACCTCTCCGGGGCGGCCGTCGAGGACCTCGTCCGCCTGAGCGCGTGGCGCGAGACCGACCCGTCGGTCTGGCGACGCATCGCGCAGGCCGTGCGCGAGCTCCGGCGGCTGCGGGGCCTCGACCACGACGACGACATCAACGCCGCGCTCGCCGTCGACGTCGCCGACGGTCCGCTCGGCCACGTCGACCGACTGCTCGACGACCTCGACCCGACCGGGCTCGAGCGGTGGCGCGACCTCCGCGGGATCCTGGTGTCGCTGCTCGGCGTGGTCGGCCGCGACGCGGCCATCCGCACCCTGGCGCACGAGCTCGTCCACACGCCACCCGACGAGGCTCGGGCCCGCCCCGACACCGACAGCACACTGCTCGCCGCCGCGCTCGACGTCGTCG
Source organism: Dermatobacter hominis (assembly GCF_020715685.1). Taxonomy (GTDB): domain Bacteria; phylum Actinomycetota; class Acidimicrobiia; order Acidimicrobiales; family Microtrichaceae; genus Dermatobacter; species Dermatobacter hominis. The sequence goes on from NZ_CP085840.1 coordinate 2,003,501, forward strand.
CGGCCACCGGCGACGCCGACGACCACGCCCTCATCGAGGAGCGCTGGCACGCCGCCACCAACCCGCAGGACGTCATCCGCTACCTCTACGCGCTCGCCGACACGCCGGTGGCGGAGTGCTTCGACCACCTCCTCGAGCTCACCCTCACCGAGGTCCGGTCCCAGGACAGCGCCTACGTGCTGCGCCGGGCGCTGTCGCACCCCCGCTTCGCCGGCCGGGCGTGGGACTTCCTGACCGCCGAGTGGGACGCCGTGCTGGAGAAGGTGCCGTCGAGCGCCGCCGTCCGGATGTTCGAGGGCATCCGATCCGTCACCGACCCCGAGCTGGCGGCGAGCATCCAGGCCTTCACGGCGGACCACCCGACCCCGAGCGGCGCCCGCGTGCTGGCCCAGCACCTGCAGCGGATGTGGATCACCGTCCGGGCCTCCGAGCGGCTCCGCGCCGAGATCGGCGACGGCCCGGCATCCTGAAGGGAGCATGACCACCACCCCCCGGCGCCACACCGTCGAGCACGTCGCCCGACCGCGCACCGCGGGTGCGGGTCTGGACGTCTTCGCCGTCGAGGACCGCGGCGCGCAGCTGGTGTGGTCCTCGCTGCCCGCCGGACCGGTGTCGATCGCGGTGGACGGCCCCGGCGGTCGGAGCACGGCGATGCAGGTGGAGCACGCCGGCGGCCCCGGCGCCGTCGAGCTCACCGGCCTGCGCCCGGGGTCGCGCCACGTCGTCGAGGTGCGCGCCGGCGGCGAACGACGACGCCGGGCGTTCCGGACCCAACCCGCACCGCCGGGCGAGGAGCTGTTCCGATTCGCCACGCTGAACGACCTGCACCTCGGGCGCGAGGAGGTCCGGGAGGCGTCGGCCGAGCACCGGCGGTCCCGCGGCCGCCCCACCCGGCCGGCCCCGCCCACCCCGCTCGACATGGCCCGGGACGCGCTGACCGACGCCCTCGACTGGGGAGCCGCCTCGATCGTGGTGAAGGGCGACGTGTGCGACCAGTCCTACGACCGCTTCTGGGACCAGGCCGCAGCGCTGTTCGGCGGCGTCGACGTGCCGGTGCACATGCTGCCCGGCAACCACGACACGGGGTCCAAGCGACTCGTCGAGCCCGAGGTGGCGGCGAAGGCACGGGGTCTGCACCTCGCCCGCGACGTCGAGCACGTCGACCTCCCGGGTCTGCGCGTCGTGCTCGTCGAGTCGGGGATCCCGGGCAACGGGTGGGGCCGCATGACCCGCCACGCGGACGAGGTTGCGGACCTCGCGGCCGACGCCGCGGCCGGCGGATCGGGGACCTTCGTCGCGACGCACCACCAGCCCCAGCGGTTCCGGGTCCCCCTCTACTGGCCCCACGGCACCCCGGGCCCCGACGCCATGCGGTTCGCCGGCGCCCTCGGGGCCGCCACCCCGCACGCCGTCGTGAGCTCGGGCCACACCCACCGCTGTCGCGTGCGGCGGGTGGCCGGCGTCCCGTGGAGCGAGGTCGGCGCGACCAACCACTTCCCCGCGACGTGGGCCGGCTACCGGGTGTTCGAGGGCGGGCTCATGCAGGTGGTCCGCCGGACGGCCCGGCCCCGGGCCCTGGCGTGGAGCGAGCGCAGCCGGAGCGCCCTCGGCGGGGTGTGGGCGCTCTGGGCGACCGGCACCCTGTCGGACCGCTCGTTCACGCTCGACTGGACCTGACCGATCACCGCGCCGCGTCGAGGCGCTCGCGGACGAACGAGCCGATCGCCGCCACCGCCAGGTCGGCGCCCGTGAGCTCGCCGACGTGGCCGTGCCAGGTGTGGAACATGCCCTCCCACTCCTCGAGGCGGACGGCCACGCCGGCTGCGGCCGCCCGCTCGGCCCACCGGGCCGCGTCGTCGTACATCGTCTCGGTGGAGCCGACCTGGACCAGCGTCGGCGGCAGTCCGGCGAGGTCGGCGAACAGCGGCGAGGCGACCGGGTCGGTGGGCTCGGTGCCGCCGCGCAGGTAGTCCGCGGCGAACGCCGGCAGGTCGTCGATGTGGGCGAACGGGTCGATGGACCGTCGCTCGACCAGCGACGGCGCCGAACACGTCAGGTCGGTCCACGGGGAGATCGCGACGAGGCCGGCGACCCGCACCGCCGCGGGCCCGGCCGGGTCGGGGGCGCCGTGGAGGCCGTCGCGCAGGCTGAGCGCGACCGAGAGCACCAGCCCGCCGCCGGCGGAGTCCCCGAGGAGCACGACCGGGCCGTCGGCGGCGGCGCGCTCGACCGCCCGCACCCCGGCACGGACCGCGGCGGGGAACGGGTGCTCGGGCGCGAGCGGGTAGCCGACGTTGAGGAGCCGGCAGCGGGCCGCCTGCGCCATCCGGGCGAACCGGAGGGCGTGCGTGCCGGGCGAGCACAGCACGTAGCCGCCGCCGTGGAACGCCACGAGCGTGCCGGAGAGGGCGCCCGGCGGCTCCACGACCTGGACCGGCAGCGGGCCGTCGTCGGTGTCGATGGACCGCTCGGCCACGGCGAAGCCGTCGTCGAGGAGGACCTGCGCCTCCCGGTCGACGTCGTGCTCGGCGCCGGCCCGGCGCGCCGCCAGCGTGTCGCCGGGGCGGAGAGCCCGGATGCCGGCGACCACGCCCGCGAGCCGGTCGTCGGGGCCGGGATCGACCACGACCCGGTCGAGGCGTCGCCGTGCCGGCGCCACCGACCGAGGCCCTCAGCCCTCGACGGCGGCGCGCGCGACGAACGCGTCGAGCTCTGCGAGCAGCTCGGCCTTCAGCTCGTCGGGCGCGAACGACACCTCGATCGAGGTCCGGGCCACCTCGGCGACCGTCCCGTGGTCCCAGCCGAACGCGGCCGCCGTCGAGTGGTACTCGTGGGTCAGGTCGCCGCCGAGCAGCTCGGGGTCGTCGGTCCCGAGCGCCACGCGGACCCCCGCGCGCCGCAGCTCGTCGACGGGGTGCGAGTGCAGGATCGGGTACAGGCCGAGGGTCAGGTTGGAGGTCGGGCACACGTCGAGCGGGATGCCCCGCGCCGCCAGCTCGGCGACGAGCGCCGGGTCCTCGACGGCGCGGACGCCGTGGTCGACGCGCTCGGCCATGAGCAGGTCGATGGCGTCGCGGACCCCGTCGGGGCCCGACGACTCGCCGGCGTGGACGGCCCGGTGGAACCCCGCCTCGGCGGCCCGCTCGAACGCCGGGCGGAACCGCTCCCCCGTCGGGCCGGCCGCGGCCTCGTTCCCGTCGATCGACAGGCCGACCACCCGCGGATGGCCGAGGGCGACCATCGCGTCGACGAGCGCCAGCGCCGCCTCCGCGGACTGGTCCCGCTTGACGCTCGGCAGCAGCCGGACCGGTGGGTGGCCGTCCGCCTCGGCGTCGGACATGCCCCGGTCGAGCGCGTCGACGAACTCGCCGAGCCGGCCGTCCCACGCCGGCCAGTGCGTCGGGTTGAAGATCACGTCCGCGGTGACGATCCCGTCCCACGTGCAGCGACGGGCGAACCGGGAGCCGAGCTCGGCCACGAGCCCCGGGTCGACCAGGAGCCGGCACGAGGCGTCGAGGTGCTCGAGGAGGCCGTCGAGGCCCCGGGACTCGTCGAGCACCGGGAGGTCGACGCCCTGCGCCCGGGCCGCGGCCTCGAGGAGGTCGACGGGGATGCAGCCCTCGAGGTGCACGTGGACGTCGGCCTTGGGCAGCTCGAAGCACCAGGCCCGCGTCGGCACCGCCACCGTGTCAGCCGAACTCGCCCTTGGCGGCGAGGAAGCTGGTGGCGACCGCCGCGTGGATGGCGATGCCCGTCGCCATCGCGTCCTCGTTCAGGACCATCCGGTTCGAGTGGCACGCCGGCGCCTCGAACGGGTTCGGGTGCTCCGGCGGGCACACGCCGAGGAAGAAGATCGCCCCCGGCACCTTCTGCAGCACGTACGAGAAGTCCTCGGCGCCCATCACGGGCGAGGGCATCTCGGCGACGGTCTTCGGGCCCAGGACGTCGGTCGCGACCTGCCGCGCCCAGTCGGTGAAGCGGGCGTCGTTGACGGTGACCGGGTAGCCCTCGAGGATCTCGACCCGGGCGGTGCAGCCGTGCGCCGCGGCGATCCCGTCGGTCACCTGGCGGATGCGGTCCCAGACGGCGTGGCGGGTCGACTCGCTGACCGCCCTGAGGGTGCCGGTGAGCGTGGCCGACTCGGGGATCACGTTGTCGGTCGTGCCGGCACGGATCTTGGCGATGGTCAGGACGGCCGGGTCGAACGCGTTGACCGTCCGGGTGATCATCGACTGCAGCGCCAGCACGGCCTCGCAGGCGGCCGGCACCGGGTCGGCGGCCCAGTGCGGCGTCGAGGCGTGGCCGCCGCGCCCGGTGATCGTGATCTCGACGACGTCGGCCGACGCCATCGCCGCACCCGGCCGGTACACGATCCAGTCCGACCAGAGGTTGGGAGCGACGTGCAGCGCGAAGGCGGCGTCGACCCCGTCGAGCACGCCCTCGTCGATCATCTGCACGGCGCCGCCGAAGCCCTCCTCGCCGGGCTGGAACATGAAGCGGATCCGCCCGGCGAGCTCGTCGCGGCGCTCGGCCAGCAGGCGGGCCGCGCCGACGAGCATCGAGGTGTGGGCATCGTGGCCGCAGGCGTGCATGGCGCCGTCGACCGTGCTCGAGAAGTCGAGCCCGGTGTCCTCGGGCATCGGCAGCGCGTCCATGTCGCCCCGGAGGAGGATGGTCGGCCCGTCGCCCGCCCCGCCGTCGAGGTCGGCGACGACCGACGACAGCGACGAACCGGTCCGCACGTCGAGCCCGAGCCCGTCGAGCGCCTCGAGCACGGCGGACTGCGTCCGGGGCAGGTCGGTGCCCAGCTCGGGGTGCAGGTGCAGGTCCCGTCGCAGCTCCACGACGCCCGGGAGGAAGCCCCGGGCCCCGTCGAGCAGCTCGTCGTCGGTCATCGTCATGTCTCGTCCTTCCCGACGGCGGCGCCGCCGGGACCACCCCGACGCATCGCCCCGAGTCGGGCGGTGGCGTCACACGAGCGCCAGCACGAGCCCGATCTGCCCCAGATGGTACGTCGTCATCACGACGAGCCGGGACTGCGGGAAGTCCTTCACGAACCGGCTCACGCCGATGACCCCGTCCGAGGCGTAGAACAGCACCGCGCCGACGACCGCGATCCACGACCCGGTGCCGATCGCCGAGGCCACCATCAGCGAGATCACCGTGATGTAGGCCGTCACCGGGACGCCGAGCCGAGGGTCCCGGCGGCGGGCCCCGCTGATGATCGGCCGCCCGATCACCACCATCAGCACCGCCACGATCACGACGCCGACGAGGAACCGCGGCAGGTCGACGCCGAGGTTCCACAGCGCGACCACGTACGCGACGTGGCCGACCAGGAACGCGGCCAGGCCCTCGACGAAGTGGTCCTCGAGCATGAGGAACACGTCGCCGGCCAGCGAGCACAGGAGGCCGGCGACCAGCCAGCCGCGCGCCGGGCCCGACAGCGGGTCCTCGAGCACCAGCGCGGCCGCGATCAGCACGACCATCGTCAGCGGCTTGAGCACGTACTCGACCCGCCGGCGGTCGGTGGCGACCGCGACCCAGTCGGCGACCGCGACGACCAGCGTGGCGCCGATCAGCGCCCAGAACAGGGTGTTGGCGGGGCCGATGCCGAGGTACGTGGTGCCGTCCGCGCCGAGGAGGGCCGCGCTCACGCGAACAGCTCCGCGATCGGTCCCCAGTCGAGCGAGTCGGCCAGCTTCATGCGGGCCTGGACGACGTGGCGCGGCCGGTTCACGCCGAGGACGCCGGTGCAGCGGTCACCGCGGCGGAACGCGACGACGAAGCGGCGCTCCTCGACCGAGCCCTCGACGAGGTGCAGCTCGTCGTCGCCCGACGGCCGCCCGGCCATCTGGATCTTGCGGTCGTACTGGTCCGACCAGAACCACGGCACCGACAGGTAGGGCACGGCGTCGACGTCCCCGCCGAGCAGGCGCACGGCGGCGGCCTCGCCCTGCTCGATCGCGTGCTCCCAGTGCTCGACCCGCATGCGCTCGCCGAAGTGCTCGTTCACCCAGCTCGCGACGTCGCCGGCCGCCGCGATCCCGGGTGCGGCGAGGCAGGTCGCGTCGCACACGACCCCGTCGGAGAGGTCCAGACCCGACCCCGCGAGCCAGCCCGTGTTCGGCGTGACGCCGATGCCCACGACGACGACCTCGGCCTCGACCGTCGAGCGGTCCGCCATGCGGATGCCGGTGACCCGGCCGGCGCCGTCGTCGGTCAGGCCGTCGACGCCGACCCCCAGCCGCACGTCCACGCCGTGGTCGCGGTGCAGCCCGGTCACGAAGTCGCCGATCGTGGCGGGGAACGCCCGCAGCAGCGGCGTGCGCGCCGCCTCGATCATCGTGACCTCGAAGCCCTGCTCCCGGCAGGTGGCGGCGACCTCGGCGCCGATGAAACCGGCCCCCACCACGGCCACGCGCTGCGGGCGGCGGTCCAGGTCGGCCCGGAGCGCCTGGGTGTCGGCGAGGTCGCGGACCACGTGCACGCCCTCGAGCTCGGGGCCGGGCAGGCGGCGCGCCGCGGCGCCCATGGCCAGGACGATCCCGTCGGCGGTCACCTCGGAGCCGTCCGACAGCGCCAGGGTGCGTGAGGCCACGTCGAGCGCGGTCGCGGCGGTGCCGAACCGGAGGTCCAGGTCGAGCTCGGGGACCTTGTTCGCGAGCGGCTGGTGGGCCCGCTCGACCTCCCACTCGCCGGCGAGGACCTGCTTCGACAGCGGGGGTCGGTCCGAGGGCAGCTCGGGCGACGGGTCGACGACCACGATCCGGCCGTCGTGGCCCCGGCCGCGGAACGTGTTGGCCGCGCTGAGGCCGGCCAGGGACGCGCCGACGATGGCGTAGGTGGTCACTCGGTGCCTCCGGTGCTCCGTGTCCGGTCGGTCCGCAGGAGCGGCACCGCACGGGCACCGCTCGAGGGGCTGGGCTCAGCCCTCGATCGCGATGGCCTGCTTGGGGCAGCGGCGGGCGGCCTCCTCGACCTTGCCCCGGAGCTCCTCGGGCGGCTCCTCCTGCAGCACGTAGAGGAAGTCGTCGTCCCGCACCTCGAACACCTCGGGTGCGATGCCCATGCACACGGCGTTCGACTCGCAGAGGTCGAAGTTCACGACAACCTTCATGGTGCTCCCCTTGCTGACCGCTCACGTCCCCGGCGGCGACGGCCGGGGCCACCGGTCGCCCGACCGGCCCGCGCACTCTATCGACCGTGCAGCGCCCACCCGGGACGACGGCGTCGGGTCGGTCCGGCTCGGTGGGACGAGCTGGAGGAGGGGCTGCGGGTCAGAAGATCGAGTAGCCGCCGTCGATCACGAGGAGGTCGCCCGTGTGGAACGTCTGGGTCGGATCGGCCAGGAACGCGGCGGCTTCGCCGAAGTCCGACGGGGCGCCCCAGCGCCGCACCGGCGTCCGGGCCGTCGTGTTGGCCATGAACCGCTCCCACCCGAGGAGGGGCGCGGTGAGCTCGGTCTCGACCCAGCCCGGCACGATCCCGTTCGCCCGGATGCCGTGGCGGGCCATCTCGACCGCCAACCCCTTGACGAGGGCGATCATGGCCGTCTTCGAGCAGGAGTAGGCCTGGTTGGCGGGTGCGCCGTGGATGGCCGACGTCGACGAGATCCCGATGAGGGAGCCGCCCTCGCCCCGCTCGATCATGTGGCGGACCGCGGCCCGGAACGAGAGGAAGGCGCCGTCGAGGTTGACCTCCATGATGCGGCGCCAGCGCTCGAGGGTCTGCTCGGCGAACGGGGCGCCCCCGCCGATGCCGGCGTTGGCGACCATCGTGTCGACCCGACCGTGCGCGGCCAGCGTCTCGGCCATGGCGGCGTCGACCTGCTCCTCGTCGGACACGTCGACGACCGCCGACGTCGAGCCGGTGGCGCCGGCGGCCCGGAGCTCCTCGACCGCCGCGGCGTTCTTGTCGGGGTTGCGGCCCCACACCGCCACCGTCGCGCCGGCCGCGGCGACCCCGTGGGCGAGACCGAGGCCGATCCCGCCGTTGCCGCCGGTGACCACCACCACCCGTCCCGTCAGGTCCACCATGCCGATCGCCTCCTCGCGCGCCGAGGCGGCCCCGGCTCCGATCCGGGCACGGTAACCGTCCGGGGGCGGTTCTGGTCCGGGGTCGGTCGACCGTCTAGGTTCGCCGCCCGTGGCGGAGGGCAGCGTGCGCACGGCGACGACCGAGGACGCGCCGGACCTCTCCCTCGTCCTGTCCCGCGGCTTCACCGACGACCCGATCTGGCGGTGGATGGCGCCCGAGGACCGCCGGTGGCCGCGGCGCATGGCCCCGGTGTTCCGCCACCTGATCGGTCCGTCGATCGGGCACCGCACGGTCTGGACCACGAACGCCCACGAGGGCGCGGCGGTCTGGGCGCCCCCCGGCGCGTGGAGCTTCCCGACCAGCGCCGCCGTGCGATCCGGGCCGGCGATGCTGCGGGGCTTCGGCGTCGCGGGCCTGCGGCGGACGCTCCGGATGGTCGGGCGCATGGAGGCCGCGCACCCGAAGGAGCGGCACTGGTACCTCGAGTTCCTGGCCACCGACGCCCACCTGCGCGGCCGCGGCATCGGCTCCGCCCTGATCGGGCCCGGGCTCGAGCGGGCCGACGAGGAGGGGGTCGGCGCCTACCTCGAGAGCTCGAAGCTGGACAACGTGCCGTTCTACCGCCGTCACGGGTTCGAGGTCGTCGAGGAGATGGTCGCCGTCCCCGGCGCGCCGCCGCTCTGGCGCATGTGGCGCGACCCCCGCTGAGCCGCCCCACCGGCTCGGCCGAGCGCCGGCTCAGACCAGGTGGGCGATGTCGTTGAAGCGGCGGATCCGCCACCGGCCGTCGGCCTGCACGACCAGCTCGCTGATCGACGCGTTGTCGGCGCCGACGAAGGCGAACGGCGTGCTGCCCGTCGCCATGGCCAGCAGCTGGCCGATCACCCCGCCGTGGACGACCGCCACCACGCGGCTGTCGGGGTGAGCGGCGTGGATCGCCTCGACGCCGGCCCGGAGGCGGGCGGCGAAGTCCTCGCCCCGCTCGGCGCCCGGGATCACGTCCCAGCGCTCCTCGGCGAACATCGCCGCCGCGACCGGGTCGCCCGACGCGACCTTGGCCCTGAACTGCTGCTCCCACTCGCCGAGGAACACCTCGCGGAGGTCGGCGAGCACGTTCGGCTCGACGTCCACGCCGCCGTCCCGGGCGAGCAGCTCGATGAGCGGCGCCGCCGTCTGGTGCGTGCGCTGCAGCGTCGTCACGTAGACCGCGTCGATCGTCAGGCCGGCGCGGTGCTCCGACGCCAGCCGCTCCCCCACCCGCCGGGCCTGCTCCTCGCCGTCGGGGGCGAGCGGCGGGTCCCCGTGGCCGTCGCGAAGCGGGAACGGCCGGTCGGGGTGCTCCGGGGCGGACTCGCCGTGGCGCACCAGGACGATGGTCGTCGCGCCCGTCGGCGGCGCGAACCGGTACTGGCGGATCCCCCCGTCGTCGGTGCGCTCGCGGTCGGCTCGTTCGCCCGTCGCCGGGCCGGTCTCGTCGGTCACGGCCGACAGGTTGGCACGCGCAGCCGCGGCGTCAGACCGCGGCGCAGGTGCCGCCGGCCGGTGCCGCCACCACCGGCGTCTCGCCGTTGCGGATCTCCACCGTGACCTGCGGGTTGATGGTCACCAGCGCGTCGAGGACGGTCGTGCAGGCGTCCATCGCCTCGTCGACGGTGACCGGGTCCGACGAGTCGGCGGACAGCGACACGTCGGTGTCGTTCAGGATCGAGGTGGCGTTGAGCTTGTCGACCCACGTGCCCGTCGCACCGTCCTTGATCTCGTCGATGTGCTCCAGGTCGATGTCGCCGGTGGCGCTGCCGGTGTCGGGGTCGAGCGGCTCGTCGGAGGACGTGCCGCCGGGCTCGTCGGAGGACGTGTCGCCCTCGAGGTCGATGCCGCACGCCTCGCTCGTGTACTCGTCGATCGCGTCGGCGGCGTCCTGGACCTCGGGCTCGAGGATGATCTCGAGGGTCCGGTCGATGTAGTCGGGCGCGTCGGGGTCGAGCTCGCCCATCTGCTCGACGACGTCGGCGAGCACCTCGAACGGCTCCCGGAGGTCGTCGGGGGCCACCTCTCCCAGCGCGGACAGCGCCTCGACGGCCTTCGCCGGGTCCTCGAGGTCCTCCGGGTCGCTGGCCTCCAGCTCGGCGACCGCCTGGCAGTACTCGCTGTCGGGGTCGGACCCCGTGCCGGCGTCGTCCGAGGGCCGGGCCTCGGACTCCTTGGGCGCAGGCAGGGCGACCTCGTCGTCGCCGCAGCCCGCCAGCACCCCGCCGGCCAGCACGACGGCGGCGGCCACGGCGAGGAGCGTGCGGGAGCGGGCGGCGAGGTGCTGGGTGCGCATGCCGGCCAGTCTGCCGTGCGGGCCGGTGCGATCCGCGCGTGGCAGCGGTGAATCCCGTTCCCCTGGCGGGCCCTTCTTGGCATCATGTGCCGACACGCGCCGCCCACGAGCGCAGCGGGCACCCCCGGAAGGAGCACGGCCGTGACGGTCCTCCTGCTCAACGCGAGCTACGAGCCCCTCCGGGTCATCGCGCTGCGCCGGGCGATCGGCCTGGTGTTCGCCGGCAAGGTGGACCTGCTCGAGTCGAGCGACGAGCACCTCCTGCACACGAGCGGCGGCGACGTCTACGAGGCACCGGTCGTGGTGCGCCTCCGCCGGATGGTGAAGGTGCCGTTCCAGTCGGTGGCGCCCCTGTCGCGGCGCGCCATCGAGGCCCGCGACGAGCGGCGCTGCCAGGTGGTCGGCTGCGACCGGAGCGGCCAGACGGTCGACCACGTCGTCCCCCGGTCGCGGGGCGGGGCGCACGAGTGGACCAACGTCGTGCTGATGTGCACGCGCCACAACTCGCACAAGGGCGCCCACCTGCTGTCGGAGCTCGGCTGGCACCTCAAGCGCGAACCCAGCGCGCCGCGGGGCGAGCTCGTGATCCTGGCCCGGGCCGGCATCCGGCAACCGCCGCCGGCCTGGACGCCCTACCTGCCGGGAATCGCCGCGGCCTGAGCCGCGCCGTCGACGGGACCGCCGACGGTGCGGTGCTCGGCCCGCCACCGGCGGCTCAGGTGCTCGAGCGGCAGGAACGCCGTGATGCAGATCGTGTGCGGCAGGAACGAGATGCCGATCATCAGGTACGTCATCACGTGCAGGAGCAGCACTCCGACCAGCGCCGCGCTCCGCACGAGCCGAGGGGCCCGCGGGAACAGCAGGATGACCGCCGCGACCTCGAACGCGATGAACGCCCACTGGGCCACCACCAGGAGCCCGGGGTACGGCAGCAGCCAGTCGCCGATCGTCGAGCCCCGCCGCACGATCGCCCGGGCGAAGGTGGCGGACTCCATCCACCCCCAGCCGCCGAAGCGCAGCTTCGCCCACGCCGAGAAGGGGTAGGCGAGCACGAACACGACCTGGACGACCCGCAACGCCCAGCCGGACGTGCGCTCGACCGCCGGGCCGATCCGGGGCGTCAGCGCGAGCACGAGGAGGGCGACCACGATCGTCAGGCGGTCGTGGTCGACCTTCGACCACGAGAAGGCCCAGAGCAGCCACACGACGTAGGACGCGAAGACGGTGGCCGCCGCCGCCCGGGGCGCCCGCCGGGTGCACATCCAGGCCGCCCCCGCCACCAGCACGATCCGGAGGAGCAGCATCGTCGTCGGGTCCGGCGGGCCGAGCTGGAGGATCCGGGCGAGCAGGACGGGGCGGTAGAAGGCCTCGGGGGCGCCCTCGTGGCCGACCGCCCACTGGTCGGTCACCAGAACCGTGAAGACGACGGTCGCGGCGATGATCCGGGCGAACACGTCGACCCGCGCCACGGGCACCGGATCGAACCAGTAGCGGTCCCGGCCGGCGCGGAACCGCTCGATCACGGCCGCCCCTCCGTGGCCGGCCACTCCTGGATGGTCTCGGTGAACGACGAGACCGGCTCGCCGTCGACCAGGTCCTTGCCGAGCCGTCGGAACTCGAGCGCCACGAGCGGATCGGACGGGTTCGCGGCGTTGTAGGTCGCGACCAGGTCGGCCATCTGCTCGTGGGTCAGGCGGCCGCCCGGACCCTGCTGGCCCTCGACCTCGGCGCGCCTCAGCCCGAAGGCGAGTGCGTCGAGCCGGAGCTCCTCGCCCGACGCCGTCGTGCCGACGAAGTCGACCTTGGTCACCCGCCCGTCGGGCTTCACCGCGTGGGCGAACATGCGGAAGGGGGCGAACGGCCACGCGTCGTCGGTCAGCCCGGCCGCACCGATCGCCGTCATGGCGACGAGGACCACGGCGACGAGCGATCGCCATGCGGCGCCGGGCACGCGACCGGCTGCGATGGCGGCGTCCAGCGGCGGCCCCTCGGGCTGTGCCGGTCCGTCCCGCTGGGCCCGAGTCTCCACGGGGCAAGAGACTAGGGCTCCCCTGTCCCGGCGAGATCGAACCGGCTACACTAGAACGCGTTCTAGTTTCGTCCTGTCAGGGACCACCCGTCCGGACCCGTGGCCGTCCTCTGGAGGAGCCCCATGCAGCTTCGATCGCCCTTCCCCATCCCGTTCGGCTGGTTCCAGGTGGCGTGGTCGGCCGACGTCAAGCCGGGCCAGATCCTGCCGATCGAGAGCTTCGACCGGAAGCTGGTGGTCTGGCGCGACGAGGACGGGGCCGTCCACGTCAACGACGCCTTCTGCCCGCACCTCGGCGCCCACTTCGGCTACGGCGGCCAGGTCGTCGGCAACGACATCGCCTGCCCGTTCCACGGCTGGCGGTTCGACGCCCAGGGCCAGAACACGCTGATCCCCTACTCGCAGCGCACCAACAAGAAGGCGTGCGTGCAGTCGTTCCCGGTCGCCGAGGTGAACGGCCTGATCATGGCCTGGTACCACCCCGAGGGCGCCGAGCCCATGTGGGCCATCCCCGAGGTCCCGGAGTTCAACGACCCCGAGAACTTCACGACCGTCGAGACCCGTGAGTACACGATCGAGGCGCCGTGGCAGGACCTCGCCGAGAACGGCGTCGACTCCGCCCACTTCCGCTACGTGCACCACACCGAGGAGGTGCCCGAGCTCGAGAGCTACGAGGTCGACGGCCCCCGCACCAAGATGCGCTCGATCCAGCGCTTCCCGACCCCTCGGGGCGTGGTCGACGGCCGCATCGACGCCGACTCGTTCGGTCCGGGCTTCAGCATCATCCGCTTCTCCGGCATCGTCGACACCTACCTGATGGGCTGCAACACGCCGCTCACCGCCAACAAGTGCCACATGCGCTTCACGTTCACGGTGCGCAAGCTCGGTGACGACGCGCTGAGCTCGACGGTCGGCCAGGCCTTCGTCGACGAGATCGACAAGCAGGTCCAGGAGGACACGCCGATCTGGCAGAACAAGGCGTACCTGGCCCGCCCGGCGCTCGCCGACACCGACGGCCCGTTCACCAAGTTCCGCAGGTGGGCGTCGCAGTTCTACGCCGAGGGCGTCGACGACTCGCAGCTCGTCTACTACCCGGTCGAGACCCACGACTTCGTGCCGGTCGAGACCGCCTCGCGGAAGTTCGGCTCGGACCCGATCAACAACTGAGCGACCCGGTGGGGTCGCCGGTCAGCCCTGCCCGGGCGGGGTCGGCCAGCTCGGGAGGTCCGGGCCGTCACCCGGCGGTGCCGGAGGCGCGCCCGTCGGTGGCGCGCCCGTCGGCGGTGCCGGCGGGACCGGGGCCGGCGGCGCCGGCTGACCGTACCCGGGAGGCGGGCCGTACCCCGGTTGGCCGTACCCCGGAGGCGGGCCGTACCCGGGCTGGCCGTAGCCGGGTGAGCCGTAGCCGGGTGGCGGCCCGTACCCGGGCTGGCCGTACCCCGGAGGCGGCCCGTACCCCGACGGCGGTCCCCACTGCGGCGGCCAGCCCCCGTACGGGCCGGTCGGCGGGCGCCGGGCCCGACTGCGCTGGACCAGGCCCACGATCAGCAGGACGAGGCCGAGCAGGAAGAGCAGCGAGCACACGGCCACGGTGCCGAGGAACCCGAACACCGGGCCGACGAACCCGTTGAGGTCCTCGGAGTCCAACGTCCGCCCGACGGTGAACGACGTGAGCATGGGCGACTGGGACGGCTCGCCGGGCCAGCGGCACGTCGCCGAGTAGTCGCCCGGGGCGAGTCGGGCGGTCCCGACCACCGTGAAGTCCGGGTCGCCGTTCAGCAGCGTGGCGTCGAACGGGTCCGCCAGCAGCGGGACGGGCGTCCCGTCGGCGCCCTCGACCGTGCAGTCGGGCGTCCCGACCGCGCGGTCGTCGACGGCGACGCCCACCGCCATCGTGTCGTCCTCGGAGCCGTCGAGGCGCTCGTCGACCGAGAACGAGATGGAGCCGGGGATCGACTGCACGGCGTTGCCGTCGATGACGACGTCGCGCTCGAGGCCCTCGAGGTCGAAGCTGTCGCCGGCCAGCGCCAGGCCGACGATCCCGCCGATGACGGAGAGGGCCAGCAGCACCGAGCCGGTGATGATCAGGCCGCGGCCGGCGCGGGTGGCCGGCGGCGCGGTGGCGGGCGGAGCGATGCTCACAGGTCCACGCTACCGGGGTGCTCGCACCGTCCCGTCCGTCGGACCACGCCGGTGGGGCGGGAGTCCGACGGACGGAGCGGGTGCGACGCGGGGATCAGGGCTTCTCGCTGCTGACGACCCACATGGCGTAGAACTGGGCGGCACCGCCGTAGGCGTGGCCCAGCGCCACCTTGGCGCCGTCGACCTGGTGGTCGCCGGCCTGGCCCCGGACCTGCATGGCCGCCTCGCCGAAGCGGATCATGCCCGAGGCACCGATGGGGTTGGTCGACAGCACGCCGCCGGAGCAGTTGACCGGGAGGTCGCCCGTCATCGACGTGGCGCCCGACTCGGTCATCTTCCAGCCCTCGCCCTCGTCGGCGAAGAGCAGGCCCTCCATCCACATCGGCTCGTACCAGGAGAACGGCACGTAGATCTCGGCCATGTCGATCTGCTCGCGCGGGTTCGTGATGCCCGCCTGGCGGTAGACGTCGGCGGCGCACTCGAGGCTGGCCTGGGGCCGCACCTGGTCGCGACCCGACGCGGTCGCCGGCTCCGAGCGCATGGCGGTGCCGAGGATCCACGCCGGTGGGGTCCCGGTGGCGGCCTGCGCCGCCTCGGCGGCCTTCTCGCCGCCGAGCACCATGGCGAAGGCGCCGTCGGAGCTCGGGCACGTCTCCGCGTAGCGGATCGGCTCCCACAGCATGAACGACTCCTTGATCGAGTCGTACGTGATGTCGGGCTCGTGAAGGTGCGCGTACGGGTTCTTCAGCGCGTTCAGGCGGTCCTTGAGCGCCACCAGGATCCCGATGTCGTCGGGCGCCCCGGAGCGACGGACATACTCGCGGATGAACGGGGCGAAGTAGCCGCCGGCGCCCGCCACGAGCTGCTGCTGGAACGGGATCGGGAACGAGAGGGCCCACATGGCCTCGGAGACCGACTGCTGCTGCCAGCCGATCGTGAGGACCCGCTCGTGCACGCCCGACTCGACGTGGGAGGCGGCGACGATGGCCGTCGACCCGCCCACCGAGCCGGCGGTGTGCACCCGGAACAGCGGCTTGCCCACCGCGCCGAGGGCCTCGGCCAGGTACGGCTCGGGCATCATGATGCCCTCGAAGAAGTCAGGGGCCTTGCCGACGACGACGGCGTCGATGTCGTCCATCGTGAGCTGGGCGTCCTCGAGCGCCCGGTAGGCCGCCTCCCGGAGCAGGCCCGGCAGCGACACGTCGCCCCGGACCGCGGAGTACTTGGTCTGACCGACGCCGATGACGGCAACGCGGTTGGCACCCATCACTCACCCTCCAGGACGCACACGAGGTTCTGCTGCAGCAGCTGGCCGCCGGTGGCGTGCGCCACGCCCCGGCCCGCGGTGCCGGCCGAGATCCGGTCCGACACCTCGGCGATGCGGATCAGGCCCGCCGCCAGCATGGGGTTGGCGGCGAGGGCGCCGCCCGAGGGGTTGATCTCCACGTCGTCGCCCAGGCCGAGCTCCGTCGCGACGATCTTCTCCTGGAACGTGAACGGCGCGTGCAGCTCTGCCACGTCGAACGAGCCGGTGGCCCCGGCCTTCTCGGCGGCGAGGGCGATCGACGGGGCGACGGTCAGGTCGCGCACGCCGACGTTGTGGCTGTCGATCCGGTGGTCGATGCCACGGATCCAGGCCGGTCGGTCGTTCCACGCCCGGGCCCTGTCGCCGGCCGCCAGCACGACGGCCACGCCGCCGTCGGAGATCGGCGGCAGGTCGTGCAGCCGCAGGGGGTCGGAGACGAACGGGGCGGCGAGCAGCTCGTCGACCGACGGCGAGCCCGTCACCTGCGCCCGCGGGTTCGACGTGGCCGCGGTGCGGCTCCGGTGCGCGATCGCCGCCATCTCCTCGGCGGTGATCTTGCCGGCGTCGAGCAGGGCGCGGGCCTGGAGGCCGGCGAACGCCACCGAGTCGGGCCACAGCGGGGCGTAGTAGTAGGGGTCGAGGCCCCGGCTCATGACGTTGGGCAGGTCGCCCGGCGACGCCTTGGAGTAGCTGTAGACGAGCGCCGTGTCGGCGTGGCCCGCCTGGATCTTCAGCCAGGCCTCGTACAGCGCCCAGGCGCCGTCCATCTCCACGTGGCTCTCGACGATCGGCGGGTAGGCGCCGACGGCGTCGAGGGTCATCACGAAGCTGAAGGCCTGGCCGGCGAGGTAGTCGGAGCTGCCGGAGCAGGTGAAGTCGATCTCGCCGATCCCACCGACCTTGTCGAGGACCTCTCGGATGACCGGCTGGATCATCTCGACCTCGTTGAGCTCCGTCGCGGCCCGCCGGTGCTTCGACTGGGCGGTGGCGACGACGGCGACGTCTCGTGCGGGCGCCATCACATGTGTCCCTTCAGCTGCTCGGCGGGCACGTCGGGCTCGTCGATCGGCCGCCAGTGCGAGATGTTCTCCATGGAGGTGGTCAGCTGGTCGTCGTCGACCCAGACCGGCTCGACCCGCATGCCGATGCGGACCTTGTCGTAGTCGACCTCGCCCATCGTCCCGTAGAGCGACACCGAGGCGCCGTCGGGCAGGAAGAGGGCCGACACGAACGGCGTCGGCGGCGCGTTGACGCCGAAGCCGATGTGGACGACGCAGAACGAGGTGATGGTGGCCTTGGGACCGACCTCGACCTGCTCGGTCGTGGGCAGGCCGGACACCGGCGACACGCCGCGGGGCGGGATGTAGACCTCGCCGGTGGTCGGGCAGCGCTCGCCCAGGAACTTCTTCTGCTGCAGGCCCCGCAGGAAGCGGGTCTGGGCCAGGCCGGGCGTGTAGTCGTAGACCATCGCGGCCGGCATGCGGAGGCGCTGCACCGGCTCGTCGACGCCGAGGTCGGGGACGCTCGGCTCGGGCTGCGACCAGAGGCCGTCGGGCAGGGTCGAGATGGTGCGGTCGACGTCGGGCGTGCTCATGCCGCACCTCCGACCAGCTCGAAGCAGGCGATGTCGGTGATGACGCCCTCGGTCTCGTCGGCCCAGCGGATGCGCACGCGGGCGCCCGTGCTCAGGGCGTCGGGGCCCGGGGCGTCGACGACGTGCAGGAGCGAGGTGTCGGCGCCGTCGAGCTGGATCAGGGCGAGGGCGTGGGGCGTGTCGAGCGGCTGGTTCTCGCGCACCGTGCCGACCCAGCTCCACGACCTGACCGTGCCCTCGGTGCCCACCTCGACCATGTCGGTGAGGGGGACGCCGGTGATCGGGTCGTACTCGACGGGCGGGCAGACGACCGTGCCGTCGGCGCCCTTGATGCCGAGCACGCGCCGGTCGCGCAGACCGGTGAGGAAGGCACCGATCACGGGTCCGGTGGTGCGCATGAACCCGTACTCGATGGTCAGCGGGGCGTGGAGGAGATCTCCCCCCGCTTGGGAATCGTTCACTTCTGACCCCCCGAGGTGGTGGAACGGATGAGGTCCCCCGGCGGGCCGGGGGACGCCGGGCGGCAGACTAGAACACGTTCCAGTTTGCTGCGAGTCCGCCCCGCCGGGCTCAGCCGGCGAAGCGCCGCACGAGGCGAGCGGCCCGCTCGGCGGCGTCGACGTGGTGGGCGTCCGCCTCGTCCATCAGCGACGCCGCGTCGTGCCCGGCGTCGACGAGCTGGTCGAGGTCGTCGACGATCCACCCCTCGAGGACGGCGCGATCCGCCTCGGGGTGGAACTGCAGGCCCAGGTGCGGTCCGGCCGCGAAGGCCTGGGGGCCGGCGATGCTGCGAGCCAGCTCGGTCGCCCCCGGTGGGACGGTGAACGCGTCGAAGTGCCACTGCAGCCACGGCCCGGGTTCGATCCCGGCCGCCTCCCCCTCGGGAGCCACGTCGACCCGGCACCACCCGACCTCGGGGTGGGCGGTCCGGCCGACCGATCCGCCGAGCGCGGTCGCCAGGATCTGGCCTCCGAAGCAGAGGCCCATGACCGGGACGCCGGCGCGGTCGGCGGACCGGAGCATCTCGAGCTCGGGCTCGACCCAGTGGGCGACGGCGGGGTCGTCGACCGACCACCGGGAGCCGAACAGCACGACCCGGTCGAACGCCGTCGGGTCGGGGAGGTCGGGCGAGCCGACGGGGCTCCCCGGTCCGGTGCACACCTGGTGGACGACGACGTCCGCGCCGAGCGCCGAGAACGCCCGACCGACGTGGCCGTCGCCCGAGTTCGCATCGTGGTGGACGAACAGCACGCGCACGGGGCCACACTCTCGCGCGCCCGCTCCCGGGGGAGAGAGGACGCGACGATGCGAGCGGACGAGCGCGGCGGCGCCGACTCAGCGCGCCTGGCCGGAGTCGGGGGCGACGCGCAGCGGCGCGGTGTCCACCGCCACGAGGTCGGCGCCGGTGATCGAGCCGAGCGTCCGGAGGTCGTCGTTGCTCCACCGCTCGTCCGGGGCGCCCGACAGGTACCAGGCCGACCCGTTGTCGGCGAGCACCATGCCGTGGACCTTCAGCGCCTCGGCCACGACCCGGGCCTGCGGACCGAGCCGGGAGGTGTCGAAGTCGGCCCGCAGCCGGAACCGGGCCCCCATGGGCGGCGCCGAGGCGGCGTTCGTGGAGCCGGCCTGGTGCCGGGCCGGCCAGACGTACGAGCGCTGCGTCACGGGTGCGGTGAAGCGGATGGCGTGGTCGATGCGGCCGGCCGCGACCTCCTCGTACCGGACGAGGCCGGGCAGGATCGGCAGCCCGGCGGCGTCGGCAGAGGTCCACCCGGCCGGGCGCAGGGCGTTCGAGCGCAGGTCCCAGGTCGCGCCCGAGCCGGCGCTCCAGCTGCCGTCGGCGCGGCGGGTGGCGTCGAACAGCTCGTACAGGCGGCACGAGGCGTCGTCGACGACGATGACGTGGTGGTCGCTGCCGTGCTCGACCGGTGCGTCGGCCGGCACGGGGTAGGGGCCGGGGTCGCTCTCGTCGTCGTAGTCGAACGTGATCGGCACGCCCGGCTGACCGGCACCGACGCGGGTGAACGGGATGCCGATCGGTCCTCCCTCCCAGAGCCCGGCGCCGAAGTCGGCCTTGAGCCCGCGGGTGAGGCCGATCGTGGTGCGCCAGTCGCCGCTGCTCGGGTGCACCGGCAGGCCCGACACGTCGGCGTGCCACACGCTGTCGGCCGGTAGCAGCGGGCACGGGCCGATCGTGGGGCTCGACGGCCGGGCGGTCCCCGGGGACCCGGTCCCGGCGGGCGCGCAGGCGACGGCCAGGGCCGCGCACAGCGCAGCGCCGACGAGCGTCGTGCGGCGGTGGGTCCGTCGGGAGCTGGCGTGCGCGGTCACGCCCGTGCATCGACCGGAGGCCGCGCGCGACTTGAGCGCCGGTCAGAGCCGGTGGGCGCGCTGCGGCAGCACGGGGAGCAGCGCCCGACCGGATCCGGCCCGGGCGCAGCCGGCCCACACGCCGGCGCCGTAGGCGGCGTCGTCGAGCACGGCGAGCCCGGCCACCGACGCCAGCGAGGCGGGGCCGAGCGACGGGTCCCGTCGCCGGGCCTGCACGGCCGCGGCGACGGCGACCGAGGCGACCGAGGCCGCGACCACCCGGCGCACCCGGCGGGAGACCAGCGCGGCGGGCAGGGCGGCGGGCCACCACGCCCGCACGACCGCCCGGGCGAGCTGCTGTCCCGCCCCGAGGTGGCCGAGCGCCGCCAACCGGAGGGCGTCGGCGGTCGGGACCCCCGAGGCCGGGCTGCCGAGCCGGCGGGGCAGCGCCGCCGCGCTCCCGGCGAGGACCGCGGCGCCGAGGACGGGGTGACCCGCCGCCACGGCGACCCAGCCGCCGGCGCTCCACGGCGAGCACCGCACGGGGGCGACCTGCCACGGGTGGCGCCGGTCCAGCAGGGCCGCCGAGCCCCCGTAGGCGAACCGCTGACCGAGCCAGCCCGCGAGGTCGGGGCGAGGTCCGTGCTCGACGACCGAGGCCGGCTCGTACCGGACCGTCCGTCCGGAGCCGACGAGCCGCCACACCAGGTCGACGTCCTCCCCGACCTGCAGCTCCGGGTCGAAGCCGCCGACGGCAGCGTGCGCGTCGCGCCGGAGCACGAGCGCGGCGGACGGCACGTACGACACCCTCGTCCCTGGGCTCACACGGGCCGGCTCGCCACCGAGGTCGAGCGGCGACCGCAGGGCGTCGTAGCGCGCCAGTGCGCCGGTCCCGCCGGCGGTGGCGATCCGGGGCGCCGCGGCGGCGACCCGCTCGTCGGCGAGGTGGGCGAGCAGCGGCCGGAGCCAGCCGTCGGTGACGACGCAGTCGCTGTCGACGACGGCGACCACCGCGGTGGTGGCGACGGCGATGCCGGCCTCCCGCGCCGCCGCCGGGCCACCCGATCGGCCGCGCCGGACGAGGGTCGCTCCGTGGGATGCCGCGACCAGGGCGTGGCCCGCGGCGTCGGCGCTGCCGTCGTCGACCACCACGACCTGCACGCCGTCGCGCCGGTCGGGCTCGAGCGAGTCGAGCAGCCGGGCCAGGCCCGCCACGCGGTCGCGGACCGGGACGACCACGGTCACCTCCGCCGGGTCGGGGGCACCGGGTGCGCCCGGCCGCGGCTCCGGGTGCAGCGCCCCGGCGTCGACGAGCCGGTCGACCAGCGCGCCCACGGCCGGTGCCGTCACGTCGAGGTCCTCGCCGAGCACCGCCCGGTCGACCAGCGCCGCCCCGGCCGGGGTCAGCCGCCACATGCGCAACGGCGACCCGCCGAACACGACGCGACCCCCGCCGGTCCGGCGGAGCGAGCCATCGGGGCGGAACCGCACGCGACCCCCGTCAGACGGCGGTCATGCCGCCGTCGACGGCGACCACCGACCCCGTGACCGAACCGGCGCCCTCGGAGCACAGCCAGGCGACCGCGTCGGCGACCTCGGTCGGGTCGAGCAGCCGGCCGGTGGTGTGGTGGACGCCGAAGCCCTCCACGTCGGCCAGCCCGTAGACGTCGGCCGAGGCCTCGAGGATGCGCGTCCGGGTCGACCCCGGGGCGACGGCGTTGACCGTCGTCCCGCTCCCCGCGAGCTCACCGGCGAGCGACCGCACCAGCCCGACGACGGCGTGCTTCGACGCCGCGTACGCGGCCATCTGCGGCAGGCCCCGGGTGGCCCCCGCCGATGCCACGGCGACGAGCCGGCCGCGACCGGCGTGCGGACCGGAGCCGATCGCCGGCACCGCGGCGGCGAGCACGTGGAACGTCCCGGTCACGTTGACGTCGAGCACCGCCTGCCACGCGGACTCGGGGGTCGACCACAGCGGGGCGCCGCCCCACACGACCCCCGCCGCGCTCACGACGGCGTGGAGGTCGTCGATGCCGGCGACCGCGGCGCGCACGGCGCCTGCGTCGCGCACGTCGAGCTCGATCCCCTTGGCGCGGCCGCCGGCGGCGGCGATCGCCTCGACGGTGCCGTCGAGGTCGGCGCGGGTCGCGAGCGGGTACGCCAGCACGCCGCGGTCGAGCTCGTCGTCGCCGGAGCAGACGTCCGCGCACGCGACCCGGAACCCGTCGGCCGCCAGCCGGGCCGCGACGGCGGCCCCGATGCCGCGCGCCGCGCCGGTCACGAGGGCCGTCCCGTTCGTCTCGATGGTCACCGCCCCAGTGTGTCCCGCCACGCCTCGACCGACGCGCACAGCGCGTCGACCAGCGCGACGAACACCGCCTCGCCCTCGGCGGCGGTCGCGGTCGTGGGGTCGCCGAGCACGCCGTTCGCCGTCACGGCCGCGAGCCCCTGCGCGACCACGACGTCGCCGATCTCGCGCCACCGGGCCGTCGAGCCCGGCTGGGCCCGGTCGATCCGGACGGCGGCGGGGTCCAGGTGCAGCAGCAAGGAGGTCTCGGTCCGGCCTGCGTGGGAGTCGCCGTCGGGGACGCGGGGGTGCCAGACGAGCACGTCGCGGCCCTCGTCCGAGAGCAGCGCGGCGGCGCGCCCGGTCGCCTCGACGTTGCCGCCGTGGCCGTTCACGAGCACGACGCCGCCGAACGGTCGCGGCCGCGGCGAGCCGGGCGGCGGCAGCGCCGAGCGCACGAGCTCCACCAGGACCGCCTCGAGCGCCACCGTCCCGATCGACAGCGTCCCCGGGAAGCTCTCGTGCTCCCCCGAGGCGCCGATGCCGATGGACGGCGCGACCACGAGGCCGTCCACGCGCTCGGCGAGCGCGGCGGACAGGTGCTCGGCGATGCGGGTGTCGGTGTCGAACGGGAGGTGCGGCCCGTGCTGCTCGCAGCTGCCGAGCGGCACCACGAGGACGTCCCGGCGGTCACCGGCCAGGTCGGGCCAGGTGGACCCGCTCAACCGCACGGCCGGTGCCATCGCGGCGGACCTCAGCCGTCGACGGCGTCGACGCGGTCGCCCGCGCCGCCGGCGTCCGGGGTCGGCACGAGGTAGCCCCAGGTCCGGAGCTGCTCGAGGATCGCCTCGGCCGCCGCGGCGGGCTCGAGCTCGAGGGTGCGGGGCGGCGTCCGGTCGACGAGCGCCCCCGTGAGCTGCACGACGCGGTCGAGCGCGTGCTCCCCCGCGGGCGGCGCGACGGCGCGGGCCGGTGGGCGCCACGGTCGCAGGCGGGGCGGGTCCCCGGCGCGAGCGGGGCGGGCCATGCGGACGTCGACGGCGGCGTCGCGTGCCGCGAGGGCGGCCGACAGCGGCGCCCGGCGCAGCTCGGCCACGGCGCCCTCGACCGAGAGCACCGCCGGGGCGGCGACGTCGAGCACCTCGCGGCGCCCGCCGTCGAGGCGCCGGACCGCACGCACGCGGCCTCGCTCCCCGACCTCGACCGAGAGCAGCCCGAGCGCCTGGGCGGCGTCGAGGTGGTGGGCCAGGTAGGCCGGCACGGTGCCGGACCCGAGGTCGGTGCTGACGTCGCCGCAGACGACGACCTCGGCCCGGAGCTCGCGCAGCACGGGACCCAGCTGGGCCGCCGCTCCCTCGCCGGTGTGCACGCCCAGCTCGTCGCCGTGGGCGTCGCCGACGTCGATGCGCACGGCTCGGGAGGCACCCGCGGCGAGGAGCTCGCGCAGGCCGTCCTCGGCCTCGACCGGTCCGGCGCAGATGACGACGACCTCGCCGTCCCACGCGTCGGCGAGCCGCAGCGCGACCTCGACGGCCGAGTGGTCGGCGGCGGAGAACCCGCCGCCCCGACCGGTGGCGACGACCGTCCCGTGGACGGGGTCGACCTCGGGCCGGAGGTCGACCCACTTGGTGCACGCGGCGACGAGCATCAGGACGAGTGGAAGACGACGCCGTGGCCGCCCTCGGGGTAGGTCCAGGTGATCGCCCCCTCCTCGTTGCACACGAGGTAGCAGGTCCCGCACTCGAAGCACTGCTCGTAGTTGAAGAGGATCCCGCCGTCGGCGGTCGGGACGAAGAGGTCGGCCGGGCACGCGGTGATGCACCCGCGCACCGAGCAGTCCCGGCACTTCGTGTCGTCGACGGTGATGTGGGCGCGGTCGTCGTCGATGCGGAACTCCACCGTCGACATGCGGTGCTCGAAGCCGATCTCGGGATACGTGCTGCTCATGGTGTCGCGCTCCCCTGCGCTGCGGTGCTCACCCCGGTCGTGCCGGTCATCCGAACGTCTTGAGGGCCCGCCACCCCTGCGAGACGGCATCGCGGAGCCGGACGCCGTTGGCCTTCATCTCGGTGCGGAGGATCCGGCGCAGCCCGGGCTTGGGCTGCGGGTTGTCGACGCGGAACATCCGCTCGGCCACACCGCAGGCGATCGCGGGCAGCCGCTGCTGGGCCAGCTCGGACATCACCAGGTGCGGTGCGTCGCGCAGCTTGCGGTGGTCCTTCATGACGAACGTCGCCTCGATCCGCGTCCGGTAGCTGTCGAGCCCCGCGGCCGAGGTGTCGCCCCGCTTGATCGCCCGGGCCGCCGCCTTGCCGGCAGCCGAGCCGGACCCGATCGCGAAGTTGACGCCCTCGAGCCAGATCCCCGCGGCCAGGCACATCGCGGCGGCGTCGCCGGCCACCAGGATCCCGTCGCCGACCATCTCCGGCATCATGTCGAAGCCGGCCTCGGGGATGACGTGGGCGGAGTACTCCTTCACCTCGCCACCCTCGACCAGCGGGGCGATCGCCGGGTGGGCCTTCATCCGGCGCAGCAGCTCCTCGGGCCGGGTGCCGCCGGCTGCGAGGGCCGGGAGCGACAGCACGAGCCCGACCGCCAGCGTGTCGGCGTTCGTGTAGATGAAGCCGCCGCCGGGGACGTCGCCGGTGCAGCCGATGATCTCGTAGTCGACGCCCTGGTCGCCCCGGACGCCGAACCGCTCGTCGATGACCTCGCGCGGCAGGGCGATCGTCTCCTTCACGCCGACCGTGTAGTTCGCGGCGTCGACCGGTCCGTAGAGCCCGGCCTCCTTGGCGACGAACGAGTTCACGCCGTCGCAGGCGATGACCACGTGCGCGGTCAGGTCGCCGTCGGGACGATCGGTCCGCACACCGACGACGCGACCGCCCTCCGTCAGGAGCCCGGTGACGGTGGTCGACGTCACGAGCGTGGCGCCGGCGGCGGTGGCGTGCCCCGCGAGCCACGAGTCGAAGTCGGGCCGGTATGCGGTGGCGCCGTTGTAGGGCGGTTCGCCCCAGGCCTCGGTGCGGTAGTCGACGGTCAGGGCCTGGTGGCCGGTGACGATCATCGTCGCCCGACGGGTCACCCAGCGCTGGATCGGCGCCTCGGTCCACCACTCGGGGATGATCTCGTCGAGGATCCGCCCGTAGACGACCCCGCCGTACATGTTCTTCGAGCCGGGGAACGGCCCGCGCTCGACGAGGCACACCGACCGACCGGCGCGGGCCAGCTCGATCGCCGCGGCCGAGCCCGCCGGCCCGGCGCCGACGACGATGGCGTCGAAGTCAGGCACCGCCCGCGCTCCCGTTCGGCAGCCGGACGAGCAGCTCGTCGAGCGTGGCGTTGGCGTCGGCGACCACGGCCAGGTCGGCCATGCCCATCATCGGGCAGTGCGGGTCGGTGTTGACGCTGATGATGTGGTCCGGGTCGCCCAGCCCGGCCGTGTGCTGCACGGCGCCGGAGATGCCGAACGCCAGGTAGAGGTCGGGGTCCACGACGACGCCGGTCGTGCCGATCTGGCGCACGTGGGGCACCCAGCCGCGGTCGGTGATGACGCGGGTCGCGCCCATCGAGCCGCCGAGCGCCGTGGCCACGCGGGTGAGCTCGTCGAAGCGCTCCGACGAGTCGAGCCCCGCACCCCCGCCGAGGATCCGATGGGCCTCGGCGAGGTCCATCGTCGTCACGTCGGGCGGCAGCACCTCGACCACGGTGGCGTCGGCCGCCGGGGCGCCGCCGGTCGCGAGCGGCCCGCCGTCGAGGTCGAGCACCTCGACCGCCGGCTCCTCCCCCTCGGCCGCCGATGCGTGGCCCAGGCCCGGTTGGAACGTGACGACCACCGGGCCGGTGATCAGGTGGTCGGCCAGCACCGAGCCGCCGAGGCACGCGGTCGACACGACGTCGCCACGGACCGACACGGCGCCGGCCAGCACCGGACGACCGAGTTGGGCGGCGAGGCGCGGGGCGAGGTCGCGCCCGTCGGGCGAGGAGGGCAGGACGACGACGTCGTGGAGCTCGACCACCGGCGACAGCGCGGCGGCCCAGGCGCCGGGGGCGAACCCGGGCGTGTCCCAGACGGCGACCGACGTCGCGAGCCCGACCATCGCCGGCACCGCGGCCGCGGCGTCGGCGCCGACCAGCACGACGGAGCCGCCGGCCGCCCGCACGGCGTCGGTCGCGCCGGAGGGCAGCACGCCGTCCCGCACCGGGACCACGGCGACCGCGGACCGGGCGGACGTGGGTCCTCCGACCGGGGTGCCGCTCATCGGAGCGAAGGTAGCCCGCACACCCCCGGGACCGGGAGTTGGCACAATGGGAACCGATGGGAACCGGCGAGCCGCACGACCACGCGCACGGAACTGCGCTGGCCCGCAGCGGCGGGGCGGCCAGGCGACCGCTCGCACTGGCCCTCGCCCTGAGCCTCGTCACCTTCGTCGTCCAGCTGCTCGTCGGGTTCGCCACCGGGTCGCTCGCGCTGCTGGCCGACTCGGCGCACGTCCTGACCGATGCCGTCGGCATCGCGCTGGCGCTCGGCGCGGTGGTGCTGGCCACCCGGTCCCGACGCCCGGAGCGCACGTTCGGCCTCTTCCGCCTCGAGGTCCTCTCGGCCCTGGCGAACGCGGTGCTGCTGCTCGGGGTCGCGATGTGGGCGGCGTACGAGGCGGTCGGACGGATCGAGGACCCGCCCGACGTGCCCGGGTGGCCCGTGCTGGTCGTCGGCGCGGTCGGCCTGGCGACCAACGTCGTCGCACTCCGGCTCCTGTCCGACGGCGGGTCGCTCGCCGCGGAGGGCGCCCGGCTCGAGGTGCTGGCCGACGCGGTGGGCTCGGTCGGCGTCGTCGCCGGCGGGGCGATCATCGTGGTGACCGGCGCGACCGTGGTCGACGCCTGGATCGGCTTGGCGATCGCGGTGTCGATCGTCCCGCGCTCGATCCGGCTCGCGGCCGGCGCGCTGCGCGTCCTCGTCCAGGCCGCGCCGCCCGAGGTCGACCTCGCCGCCGTGACGTCCGGACTCCGGGCCATCCCCGACGTGGTCGGCGTCCACGACCTCCACGTCTGGACCCTGACCTCCGACATGGAGGTGCTGTCCGCGCACGTCGTCGTCACCGATGCCGCCGACCACTCCGCCGTGCTCGACCGGGCCCGGGTAGTGCTCGCCGACGGTCACGGCATCCACCACGCCACCCTGCAGGTCGAGCCCGAGGGGCACACCGGCTGCGACGAGCTCGACTGGTGAGCCGGGCCCCGGACGCCCGGTCGGCAGCCGGCTGGTAAGCACTCGTCGTGACGACCTACGTGCTGGTGCACGGCGGCGGCTCGACCGGCCGGTTCTGGGACCGGCTGGTGCCGCTCCTGCAGGACCTCGACCCGGGCGCCCGGACGCTGGCCGTCGACCTGCCCGGCCGGGGCGACCGCCCCGCTGATCTCGGCACGATCACCGTCGACGACGAGGTGGGCTCGGTCGTGGCCGACGTGCAGGCGGCCGCACCCGACGGGCCGATCGTGCTCGTCGCCCACTCGTCCGGCGGCCTGGTCGTGCCGGGCGTCGTCGCCGGGCTCGCCCCCCGGGTGCGCGGCGTCGTCCTCATCGCCGCGCTGGTCCCGCCCGAGGGCGGGGACGGGCTCGACTGCATGCAGCCGCGCCACGCCGAGGGCCTGCGCACCTTCGCCGCGTCGCTCGGCCCCGACGACCCGCCGATCACGCTCCCCGGGCCGCCCGAGGACCCCGAGCCGTTCCGCACCGCGACGGGTGGCACGCCGCTCGACGACGAGACCCTGGCCTTCGTCGTCGACCCGGTCCGCCTCGTGCCCGACACCGTGCACCACTACTTCCAGCCGGTGCGCTGGTCGGCGGTGGTCGACAGCTCGCCCGGCGACGTGCCGGTGACCTACCTGCTCACGCTCGAGGACCGGCCGATCCCCGCGGACCTCCAGCGCGAGATGGTCGGGCGGTTGCCGCAGGCGGCCACGGTGGTCGAGCTGGGAACCGGCCACCTCGCGCCCATCACGCATCCGGCGCGGGTGGCGGAGCTCGTGGTCGGCGCCACCCGTGCCTGACGCGCCGCCGACGCACGTTCCCCCTCACGGCAGGCCGGGCCTACCGTTCGGACCGTGAGCCACGCGCGCGAGGGCTGGTACCCCGACCCGACCGGCCGGCACCGGCTGCGGTGGTGGACGGGCCGCACGTGGGCCGCCGCCGTCGCGGACGACGGCGCGCAGAGCTTCGACCCCGACGGGCTCACACCCGGCGCGCCCGCGTGGCCGCTCGCCGAGCCGTCGGCCGAGGACCACGCTGCGGTGCTGGCCGCCTGCCATGCCGCGGCCGTCCCCGGCGACGACCCCCTGACCGCCGGGACGCTCGTGCTCTGGCACCGGCGCAGCGGCCTGGTCGACCTCCACCCGACGTGGTCGGTGCACGACGGCACGGGGACCTGGCTCGGGACGTTCGCGCTCGAGGTGTCGGGCCCGACGCCGAACGAACGGTCCTACGTGCTCCACCGGGCCGGCGGCGGCGTGGTGTCGGTGACCCCGGACCGGCCGGCCGCCGTCGCCCGCCTCCGCGACGGCGCCGGGCACGAGGTGGCGACGATCCTCACCGAGGGCGCCGGCGTGCAGCGACTGGTGGCAACCGTCGACGGCATGACCGTCGCGCACGCGACCTACTCCGTCGGCGAGGTGGCGGTCGCAGACGCTGCGGGGAGCACCGTCGGCCGGCTCGTCCCGCCACCGCTGAAGGTCCGGCGCCAGATCGGGCGTCGCGTGGGCTGGGACCCGGTGCTCGTCTCGGAGCAGATCGCCGTCGCCGACCCGGTCACCGGCCGTGGGGTCAACGCGCTGGCGCTCGGGTGGGAGCACGTCCTCCGCGAGTGGGTCGCCTGACGCCCGCGCGCCCGCCGGGTCGGGGCACGCCGGGTCCCGCAGGGGTCGACCGACCGGTCAGGCCGCGCCGACGCAGGTCGCGTCCTGCGCCGCCCGGCGGTCGCCGTCGAGCACGCGGTGCACCGGCTCGAGGACCTGGGCGTCCGCGACCGACCAGACCCGGCCGGGATCGTCGTCGACGTCGTCGGGGTAGCGGTTCCAGCACCCGGTCACGCCGGCGACCGACCCGACCGCGTGGAAGGCGACCGACCACAGCGCGAGCACGACGACCGCGGCCAGCGCCGCGCGGGCCCGGCCCGGGTGCGCCGCGCCCGACCGCCAGCGCTCCGGCGCCACCACGCGATCCACCGCCGGCAGCGAGAGGACGACCAGCAGCGGCACGGCCTCGGTCATGAACCTGGGTCCGAAGCTGTGGCCGGCCCACCACTGCGGGAACGCCGACACCGACACCGTCACCGCTGCGACCGCGACCCAGAGGGCGACCGACAGCGACCGGACCCCGGGCCGGCCGCGGTCCCGCCACGCGACGACCGTGCCGGGCACGGCCAGCACGAGCACCGGCGACGCCAGGAGCAGTCCCCTGCTCGGGCTCACCCAGTTGGCGGCGACCGCCTCGGCGAACCAGCCGCCGAACCGCAGCCGGCCGGCGGCGTAGTACTCGGGCACGGCCCGGCCGAGCAGCGCCCAGCTGACGAGCACGAACGCGGCGACGACCGCGACCGCGCCGAGCGCGGCGGACAGCAGCGTCGGCGCCAGCTCCTCCCGCCGCCGCAGCAGCGCCCACCCGACGACGACCACCGCGAACGCCAGGTTGGTCGGCCGGGCGATCGTGGCCCCGACCGCGGCGGCGCCCAGGCCGACCACCCACGGGTCGATCCGTGGCCGCCGCGAGCCGGCCGGCGCCGGCGCGCCGGTGGCCGGGTCGTCGAGCGCCACCCGGACGGCGCACCACAGCGCCAGGCTCGACAGGAGCAGCGACGGCGTGTGCTGCCACAGCGCGCGGCTCGCCGTGGACCACGCCGAGGTGCCGAGCGCGAACACCAGCGCGGATGCGTTCGCCAGCAGCCGGCGACGCCGCCGCGATCCGGTGAGGAGGGCCACCGCCGCCGCCCGGATGGCCAGCACCGCGCCGACCACGACCATGGACGCCGATGCGGTGTGCAGGACGGTGAGGTCGCCGTCCGCGAGCAGCTCGCCGCTGTCGGCCCCGCCGGTGATCGCCGCCACGGTGTCGGCGACGACCACCGCCGGCACGGCCAGGAGCGCGCTGGTCCACGGGAAGTAGTCGCGCACGTCCACGTCGGGATCGGCGACGGCCGCCTCGAGCTCCGCCCAGCCCGGCCCGCCGACCCGCTCGACGACGGTGCCCGCGTCGAGCGAACCGTCGGTGAGCACGACCGGGTGGCCGACGAGGCGCGCCGCACCGAAGCCGTCGAGCGCCACGTCGCGGTCATGGACCAGGGCGTGGGCGGTGAGCGGGGCGAACGCGGGGTCGTGCTGGGTCGCGTCGCGGACCGGGCTGAGGACGTAGACCGCGAGCACGACGACCGCGAGCGCCCACCACGAGCCGGCCAGCCACCCGATGCCCGAGCGATCGGCGGGCTCGCCGTGGCGGTCGTCGGTCACCGCGGGAGCATCCCACACGGCACCGGCCACCGGGTGCGGCGCACCGGGCGGTCCGGGGATCAGGCGGGGCTGGCGACGAGGCCCAGGCGCGACGCCGAGGGGATCGACGCGCCGACCCGTTCGCCGTCGATCACAGCGGCATGGGCCCGCCTCGGCGCCAGCGCATCACCGACGCGCTCGACGTCGACGTCGCGGCGCTGCAGCTCGGGCGACGACTTCAGCTCGTGGTACAGACCCTCGGCCGGCTCGGCCGGCACGGCCAGCACCAGCCAGTCGGGCTCCCGGCTCTGCATCGTCCCCGTCGGGTGGTGCTGCAGGCTCACGACGTGGCCGTCGACCCCCATGGGCACCAGCTCGGTCGACTGCACGATCCCCTTGGCCCCGGCGCGGATCCACCAGTTCTCGAGGTCGAGCGTGATGCCGAGGTCCTGCCCGACGACCATGCCCGGGCTGATCACCTCGACCGAGCAGCCGCGGTCGGCGAGCACCTCGGCCACCGACGTGGCGTGGTGGAACCCGAGCTCGTCGAGCACGACGACGTCGCCGGTCGGGTGCGCGGCCCCGGTGAGCACGTCGCGGACGTCGACGATCCAGTCGGCGTCGCCGGGCGCCCACCACGGCCGGGCCGCGACGGCACCCGTGGCCACGACCACCGTGTCGGGGCGACGGCGGACGACCTCGTCCACCGTCGCGTCGACGCCGAGCTCGATCTCGACGCCGAGCCGGCCGCACTCGTGCAGCTGGTTGCGGACGAGGTCGCCGAACTCGGCCCGGTTGGGCACCGACGCGGCCAGGCGGACCTGCCCGCCGGCGGCGTCGTCGCGCTCGAGCACGGTGACGTGGTGGCCGTTGCGGGCGGCGGCGATGGCGGCCTGGAGCCCGGCGGGGCCGGCGCCGACGACCAGCACCCGGCGGCCGACCTCGACCGGCCGGGCCTCGCCGACGCCGAGCGACTCGCGACCGGTCCGGGGGTTCTCGATGCAGCCGAGCCAGCGGTTGAGGCCCATGCGGCCCACGCACTCCTGGTTGCAGGACAGGCACAGCCGGGTGTCGTCGGTGAAGCCGGCGCGCGCCTTCGCGACGAAGTCGGCGTCCGCGATCTGGCCCCTCACCACGCCGACGAGGTCGCACTGCCCCTCGGCCAGCGCCCGCTCGGCCTGCAGCGGGTCCTTGAACCGGCCCACGCCGACGATCGGGAGGTCGACGGCCTCGCGCAGCGCGCTCGGGATGAACATCGCGTACCCGGGCGGGATGTGCATCGACGCCTCGATCATGAACAGCGAGGCCGTCGCGACGCCGATCGAGGTGTTGATGTAGTCGACGTGGCCCGACGCCTCGACCATCCTCGCCACCGCGACGGCGTCCTCGATCGTCGTGCCGCCCTCGATGAGCTCGTCACCGCAGATCCGCACGCCGAGCGCGAGCTCCGAGCCGATCGTGGCGCGGACGGCCGCGACGATCTCGAGCAGGATCCGGGCCCGGGACCCGAGCGGCCCGCCGTACTCGTCGGTCCGGTGGTTGGTGGCCGGCGACAGGAAGCCGCGGACGATCGAGCTGTGCGAGCACTGGAGCTCGATGCCGTCGAAGCCGCCCTCGGCGCAGTGCTCGGCGACGCGGGCGTAGCTCGCCACGATCTCGGCGATCTCGGCGGTGTCGACCGCCTTCGGGACCTCGCGGAACAGCGGGTCGGCGACCGGCGACGGCGCCCACACGGGGAGCCGTGAGTACATCGAGCTGGCCTGCCCGCCGTTGTGGTTGATCTGGGCGAAGATCGGCGTGCGGTGCCGGTGGACGGCCTCGGTGATCCGGCGGTAGCCGGGGATCACGTCACGGTGGAAGCCGTGGATGAGCTTCTCGTACGGCCAGTCGGTCGGGTGGGTCGAGTGCTCCTCGGTGATGATGAGCCCGGCGCCGCCGGCCGCCCGCTCCGCGTAGTACGCGGCGTGCTGCTCGGTCGGCAGCCCGTCCTCCGCGTAGTTGGTCAGGTGCGCGGAGAAGACGATGCGGTTGCGGACCGTGACCGGCCCGAGCTGCAGGGGCGTCCAGAGGAGCTGCTCCGCCATGGCCGCAGGCTAGGCACCGGGCCCGGCGGAGCGGAACTCGGGTCGGGGCGGCCGATCAGGCCGCGGTGGAGTGCCGGCGGCCGAGCACCACGGCGGTGACCACGCCGGCGACGGCGGAGGCCGCCGCGGTCGAGGCGCCGGCGACGGCGGCGATGCGACCCCAGAGCAGGTGGCCCGGACCGCCGTCGGGGAGGTCCGTGACGTGGCGCTCCTCGTCGACGTAGACGTCGCCGACGGGCTCGAGGCCGAAGCCGACGAGACGACCGTTGCGCACGTGGCCGAACAGCCCGCCCGGCAGCGCCACGGCCACGTCGTCGTGGGTCCGGAAGGCGCTGTTCGCCGACTTGGCGAGCTCCAGCGCCTGGTTGATCGTGTTCTCGAGCAGGGCCTTCGTCGTCTCGATCATCTCTCGTTCTCCCTAGGTGGAGCCCGCAGCTCCCCCGGCTGCGTCCGCCGAGGTCCAGGGTACCGTCCGGGACCTCCTGCGCAACCGGCAGAAGATCCCGGACGGCGGCCCTCGCCCCGCTCCCGGCGCGGGCGGGAGCGCGGGCTCCGGACGGCGGGCTCAGCGCCCGATCAGAGCTTGGCGACCGCGTCGTCCCAGGACTGCTTCACCTGGTCCCAGGCCTTGCGGGCGTCCTCGCTGATCTGGTCGCCGCCGGCCTTCATGTCGGCGTCGAACGAGTCGACGTCGGCCTTCAGGTCGTCCCAGGTGCCCTGGGCGTCGTCCTTGGCGTCGGTGCGCATCTGCTCCAGGCCGGCCTTGAGGTCCGGGCCCAGCTGGTCCCAACCGGTCTTGACGTCCGACGGCAGGTCCTTCGCACCGGCGTCGAAGTCGTCCACGGACGTCTCGAGGTCGTCCCACACGGTCGAGGCGCCGTCCTCCACCTCGTCGACGACGGTGTCGGTGCCGGCCTTCGCGTCGTCGGCGATCGAGTCGACGGTGTCCTTGGCGTCGTCGGCGGCGTCGTCGGTCGACGAGCAGGCGCCGGCGAGGAGCGCGACCGCTGCGACCAGCAGCAGGCCGAGGGTGCGGAGGGGGTTCATCTTCATGGTGAGAGGGTCTCCTGTTCCGTGCCGCGTCGCGGCGTCACCCCGACCCATCGGCCGTGACGACCGCGAGATGAGCGGGGTTCAGGGTCGATGTCGGATCACTCGGGTCGCCGAACGGGCACCGGCGTGCCGGCGCGCCGCCACGCGTCGGGCCGCGACGCGAACGCGTCGGAGATCCTTGACATGTCGGAGAATTCCGACATGATGGTGTCCATGGCGACGAGCGACCGTGGCGCCCCCACCGGCACCGACCCGGGACCCGACGTGTTCGGCGCGCTGGCCAACCCCGTGCGGCGACGGATCCTCGAGCTCCTCGCGGACGGGCCCCGCAACGCGGGCGCCATCGCCGGCGAGTTCGAGCTCAGCCGCCCGGCCGTGTCGGAGCACCTCGCCGTGCTGCGGCGCGCCGAGCTCGTGACCGAGGAGGTCCGCGGCCGGGAGCGGCACTACGCCCTGGCCGCGGGGCCCCTCGCCGAGCTCGACGACTGGCTCCGCCCGTTCGAGCGGTACTGGCGGCACACGCTGCGCGGGCTGCGCGACCACGTCGAGGCCACCGCTCCCCCGATCACACCCAGCACAGGAGACGACCAGTGACCACCTTCCCCGACGACATCGAGGTCGACCAGTTCATCGCCCGCCCGCCGGCCGCGGTCTGGACCGCGCTCACGACGCCCGACGGGATCGCGTCGTGGTGGGCACCCGGCGACATCGCCGCGGTGGTCGGCCACCGCTTCCTCCTGGACATGCCCGGTTGGGGCGGTGTGCCCTGCGAGGTGCTCGAGGCCGACGAGCCCACGCGGTTCGCCCACACGTTCGGCGACTGGACGATCTCGTGGACGCTGGTGCCCGAGGGCGACGGCACGCGCGTCCTGGTGGTCCACTCGGGCTTCGACCCGGACCGTCCGCAGGACCGGTTCGCCTTCGACAACATGGGCCCGGGCTGGCGGGACGAGGTGCTGCCCCGCTTCGCGGCCGCCGTGGAGGCGGCGACCGCCTGACCCGGTCCCGGCGCCCCGACGGCGCCGGTCAGCCGAGCTCGAGCGCCGCCCGCCGGCCCTCGAGCACCGCCTCGTGGACGGTGCGGGGGGCGACGCTGTCGCCGACCTGGACGGCTCGACCGGCCGCGGCCCGACGGATCTCGTGCCACAGCGCGTCGTCGGGGAGGCGGTGCCCGGCGTCGACCACCGAGCCGACGACCAGGTCGGTGGTCGCGGCGTCGAACCGGTGCTCCAGCACCGCGCCCTTGGCGCCCACGCTGCGGAGGACCGAGCGCCGGTGCGCCACGACCCCCGCCTGGGCGAGGCGGGCGTTCGCCGGGGCGAGGTCGCCGGCCCGGGCGAGCTCGTTGCCCAGGATCTGGTCCGGCGTGGCCAGGTGCACCTCGCGGCCCGCGGCGGCGAGCAGCTCGGCCACGCCCACGCCGACCGGCCCGCCGATCGGGTCCCAGACCAGCACGGCGCCCTCGGGCACGGCCGACGGGTCCTCCAGCACCTCGCTCGGCGTGAGGACCGCGACGGCCGGGCCGTCGGGACCGTCGAGCACCTCGAACGTCGGCTCGCCGGGACGCCCGCCGGTGGCGACGACGACGTGGGCGGCGGCCTCGGCGGTGGCGGCGTCGACGGTCGAGCCGGTCCGGACGTCGACGCCGAGACGGGCGCACTCGGCCTCGAGCCAGTCCGCGAACAGCGCGAACCGGTCACGGCCGGGCAGCAGGGCCGTGGTGCGGGCCGCGCCGCCGGTCCGCTCGCCGCGCTCCACCACCTGCACCCGGTGACCGGCGAGCGCTGCGACCCGCGCCGCCTCCAGCCCCGCGACCCCGCCGCCGGCGACCAGCACCGTGCCGGCGGCCGGCGGGTCGAGCGGCGCGACGACGTCGGGCACCGGGGCGTCCTCGGTCTCGTGTCCGGTGGCGGGGTCGACGATGCACGTCACGATCGGGTTGCGGTTGTCCCGCACCATGCACGTCTGGTTGCACAGCACGCATGGCCGGATCCGCTCCGGCTCGCCGTCCCGCAGACGCCGCACCAGGTCGGCGTCGGCGAGCTGGGCCCGGGTCATCTCGACCGCGTCGGCCACGCCGTCGGCCAGCGCCCACCCGGCCTGGCCCACGTCGACGATCGACCCCTGCGCCACGACCGCGACCCGGTCGCCCGCCACCGCCCGCACCGCGGCCCGCACGGCGCGGGTCAGGTCGAGGTTGAAGCCCTGGGGGATGTGGCCGTCGGGCCTCGTGGCGCCCGCGGAGAAGATGGAGCCCTTCACGACGGTGAGGAGGTCGATGCGGCCGTCCCCGTCGTCGGCGGCGAACCCGGCCGCGAGCTCCTCGGCGGCCTCGGGCGTGATCCCGGCCCAGGGCGCGAGCTCGTCGCACGAGAGCCGGAGCGCCACGACGGCGTCGGGACCGACGGCCCCGCGCACCGCGGCGAGCACCTGGCGGGCGAACAGCGCCCGGTCGGCCCCCCACTCGTCGTCCCGCTGGTTGGTGAGCCCCGACAGGAACTGCCGCACGAGCGAGAACTGCCCGGCGTTCACCTCGACGCCGTCGCAGCCCGACTCGACGGCGAGGCGCGCCGCCGCGGCGAAGCCGTCGACGACCTCGGCCACGTCGGCCGCCTCCATCCACTTGGGCACCTCGCGCGTGTTGACCTCGGGGACCCGACTCGGCGCCCAGAGCTCGCGCTGGGACCAGTGCGAGGTGCCCTGGCCGCCGCTGTGGCCGAGCGCGGCGAGCACGAGCGTCCCGTGCGGGCGGCAGGCGTCGACGACCTCGGCCCACCCCGGTCCGCACTCCGACGCCAGCGGCGCCCGCTCGAGCGGCCAGTCCGACGCGTGGACCGACGCCTCCTCGACGACGATCGTCCCGGCGCCGCCCCGGGCGCGCCGCTCGTAGTACGCGACGTGGCGCTCCGAGATGGCCCGACCCCGACCGAGGTTGGTCTCGTGCGGGCCGAACACCACCCGGTTGGGCGCGGTGCGGCCGCCGATCGTCAGCGGGTCGAGCAGGCCGGCCGGCGGGCCATCGGGTGGGGACGACATCGCTCGACATCGTGCCCCACGGGGCTGTGCCGGACCGAACCCACCTGCGGGGCCGGACCCGGGGCTCAGCGCTTGCGGGCCATGAGCAACCCGTCGCCGACGTTGAGGAGGACCGCCTCCACCCGGTCGTCGGCCGCGACGGCGTCGTTCACCGACATGATCGCCCGGGTGTTCTCGTCGTCGGACGGATCGAGGACCGCGCCCGAGTAGAGCGCGTTGTCGAACACGACCAGGCCGCCGGGGCGCAGCCGCTCGAGCACGAGCTCGTAGTAGGTCGCGTAGCCCGGCTTGTCGGCGTCGATGAAGGCGAGGTCGACCGGGCGGGGCGGCGTGAAGGCGGCCAGCGTCTCCGCAGCGGGGCCGATCACGACGTCGATGCGGTCCGCCATCCCGGCCCGCTCCCAGAAGGGCCGACCGACCGACACGTACTCGTCGGAGATGTCGAAGCACGTCAGGTGGCCGCCGTCGCCGAGCCCCTCGGCGATGCAGAGCGCGGACAGACCGGTGAACGTGCCGACCTCGATCGCCTCCTGCGCGCCGATCAGCCGGGCCAGGAAGGTGAGGAACGGACCCTGCTCGGGCGAGATCTGCATGATCGACCAGTCGCCCATCGCCTCCTCGGTCCGGGTGACGAGGTCGCGGTGCACGTCGGTGCGCGGCAACGAGTGCTCGAGCAGGTAGTCGATGAGCTCCGGGGTGACGGTGATGCCCTTGCCAGCCATGGACGGCACGCTACGCCCGACGGCCGCTGCGACCCGTTGCGGGCGGCTCAGCGACGCGAGCGGCGGGTGGGTCGCAGCGTGACGGGCGACGGCACCGGCACCCCGGGCCGGGAGTGGTCGGCCGACGGCGTCGGCACCGGCGTGCCGGCACCGATCGCCGCGAGCAGCGGCTCGGCGTGGCCGTGGACGCACTCCGGGTCGGGGTCGGTCAGCTCGAGGCCGACGAAGAACTTGGACGCCATGCACCCGCCCTGGCAGGCGTCGTAGCTGCCGCAGCTGGCGCACGCGCCCGGGCTCTCGGGCTCGCGCAGCGAGGTGAACAGGTCCGAGCGCCGCCAGACGTCGGTGAACCCGCCGGCATCGCGGACGTTGCCGGCCAGGAAC
The DNA here is from genome assembly GCF_020715685.1 of Dermatobacter hominis. Taxonomy (GTDB): domain Bacteria; phylum Actinomycetota; class Acidimicrobiia; order Acidimicrobiales; family Microtrichaceae; genus Dermatobacter; species Dermatobacter hominis. The sequence continues at coordinate 2,041,292 of NZ_CP085840.1, forward strand.
TCGTCGTGGATGACGAACGGGCAGGCGTAGACGTCGCCGACCGGGTCGATCAGGCACACGACGCGACCAGCGCCGCAGAGGTTGAGGCCGGGCAACGGGTCGCCGAGCGCCGAGAGGTGGAAGAACGAGTCGCCGGTGAGCACGTCGTCGCGACCGAGCAGCCAGTGGTACAGGTCGCGCTGCTGCGCCTGCGTCGGGTGCAGCTCGTGCCAGCTGTCGGCGCCCCGGCCCGACGGCCGCAGGCGGGTCACGCGGAGCTGGGCGCCGTACGAGTCGGCGAGCGCCTTGAACTCGTCGAGCTGGTCGACGTTGTGCCGGGTCACGACGAGGCTGATCTTGAACGGCCCGAAGTCCGCGTCCGCCAGGTGGTCCATCGCCCGCCGGGCCGCGGCGTACGAGCCCTCGCCCCGGACCAGGTCGTTGACCGAGGCGTCCGCGCCGTCGATCGACAGCTGGACGTCGAGGTAGTCCATCGCCGCCAGCCGCCGTGCCGCCGCGGCGTCGATGAACGTGCCGTTCGTCGAGAACTTCACGCCGACCTGGTGGTCGACGGCGTACTGGACGATCGGGAAGAAGTCGGTGCGCAGCATCGGCTCGCCGCCGCCGATGTTCACGTAGAAGACCTTGAGCCGCTGCAGCTCGTCGACGACGGCGAAGCACTCCTCGGTGCTCAGCTCGCGCGGGTCCCGGCGGCCCGAGCTCGACAGGCAGTGGACGCAGCTCAGGTTGCAGGCGTAGGTGAGCTCCCACGTCAGGCAGATGGGCGCGTCCAGGCCCTCCTTGAACTCCTCGACCAGCGAGCGGGTCGGGGTGGGCGGCTGGACCGTGATCCTGGGGCCGCCCGACGGCGCGGTCAGCTCAGGCGGCATCGGGAGCTCCCACGGGTCGCACCATCCGGGACGTGACGAGCGTGTCGATCGCGCGCACGAAGCTGGCCCGACGAGCCGGATCGACGTCGGCGGCGACGAGCGCCTCCTCGACCGTCCGGGTCCCGTCGAGGGCCTCGACCACCCGCACCAGGTCGGGGTGCTTGAGGAAGGACAGCTTGCGGGTGTCGAAGCTGTAGGCGAGCGCGCCGAAGCGCTCGGGCCGGAGCGACACGCTGGGGTGCAGCTCGAGGACGTCGGCGAGCGCGACCGTCACTGAGGGATGTCCTCGGGTCGAGGGGGCCGGCTCAGTAGACGCCGCACATGCCGTCGATCGAGACCTCCTCGACCAGCAGCTCGTCGGCGACCAGCACGGCCTCGTCGGCCGGCGCCGCGTCGTCGACGACGGGCAGCTCGGTCTCGGCGGTGGGCTCGGTGGTGGTGGCGGTGTCCATGGGAGGGACGCTCCTCGCTCGGCGGTCGATGCGATGGTAGACGCCTCCGAACGGGTGTAGAACTCGCCGCACGGGACCGGCGCACGAGTCGCCGGGCCGGTTCGAACGACCAGGGGGACCAGCATGCCGACCACCACCCGCGCCGCCGTCCTGTGGGGCCACCACGAGGACTGGAAGATCGAGGAGATGACCCTCGACGATCCGGGCCCCGGCGAGGTGGTCGTGAAGACCGCGTACGCCGGCATGTGCCACTCCGACGAGCACGTCGTGCAGGGCGACATGCTCGTGCCCCACTTCCCGTTCGTCGGCGGCCACGAGGGCTCCGGCGTCGTCGAGGCGGTCGGCCCGGGCGTCAACACGGTCGCGCCCGGCGACCACGTCGCCATGTCGTTCGTGCCGAGCTGCGGCCGCTGCAAGTGGTGCTCGACCGGCCGGCAGTACATCTGCGACCTCGGCGCCAAGCTCTTCGACCTGCAGATGATCACCCGTGAGCCGGGCGACGTCTCCCACCGCATCGGCGACACCGAGGCCGCCCGCTTCGCGCAGGTCGGCACCTTCTCCGAGCACCTGCTCGTCAGCCAGGACTCGCTCGTCAAGGTCGAGTCCGACCTCCCGCTCGACGTCGCCGCCCTGGTCTCGTGCGGCGTGGCGACCGGCTGGGGCTCGGCGGTGCACCGCGCCGACGTCCAGCCCGGCGACAACGTCGCCGTCATCGGCGTCGGCGGCGTCGGCATCAACGCCGTGCAGGGCGCCCGGATGGCCGGCGCCAAGCGCGTGATCGCCATCGACCCGGTCGAGTTCAAGCGCGAGAAGGCGATGGAGATGGGCGCCACCCACACCTACTCGTCCATCGAGGAGGCGCTGCTCGCCGTGCCCGACCTCACCTGGGGCGACATGTGCGACTCGGTGATCCTCGTCCCGGGCGTGGTCACCGGCGACATGATCGACCCGGCGCTCAACCTGACCTCCAAGGGCGGGACGCTCGTGGTCACCGCCATCGGCAACATGCTGCAGACGGACACCGCGCTGAACCTGTTCATGCTCTCGATGATGAACAAGGAGGTGAAGGGCACCATCTTCGGCTCCGGCAACCCCCGGGCCGACATCCCGGCGCTGCTGTCGATGTACCGGGAGGGTGACCTGAAGCTCGACGAGCTGATCACCAACCGGTACCGCCTCGACGACGTCAACCAGGGCTACCAGGACATGCGGGACGGCAAGAACATCCGCGGGGTCATCGACTTCACGTGACCGACCTCGATCCCGAGCCCTCGACGGGGCCCGAACTGCTGCGCCGCCTCACGACCAGGGTCGTGGGGCGGCGTCGCGAGCTGGAGGCGGTCGTCGCCGCGCTGGCGGCCGACCGGCACCTCCTGCTCGAGGGCCCGCCGGGCACCGGCAAGTCCACGGTGCTGCGCGCCGTGGCCGAGGAGTCGGGCCGCGGCTTCGAGTTCGTCGAGGGCAACGCCGAGCTGACGCCCGCCCGCCTCGTCGGCACGTTCGACCCGGCGGCGGTGCTGAGCGAGGGCTACTCCCCCGACGTGTTCGTCGACGGCCCGCTGGTCTCGGCCCTGCGCGACGGCGCGCTGCTGTACGTCGAGGAGATCAACCGGATCCCCGAGGAGACCCTCAACGTGCTCATCACCGTGATGAGCGAGGGCGAGCTCCACGTCCCGCGGCTCGGCCACGTCGCCGCCGCGCCGGGGTTCCGGCTCGTGGCGGCGATGAACCCGTTCGACGCCGTGGGCACGGCCCGCATCGCCTCGGCCGTGTACGACCGCGTGTGCCGGCTGGCGATGGGCTACCAGGACGCCGGCGAAGAGGCGCTCATCGTGTCGGCCGCCGCGCCCGATGCCGCCGTGGCGTTCGGTGCCGGCGGCGTCCTGAGCGCCGTGTCGATGGTGCGCGACAGCCGGGAGCACCCGGACCTCCGGACGGGATCGTCGGTCCGGGGCGCCATCGACTTCGTGCTGGTGGCGACCGAGCTGGCCGCGCTGCGCGGGCGCGAGGTCGTCGACCCCGGGGTCACGCTCGACGCCGCGCTGCTCGCCCTGTCGGGCCGGGTCCGGCTGCGGGAGGGCGGGGCCAGGACGGCCGAGGACGTCGTGACCGAGCTCTGGACCCGCTGGTTCGCCCCGACCGAACCGGACCAGGGGTCGGGCGACGGCGATGCCTCCTCCGACGGCGGCGGGCGCGAGCCGGGAAAAGCCTGACCCCGCCCCCGGGTGGGGGACGCCAGGACGTCGACGACGTCAAGGAGGGCGAGGAGGCCCGCGAGGCGGTCGCGGACGCCGGCCGCCGCACGACGTCGCGCCGCGACCTCGCCCGCCACGACGGCTTCGAGCAGGTGTCGCCCGAGGTCGGCGTGCTCGACGAAGAGGCGTTCGCCGAGGCGATGGACGCCGATCCCGACGAGGCGCTGGCCATGCTCGCCGACCTCACCGGCGCCACCGACGAGGGGCTGCGCCGGCTCGCCCGCCAGCTGGCGGGGCGGGTCATGGTCGACCTCGGCCGCATCGGCCCCGAGCGCCGGCGCGGGATCGGCCGCCTGCGCCGGGCGCCGGCTCGCGAGGCCGAGGGCGACGTCGACCTCGACGCCTCGCTCGACGCGATCGCGGCGGTGCGGACCGGTCGGGGCGGCGCCGACGACCTCCAGGTCGAGGCCTGGCAGCGGCCGGCCACGGCGGTGTGCCTGCTCGTGGACCGGTCGGGGTCGATGGCGGGCGACCGGCTCGCCGCGGCCGCTGTCGCCGCCGCGTCCGTCCTCTTCCGGGCGCCGCACGACTGCTCGGTCGTCGCGTTCGCCGAGGACGCGATCGTGCTCAAGGCGCAGGACGAGGTCCGCTCGCCCGACGACGTCGTCGGCGACCTGCTGCGGCTCCGCGGCTTCGGCGTCACCGACGTGGGTCAGGCGCTCCGCGCCGCCGCCGGGCAGCTCGCCCGGTCGACCGCCGGCCGGCGCATCACGCTGCTCATGTCGGACTGCCGCGCCACCACCGGTGGGGACCCGCTCCCCCACGTCGCCGGCACGCACGAGCTCGCGGTGCTGGCGCCCCGGGGCGACACCGCGGATGCCGAGGCGCTCGCCGACGCGCTCGGCGCCCGCTGGACCGAGCTCGACGGGCCGACGTCGGTCCCCGACGCGATCTCCCGCGTGCTCCTCGGCTGACCCGCCCTCCCGATCCCGTTCTGGCGGCGGTTTCCGTCGTCAGACGACGGAAACCAGCGCCGAAGCGGAAGGAACGGGGCGGTCAGACGATCTCGGGGTAGCTGTCGGCGAGGTCGCGGAGGTCCTTCTTGGCGACCTTGCCGAGCTCGGCGGTCGGGAACTCGTCGACGAAGTAGACGGCGCGGGGCACCTTGAAGTCGGCGAGGTTGGCCTTGCAGTGCTCGATGACCAGCGTGGCCGTCGCGTCCTCGTCGAGGTTGGGGTCGCCCTTGATCGCGAACGCGACCGGCACCATGTCGAGGCGCTTGTGCGACTTGGCCACCACGGCGATGTCGGCCAGCGGCGCGCCGGCGGCGCGGATGGCGTCCTCGACCTCGCGGGCCGACACGTTCTCGCCCCCGACCTTGAGGGCGTCCTTGTCGCGGTCGCAGTACCGGATGTTGCCGTCCTCGAGCAGCATCACGATGTCGCCGGTCCGGGCCCAGCCGTCGGACGTGAAGAACTTCTCGTTCGCCTCGTCGTTGTGGAAGTACTCCTTGCAGACCGTGACGCCCCGGATGCCGCGGATCCACAGCTCGCCCATCTCGCCGACGGCGGCGAGCGCTCCGTCCTCCTTGACGATGAGCATCTCGTAGCCGGGCGACACCTTGCCCATGGCCAGCTCGGGGTAGTTCTCCCACGGGTTCGAGTGGATGCAGTGGGTGACGAGCTCGGTCATGCCGTACGCGGCGACGACCTTCATGCCCATCATCTGCTCGAGCACCGGCATGATCAGCCCGAACACGCCGACCTTGACGGTGTGGTCCTCGGGAATGCCCTGCTCGAACGCCGTCTGGATGACGAACGGCAGCAGCGAGATGTGCGTGACCGAGTACTTCTCGATGACCGGCCAGAACTTGCTCGCCGAGAACTTCGGCTGCAGCACGACCGTGCCGCCGACGCCGAGGATCGACCAGATCGCCCAGCTCTGCGTGTTGACGTGGAAGAACGGCAGCGACGCGAGGTAGACGTCATCGGCCTCGAGCTGGATGTTCGTCGGGTTGACCTTGGCCGCCCACAGCGCGTTGGCGTGGGTGTGCACGACCGCCTTGGGCTTCGACGTGGTGCCCGACGTGAAGAGGATGCCGGCCGGCAGCAGCGGGTCCGCGTCGCGGACCGGCGAGTCGGCGGCGTCGCCGTGCAGGTCGGCCCAGCCGTCGCGGCCGTGCGCCAACTCCTCGTCCTCGGCGGGCACGCCCGAGTTGTCGTCGGTGACGACGATCCAGCCGAGGTCCGGACCGGCCTCGGCCACCAGCGAGGCGTACTTCGGCTGGGTGATCGCGCCGACGCAGCTCGTGTGGGTGATGAAGTAGTTGACCTCGGCGGCGACGCTGCGGGTGTTCGTCGTCACGGCCACCGCGCCGACGCGGGCGCAGGCGTACCAGCCGATGACGCCCTCGGGGCAGTTCTCGGCGTGGATCAGCACCATGTCGCCGACGCCGACGCCCCGGGCGGCCAGCCCGGCCGCGACCTGCTTGGTCTCCTCGGCGAACTCGGCGTAGGTCCAGCTCCGCGAGGGGCCGTCCTTGGGCTCCCAGATCAGGAACACCTTGTCGGGCTGGTGCTCCGCCCAGTGGTCGACGAGCCAGGGGACGTCCTGGCCCTGGAACTGGAACGCCGCAGCCGCGACGGGATCGATGGTCGGTGCGTCGGCCATGTGGATGGGTCCCCCTGGTGGTCCCGAGCCGCGGTCGGGGCGCCCCCGGCCACGTCTCGCTGAGCGGTCGATCGGACCTGACGATATGTCAGATCCGGGGCAGCTGCCGCAGCGGGCGGCTCAGGCCGGCGGCCCGAACCGCTCGCCGAACCGGGCCGGGGTCCAGCCCGTCACGGTCCGGAAGTCGCGCACGAGGTGGGCCTCGTCCGCGTACCCGAGCTCGGCGGCGAGCGACGCCAGCGTCTCGCCCTCCTCGCGCTCGCGGAGCCGCAGCGACAGGTCCTGCAGGCGCCGTCGCTGGATCAGCCACTTCGGTGTGAGGCCGAGCCGCCGTCGCAGGAGTCGCTGCAGGCTCCGCTCCGAGCACGCCGCGGCCTCGGCCAGCTGCGACACCCGCACCAGCTGGTCGTCGCGCTCGACCCGCGCCACCAGCTCGTTCACCAGCCGGCCCTCGTCGTCGACCGGTAGGTGCTCGCGCAGGAAGGTCGACACCGCCCCGGTCGCCCGCGCGTGCACCTCCGGCTCGGCCCAGCCGGCGGGCCCGTCGGCGTCCATCGCCGACCGCACCGTCGCCGCCAGGGTCGCGCCGCGCTCGCCCAGCAGGTCGGCGAGCTCGACGTGGGCATCGGTCAGCTCGCTCATCGTCCGTCCGGCCACGAGCGAGCCCGCGGCCGGCTGCAGCAGCGACCCGACGGCCCAGCCGTCGCCCTGGAGCTCGGTCGACGACATCCCGGTCACGACCCCGTAGAAGCGCGCGTACTCCTGCGTGATCACGATCAGCGCGCACGGGTACTGCAGGACGCGCTGCTCGGAGCGCTGCCCGGCCGGCACCGACCAGACCGGCACCCAGTACCACTGCAGGAGATCCGCGAGGTCGTCCGGGGCCGCGTAGCGCGACATCGTGTGGCTGACGTCCGCCGGGTCGGCCAGGTGCGCCTTGCGCAGCCGCTCCGGCCGGAGCACCCGGTCGTCACCCATCGGCTTCACCACCGGGCGGTGCGAGCCGCGACGGCTCGCACGGGCATCTGTCGGGTTCCATCAAGGCCCATGCTGGCAAGGGCCGTACGGTCCTGCCATGACGAACGACGCCGCCATGACGAACGACGCTGCCATGACCACCGAGGCCGCCTCCCCCGAGATCGTGGCGGACCGGCACGCGGCCGCCGACGAGCAGCTCCGCGACGTGATGGCCGGCGCCGACGACCCGGCTGCCTGGGACCGGCCCTCGCCGTGCGAGGGGTGGACCGCCCGCGACGTGGTCGGCCACCTGATCGACACCGAGCGCAGCTTCCTGGCCGAGCGGGCCGGGTTGGAGCCCGACCATCGCGTCGACGAGGAGCTGCTGGCCGACCCTGCGGCGGCGTGGCGCCGCCACGTCGACTCGGTGCGGCGGGTCGTCGCCGACGCCGACCGGATGGCACAGCCCTTCGACGGCCACTTCGGCCCGACGACGGTCGGCGACACCTTCCTCCGGTTCTACGTCTTCGACATGGTCGTGCACCGCTGGGACCTCGCCACCGCGCTCGGCGTGACGGCGTCGCTTAGCGACGCCGAGCTCGACCTGATCGAGACCAGCGCCGCCGGGTGGGGCGACACGCTCTACATGGAGGGCGTGTGCCGGGCCGGGGTGGAGGCGGGCCCCGACGCCGACCGCGAGGCCCGGGTGCTCGCGATGCTCGGGCGCACCGCCGCCTGAGCCCGGGTCGTGGGGCTCAGGCCGGTGGCACGGCCGCGGCGATGTCGCCGAGCACCTCGGGGTTGGCCAGCGCGGTCGTGTTGCGCACGGGTCGGCCGTTGACGGTGTCGGCCACGGCGAGCTCGGCGAGCTTCCCCGAGCGCGTCCGCGGCAGGTCCTCGACCTGCACGATGACGGCCGGGACGTGCCGGGGCGTGCACCCGCGGCGGACCTGCGAGCGGATCTCGGCCTGCAGCTCGTCGGTGAGGTCGGTCCCCGCCGACAGCCGGACGAGCAGCACGATCCGCACGTCGTCGCCGGCCTGCTGGCCGAACACGAGCGCCTCCTCGATCCCGTCGACGCGCTCGACCTGGCGGTAGATCTCGGCGGTGCCGATGCGGACCCCGCCCGGGTTGAGCGTGGTGTCGGACCGCCCGTGGATGACCATGCCGCCGTGCGGCGTCCACGTGGCGAAGTCGCCGTGGGCCCACACCGCGCGACCGTCGGCCGAGCGGAACCGCTCGAAGTAGGCGGCCCGGTACCGGGGACCGACCTCGCCGAGCGGACCGTCGCCCCAGAACCCGAGCGGCATCGACGGGAAGGCGTTCGTGCACACGAGCTCGCCGCGCTCGCCGACGTCGGCGGGCGTGCCGTCGTCGGGCCCGCCGTCGGCGCGCCACACGTCGACCGCCATCCCGAGCGCCGGCCCCTGGAGCTCGCCGGCGTAGACCGGCCGCGTGGGGTCGCCGCCGACGAAGCAGCCGCAGAGGTCGGTCCCGCCCGAGATCGACGCGAGGTGCAGGCCGTCGGGACCCACGCCCGGCGCCACCGCCTCCATGACCCAGTCGAACCCCTCGGGCGACAGCGGCGACCCGGTCGACGCCAGCGTGCGCAGCTGCGAGAGGTCGGCGGCGTCGGCCGGCCGGTAGCCCGAGGACCGCACGGCGTCGAGGTACTTGGCCGACACGCCGAGCAGGTCGAGGCCCTCCTCCGCGGCCAGGTCCCAGAGGCGCGACGGGCCGGGGTGGGCCGGGTTCCCGTCGTAGAGGACGATCGAGGCGCCGGACGCCGGGATCGACGCCAGCCAGTTCCACATCATCCAGCCGGTCGTCGTGAACCAGCAGACCCGGTCGCCGGCCCGGACGTCGAGGTGCAGCTGCTGCTCCTTGACGTGGGTGGCGAGCACGCCGCCGGCGCGGTGCACGATGCACTTCGGCACGCCGGTCGTCCCGGAGCTGTAGAGCACGTACCACGGGTGGTCGAACGGGAGCGGCACGTAGTCGGGCGGCTCCCCGTCGTGCGGCGCCAGCCAGTCGGCCCACGTGACCGGGTCGCCCGGCAGCACCGAGAGGTCGGGCTCGTCCGCGAGGAAGGGCAGCACGACGACCCGTCGGACCGTGGGCAGCCCGTCGACGACCGCGGCGAGCTGGTCGCGCCGGTCGAACGCCCGCCCGCCGTAGGTGTAGCCGTCGGCCGCCACGAGCACGGTCGGCTCGATCTGCGCGAACCGGTCGAGCACGCCGTCGGCGCCGAAGTCCGGTGAGGTCGAGGAGAACACGGCCCCGACCGCCGCGGCCCCGAGCATCAGCAGGTACGTCTCGGCGGTGTTCGGCATCCAGGCCGCGACGCGGTCCCCGGGGCCCACGCCCGCGGCCCTGAGCGCGGCCGCCACCCGACCGACCTCGGCCGTGGCCATGGCCCGGGTCAGCTCGCGCCGTCGGCCCCGCTCGTCGAGCGAGACGAGCAGCGTGGACGACGGCTCGGCGCCGCCGAGGATCTGCTCGGCCACGTTGAGCCGGACCTCGGGGAACCAGCGGGTCGTCGCCGGGTGGTCCGAGGGGTCGAGGACGGGGCCGTGGAGGTCGACGCCCGGCAGCGCCTCGGCGACCAGCAGGTGCCAGAACGCCTCCGGGTGCTCGACCGACCAGCGGTGCAGTGCCGCGCTGTCGGGCAGCGGTCGCCCGGCGAGGTCCGCGGCGGTGGTCCGGAACGCGTGGAGGCGGGAGGCGCGCACCCGGGCCGGCGGCGGCACCCAGAGCGGCTCGGTCGCGAACTGCGGGGCGTCGGACATGGGGCCACGGCCTACCACAGCGCCGTCAGGCGACGACCCGGCCACCGCCCACGACGAACCGGTCGAGGCCGGGCATCGCCAGCACGCCGTCCGTCGTGACGACCAGGCCCGTCGCGCCCGCCCCCTCGAGGACCGCCGCGGCCTGCTCGGGGCCGTCTGGTCCGCCCGCCGCCAGGAACACGGCGGTGGCGAGCGCCTCGGCCACCCAGCCCTCGGCGGCCACGACCGTCGCCGTGAGCACGTCGGTGGCGGCGGGCCGCCCGGTGCTGGGGTCGATGAGGTGGTGGGCCTCGGACCCGTCCGGACGGCGCCACCGGCGGCGGCACCGGCTCGACGTGGCGACGGCGCCGTCGGCGATCGACAGGCGGCAGATCGGCGCGGCCAGGGGCGCGGTGGGGTCCTCGACGTCGACCAGCCAGTCCCCTTCCACGCGCCCGCCGAGCCGGAGGTCGCCGCCGACGTTCACGCACGCCCTCGGGGCGCCCGAGGCGAGGAGCTCCTCGACGACCACGTCGGCGGCGAACCCCTTCGCGATCCCGCCCGGATCGATGCCGTTGCCCCGCCGAACACGGAGTCGGCGACCCGGTCGATCGAGCTCCACCGCCGCGCCGGCGGCAGCGCACCCGGCAGCAGCGCACGCGGCCTCGGCGGGCGCGCCGAGCGGCGAGGGGCCGTCCGCCGGCCCGTCGGGGCCGAAGGTCCCGCGGTAGCCGGCGGCCACGACGTCGCCCAGGCGGGTCGGGTCGAACCGGCCGCCGGTGGCGCGCTGCGCCCGCAGCGACCGGTCCACGAGCTCCACGGTCTCGGGCGACACCGGCACCCACTCCCCCGGTGAGCGGTTCGCGACGCTCAGCTCGCTGTCGGGCAGGAACCGGCTCCACGTCAGCTCCAACCGGTCGAGCCGGGCGCGGGCCATGGCCAGGAGCGCCGCTGCGTCGGCGCCGGCGACGGCGACGTGGGCGTCCGAGCCCATCACCCGGAACCGCTCCTCGGCGACGGCTCCCACGATCAGCTGCCGTGCGTCGAGGTCGAGCCGCCGGCCGCCCCCGTCGAGCCACCGGACCACGAGCCGGCCGAGCCGCCGGCGGTCGCTCCCGACCCGCCCCACGTGTCGGTCGACGACGAACCGGACGACGAGCCGTCGTCCGTGGACGGTTGGGTGGTGGTCGTGTCGTCCTCGCCCGTGGTCGTCGCGCTGGTCGTCGTGGCGCCACGGGTCATCCCGGCGAACCACCCGACCATGCCCCCGAGCGCGCCCACTGCGAGGGCGGCGGCGGCGATTCGGCCGCGTGGCGCCGCGTGGCGGCGGCGTCGTCGCGCCACCGTCGGCGCCCGGCCCGACGGCTGGTGTCGCGGGGTCTGGCGGGACGGGCCCGGGACCGGGTGCGGAGGGGGCTGCTGCGGCTGCGACGGGAGCTGATCGGACATGGGTCCACCCTCCCCTCCGTCGGTTGGAGGCCGGTGAGGGCGACCCGTGCGCCACCTGGGAGCCTGGGCGTCGCCTCAGGTCCGGTCGACGACGCCGCCGGCCGGGTGGCGCAGCGTGTCGAGGGCCCGCTCGAGCGCAGGCAGGTCCGCCGGGTCGATCCTCGACCCGAGGTGCTCGTCGAGCGCCACCAGGTGGTGCTCCATCGCCCGTGCGAGGACCTCGCGCCCGGCGTCGGTGAGGACGAGGTGCACGCGCCGGCGGTCCGTGGGGCAGGCGCGACGCTCGACCAGCCCGTCCTCGGCCAGCCGGTCGGCGAGCCTCGTGACGCCGCCCGTGCTGAGCGCGACCTCGCCGGCGAGCTCGCTCATCGTGAGACGGCCCTCGGGAGAGCGCGAGATCCGCAGGAGGACCTCGAAGGTCTGCAGGGTGATGCCGTCGGTCCGCTGGAGCTCGGCGTCGAGCGCCCGGGTCACCTGCTGGTGGGCCTCGAGCAGCAGCCCGAACGTCCGGATGCGCGGGTCGTCGCTGCCGCACACCGGCGAAGGCGCAGTGATCAGGGGCTCGGACGACATGAGCGCAGTGTACCCGCGTTGTCATTGCGAACGCAGTAGTTGACAACGCAACAATCACCGAGTAAGTTGTTGACACGACATCGAACCCCCGCACACACGAAGAAGGAACCCCCATGAGCGATCTCCCCGCACCCGGCACCTACGACATCGACGCCAGCCACACCCACGTCGGCTTCGCCGTGAAGCACTTCGGCCTCTCGAAGGTCCGTGGTGAGTTCCAGAAGGTCGACGGCAAGGTCACGATCGGCGAGCAGGCCACCGACAGCAAGGTCGACGTCACCATCGCCGCCGACTCGTTCAACAGCCGTGACGAGGGCCGTGACGCCCACATCCGCAGCGCGGACTTCCTGGACGTCGACCAGTTCCCCACCCTGTCCTTCGTCTCGACCGGCATCCGCCAGGACGGCGAGGACTGGGTCGTCACCGGCGACCTCACCATCCACGGCGTGACCCGCCCGGTCGAGCTGGAGACCGAGTTCGAGGGCGCCCTCGACGACCCGTTCGGCATGGAGCGGATCGCCTTCTCGGCCCAGACCGAGATCGACCGCACCGACTTCGGCCTCACGTGGAACCAGGCCCTCGAGACCGGCAACCTCGTCGTCGGCAAGAAGGTCCGGGTCAACCTCGAGGTCGAGGCCGTCCGCCCCAAGGCCTGAGCGGCCAGGAGCGGAAGAAAGGCCTGAGCGGCCAGGAGCGGAAGAAAGGCCTGAGCCGACGAACAGCTCAGCGGCTGGTCCGCTGCAGCTCCCCCCGACGGATCGGACCGGCCCACACGGGCCGGTCCGATTCGCGCACGGGGGCGTTCGAGCGGAGCGCCACCACCCCGAGCACGGCGATGCAGGCCAGCGCGGCGAACAGCGACGCGCGCTGGAACAGACCGGAGCGTGCGAGCTCCCAGTTGCCGCGCCGGTACACGCCGAGCACCGCACCCAGCGCGGCCGTGGCCGAGACCCAGCACCAGACCGCCCGCGCCGCGACGCGCCCGGCGGTCGGTCCGACCATCCCGATGCCCGACCAGCACGCCGCGATCGCGCCGAGCACGATCGCCGAGCCGGCGAGCGCGTGGATCGCGCCGACGACGCTCAGCGGGACCCGTCCGGACCCGACCGGGTAGCTCACGGCCGGATCGATCGGGAAGGCGCACGCCACCAGGAGGCCGATCCCCATCACCGCGACGTACCGGCCGGTCCGGACCTGGGCCGCGACGGGACCGGTGCTCGGCCGGGCGAGCCGGACCAGACCGACGCCTGCGCCGAGGAGCCCGAGGCCGGCGACCGCGAGCGAGACCCGGCCGAGCAGGGCCCGCTCGCCGAGCGACAGCAGGCTGATCCAGTGCCGGGTCGGGTCGTAGCCGGCGCCCCGCGTGGCGCCGTCCCACAGGACGACCGCGGGGAACGCCACCGCCGCCGCCACACCGACCGCCACGGCGGCGCGCTCGGGCGCGCCCGGACGCGGGCGACCACCATCCATCTCTCCCTCTCCCTCTCGCCCCTGAACCCTCTTCGAGAAGAAGAGCAGTCCTGGTCGCCCACGACAATGGGGACGGGTCCCCACCACCGATCCCCGTCCGGCGAGCGCGAGGCACGCCGGGCTGCGAGGATGGGCGGCGTCGGTCGTCGCTGACCTGGGCGCGGCCGACCCGGAGGAGGAGGGACCAGGTGGAACGACTCTCGGGGATGGACGCCACGTTCCTGTACCTGGAGACGCCGGCCGGCCACATGCACGTGGCGATGACGGCCATCTACGACGCGAGCACGATGGACGGCGGCTACCGGTTCGACCGGATCCGCTCCACGATCGCCGAGCGGCTCCCCCTCGTGCCGCCGTTCCGCCGGCGGCTCGTGGAGGTGCCCTTCCAGTTCCACCACCCGGTCTGGATCGAGGACCCCGACTTCGACCTGGACAACCACGTCCACCGCATCAAGTGCCCTGGGCCGGGCGGGCGGCGCGAGCTCGCCCAGCTCGCCGGGCAGATCGCGTCCGTCCCGCTCGACCGCAGCCGCCCCCTGTGGGACGCCTGGGTGATCGAGGGCCTGAAGCACGACCGCTTCGGCTTCGTGGTCAAGGTCCACCACTCCGCCGTCGACGGCGCCGCCGGGGCGGAGATCATGACGGAGCTCTTCGACCTGAGCTCCGAGGGCCGGGAGGTCGAGGCCGAGCCGGTCCCGCCGGAGCACGTGCCGACCGACCTCGAGCTGCTGTCGCACGCGGCGATGTCGAAGCTGCGGCTGTACGGCGACGCGTTCGGCCTGGTGGGGCGGACGGTCCGATCCGTCAACAACCTGGTCGGCGGCATCCGCAACCCGCAGCGCAAGCACGGCGCGGTGCCCCTCACCGCCCCGCGCACGCCGTTCAACGCCTCGATCACCCCCGACCGCTCCGTGGCCTTCGCCCGCGTCCCGCTCGACGAGCTGAAGGCCGTGAAGGACGCGCTGTCGGTCAAGCTGAACGACGTCGTGCTGGCGATCTGCGCGGGGACGCTGCGCACGTACCTCGAGGGCCTGGACGCGCTGCCCGAGGAGCCGCTCATCGCCGTGTGCCCGGTCTCCGTGCGGACCGACGACCAGCGCCACGTGCAGGGCAACAAGGTCTCCGCCATGTTCACGTCGCTCGCGACCGACGTCGACGACCCGCTCGAGCGGATCCAGACGATCGCGACGTCGACCGTCGGCGCCAAGGAGGACCACAACGCGATCGGGGCGCTCACGCTGACCGACTGGGCCGAGTGGGCCGCGCCCCGGACCTTCGGTCTGGCGGCCCGGCTGTACAGCTCGATGAACCTGGCCAACTCGCACCGGCCGATCCACAACCTGGTGATCTCGAACGTGCCGGGCCCGCCGTTCCCCCTCTACATGTCGGGCGCCGAGATGGTCGCCGCCTACCCGATGGGCCCGATCATGGACGGCGCCGGGCTCAACATCACCGTGATGTCGTACCGGGAGAGCGTCGACATCGGCTTCATGGCCTGCACCGACCTCGTGCCCGACATCTGGGACCTCGCCGACGCGGTCGACACCGCGTTCGAGGAGATCAAGCACGCAGCCGGCACGATCGATCCGACGATCGCGAAGGCCCCCGCGCCCGTGACCTCGACCCGGCGCCACGCCTCGGTCGCGGCCGGCCGCAAGGGCGCCGGGAAGGCCGGCTCGACCGCGTAGGTGCAACCTGTTCTAGTTTTCCGCCGTGGCCTACAACATCGCTGACCTCTTCGAGCACACCGCCGACGCCGTCCCCGACCGCACCGCGCTGATCGCGGACGGGACCACGCTGACCTTCGCCGAGCTGGACGCCCGGGCCAACCGGTTCGGCCACTACCTGGCGTCGCAGGGCATCGGCCCCGGCGACCACGTCGGCATCTACGCCATCAACTCCGAGCCGTGGGTGACGGCGATGCTCGGGTGCCTGAAGGTCCGGGCGGTCCCGATCAACGTCAACTACCGCTACGTCGAGGCGGAGCTCGCCTACCTGATCGGCAACGCCGAGCTCGTCGCCTGCGTGTTCGACCAGGAGTACGCGCCTCGCCTGGCCGCCGTCCGGGACGAGTCGCCGAAGCTGCGCACGCTCGTCCACATCGAGGACGGCTCCGGCGCCGACACGAGCGACCTCGGGTCGATCTCGTTCGACGAGGCCTGCGCCCAGGGCTCACCCGAGCGGGACTTCGGCGAGCGGTCGAACGACGACATCTACATCATCTACACGGGCGGCACGACCGGCATGCCCAAGGGCGTGATGTGGCGCCACGAGGACATCTACTTCGCCCTCGGCCAGGGCATCGACGCGCTGACCAACGAGCGCGTGGCGAGCGAGCACACCAAGGCCGAGCTCGCCGCCGCCACCGAGACGCCGCTCATCTTCGGCGTCATCCCGCCGCTCATGCACGGCGCCGCCCAGATCGCCACGCTCAGCCAGTGGTTCATCGGCTCGACGATCGTGCTGGTCGGCAAGTTCGGGGCCGACACCGTCTGGGACCTGGTCGACGAGCACGGCATCAACTCGGTGATCATCACCGGCGACGCCGTCGCCCGGCCGCTCATCGAGGCGCTCGAGGACGAGCCCGAGCGCTGGGCCGCCTCGAGCCTCGTGTCGGTGTCGTCGAGCGCCGCGCTCTTCTCGCAGTCGGTCAAGGACCGGTTCCTCGACCGCTTCCCGAACCTGATCATCACCGACTCGATCGGCTCGACCGAGGGCGGGTTCAACGGCGTCACCTACGCGGCCAAGGGCGCCCGGGTCGACGGCGGCGGTCCCACGGTCAACGCGGGGCGCGACGTCGCGGTGCTCGACGAGGACCTGCAGGTCATCCCGCAGGGCGACACCCGCGTCGGCCGGCTCGGCCGCACCGGCAACATCCCCCTCGGCTACTTCAACGACCCCGCGAAGACCGCCGAGGTGTTCGTGACGGCGAGCGACGGCAACCGCTACTCGATGGGCGGCGACTTCGCCCGCTGGACCGAGGACGGCCGGCTCGTGATGCTCGGCCGGGGCTCGGTGTCCATCAACTCCGGCGGCGAGAAGATCTACCCCGAGGAGGTCGAGGCCGCGCTGAAGTCGCACCCCGCCGTCTACGACTGCCTCGTCGTCGGCGTGCCCGACGAGCGGTGGGGCCAGCGCGTCGCCGCCATCGTCCACGTCCGCGACGGCCACGAGGTCCAGCTGCAGGAGCTGTCGGAGCACGCCCGCACGCTCGTGGCCGGCTACAAGGTCCCGCGCGAGCTGCACGTGGTCGAGGAGATCGTGCGATCGCCGTCCGGCAAGCCCGACTACCCGTGGGCCAAGAAGACCGCGGAGTCGGGCGAGGCGCTCGTCGACTGACGACCGTGGCCGGCGCGTCGACGACCCCCGCGGAGGGGATGCCGCGCCACGTCGTGGTCGTGCTCCTCGACAGCCTGAACCGCCACCTGCTCGGCGCCTACGGCTCCGAGGAGTTCGACACGCCCAACCTCGACCGCGTCGCGGCCCGGGCGCTGCGCTTCGACAACCACCAGACGGGCTCGCTCCCCTGCATGCCCGCCCGCCACGACATCCTCTGCGGCGCGCTCGACTTCCTCTGGCGGCCGTGGGGCTCGGTCGAGCTCTGGGAGGACGCGGTCACCTACGACCTGCGACGGGGCGGCGTCACCACGATGCTCGTCTCGGACCACCCGCACCTGTTCGAGACGGGCGGCGAGAACTACCACACCGACTTCGGCGGCTGGTCCTACGTGCGCGGCCACGAGGGCGACCCGTGGCGCACGGCCCCGGACCCGTCGTGGGTCGGCGCCCCGGCGCTGCCGGCGCGCGAGGGCTGGATCCACCACGCCTACGACGAGAACCGGACGTGGTTCCGCTCCGAGGACGACTTCCCCGGCGCGCGGACGATGGCCGAGGCGACCCGCTGGCTCGCCGAGGAGTCCGGCGCAGCCGAGCGGTTCCTCCTCTTCGTCGACGAGTTCGACCCGCACGAGCCGTTCGACGTCCCCGAGCCGTGGATGTCGCGCTACGACCCGGACTGGGAGGGCCCGAAGGTGATCTGGCCGCCGTACGCGGTGCGGGCGGTCGCCGACGGCTGGATCGACGAGCGCACCGCCCGCCAGATCCGCGCCAACTACGGCGCCAAGCTCAGCTTCATCGACCACCAGCTCGGCCGCCTGCTCGACGAGCTCGACCGCCAGGACCGCTGGGACGACACGGCCATCATCGTCTGCACGGACCACGGGCACTACCTGGGCGAGCACGACCTCTTCGGGAAGCCCAACGCCCCGGTGCGCTCGACGCTCGGCCACATCCCGCTGATGGTCGCCTGGCCCGGACGGCCGGCGGGGACCGTCGACGCCCTGACCACGACCGTCGACCTGCACGCGACGCTCTGCGACGTCTTCGGCGTGGCGCCACGGCACCGGACCCACGGCCGTTCGCTCGTCCCGCTGCTGCTGGGAGCGGCCGACGCCGCCGCCGTCGACGCCGTCCGGGACTGGGCCGTCACCGGCGTGTGGGGCCGGGGCGTCACGGTGACCGACGGGCGGCTGCGCTACCTGCGCGCCCCCGAACCCGGCAACCGGCCGCTGTCGATGTGGTCCAACCGGTGGTCGACGATGCCGGTCCACGCCTTCCCCGAGCTGCGCCTGCCCCGACCCGACCGCAGGGCGACGCTCGAGTTCATGCCCGGCTCCGACGTCCCTGTCATCCACCAGCCGTTCGGCCCCGGCGACCCCGTCCCGTTCTGGGCCGACCCCGAGCACCACTCCGAGCGCACACTGCTGTACGACGTCGCGGAGGACCCCGGCGAGACCCGCGACCTGGCCGGCGGCCCCGCCGAGGACGGGGTGGCCGAGCTGCTGCGCCACGCCCTCGTCGAGCTCGAGGCGCCCGCGGTGCAGCTCGAGCGGCTCGGCCTGTCCTGATCCGGTCAGAGGAGCCCGAAGGCGAGGCACCACAGGAGCGCCGTCAGCGACATGCCGTCGCCGACGCGCCCCGCCGCCACCTCGCCGCGCAGTCGCGACACCGGGACCCACTCGATGCGCTCGGACTCGGCCGGGTCGGTCGGGTCGCCGACGTGGTCCGCGCCGCGGGCGAGGAAGAGGTCGAAGCGCTTGTCGGCCATGCCGTTGGCCGGGAAGTAGTCGACGAGGTGCTCGACCGTGCCGGCCTCGCCGCCGACCGCCCAGCCTGTCTCCTCGAGCACCTCGCGACCCGCCGCCTCGAGCGAGGACTCGCCCTCGTCCACACCGCCGGCCGGGATCTCCCAGCCCCACGTGTCGGTGATGAACCGGTGGCGCCACAGGAGCAGCACGCTCGGGGTGCCGTCGACCTCGTCGAGGACGACGGTGCCCGACGCCGGCCGGTCGGACCGCACGACGTGGTGCTCGAAGCGGTGGGCCGGCTGCGACCCGACGGCGGGGACCTCGACGTCGGCGAGCGCCAGCGTGACCCACTCCGAGGTGTAGATCCGGCGTTCCCCGTGGACCTGCCAGCGCACGTCGGGCGACGCTACAGCAGCAGGTGCGCGGCGAAGCCCAGCAGCATCGCGGCGGCGACCAGGCGGAGGGCCCGGAGCGCGGCGGGCGGCATCGTCGAGCCGACCAGGTGGCCGAGGCCGACGTAGCCGCCGTGCACCAGCAGCGACGCCCCGGCCATGCCGAGGACCCAGCCGATCGTGCCCGCCCCGGCGCCGCCGCCCACCACCAGCCCTGCGTAGACCAGCAGCGACAGCGGGTTGGCGAGCGTCAGCCCCATGAAGCCGCCGACGAGGCGGCGGGCGGGTGTCGACGAGTGGTCCACGACCCCGGGGCCGGGCACGGGCGCCGGCTCGGGTACGGGACGACGGCTCCGCACCGCCTCGCCGACCACGTGGACGGCCAGGCCGACGAGGAGCAGCGCGGCGACCAGCCGGAACCAGGTGGCCACCGATCCCAGCGCGGTGGCCAGGGCGGTGCCGAAGAGCGTGACGACCAGCGCGCAGACCAGGTCGCCCAACGCCACGCCGACCGCGGCGGGCGTGCCGGAGCGGAGGCCCCGCTGCACGCCGACGTCGACCAGCATGAGCGAGATCGGTCCGACGACCGCCATCAGGGGCACGCCGGTGGTGAGGCCCGCTCCGACGTCGTGCGCGAGGGCGACGACGCTCGGCGAGAGCAGCGACGACAGCACGGGGATCACGGGCACCTACCGAGCATGCCGGGGTCGACGACGGGTTTCCGGGGTTCTTCGGTGTCAGATAGCGTGCTACGGCGTGGAACCCACGGTGATCGACGCCATCGACCGGGCGATCCTCGACGCGCTGCGGCGGGACGGGCGGGCGAGCTGGCGGGAGCTCGGCGAGCGGGTCGGCCTCGGCCCCACGGCGACCGCCGACCGCGTGCGCCGGCTGGAGCGGGAGGGCGTGATCCGCGGCTACCACGCGGACGTCGACCTGTCGGTCCTCGGCATCGGCCTCCGTGCGATCACCGAGCTGCAGCTCGGCGCGATCACGGACCACGAGGCGTTCGAGGAGGAGCTGGCCCGCACGCCGGAGGTGCAGGCGGCGATGCACGTGACCGGCGCCCACGACTACGTGCTGCAGCTCGCCTGCCCCGACGTGGCCACGCTCGACCGGCTGCTGACGACGTGGAAGATGGAGGCCGGCGTGAGCGAGAGCTCGACGCGCATCGTCCTGCGCGACGTCGAGCTTGAGTGACGTCGAGCTCGAGTGACGCCGGGCCGGTGACGTCGAGCGCGGCGCGCCGCCCTCACGACGTCAGGTCGAGCTCCTCCTGGGCCTCCATCCACTCCGCCAGCAGCCGGTGGGCGCGCGCCGCGGCCGCCTCGTGGCGGTCGGCCAGGTCCCGCACCAGCGCGTGGTCGTCGTAGATGTCGGGATCGCCGAGCTGCGCCGCCAGCTCGCCGGCCTCCTGCTCGGCCGCCTGGGCCTGCCGTTCGAGCGAGCGCACGCGGGTGCGGAGCGCCTTCGTGGACTGCTCCTTGGCCCGCCGCTCCCCCGCCGTGGCGCGCCGCTGCTCGGCCTTGCTGACGCGGCGGCCGGCGCCCGACGGCGTCGGGGTCGGCGCCGCCTCGGGCGCCGCACGACCCGCGGCCGCCGTCACGCCGCGGGGCGCGAGGACGTCCTCGTCCACCGCCGGGTGGAAGACGACCGTGCCGTCGCGGACCTCGAGCAGGGCGTCGGCCACCGACCGGATCATGTAGCGGTCGTGGGTGACCAGCAGGACGGCGCCCGGGTACGCGACGAGCGCGTCCTCGAGCACGTCGCACGACGGCAGGTCGAGGTGGTTCGTCGGCTCGTCGAGGACGAGCAGATTCACCGGCTCGACCATGATCCGGGCCAGCGCCAGCCGCGTGCGCTCCCCGCCCGAGAGGTCGGCGACCTTGCGGTCCACGGCGTCGCCCTTGAAGCCGAACGCCGCGAGCACGCTGCGGAGGTTCCGGCCGTGCTCGTCGCCGACGGCGCGGCGCAGCTCCTCCAGCACGGTCCGGTCGAAGTCGAGCGACTCCACCTGGTGCTGGGCGAACTCCGCGACGTCGACGTTCGCCCCGAGCTGGACGTGGCCGGCCATGGCCGGCAGGCGTCCGAGCAGGAGCCGGAGCAGCGTCGTCTTGCCGGCCCCGTTCGGCCCGATCAGCGCGAGCTTCTGGCCGCGCTCGAGCACGAGGTCGACGTGCTCCAGCACGGCCACCCCGTCGAAGCCGACGGTCGCGTCCTCGGCCTCGACGACCACGCGCGACGACCGCTGCGGCTTGGGGAAGGAGAAGCGGGCCTGCACCTGCTCGACGGTGGGCGCCTCGAGGCGCTCCAGCTTCTCGAGCGTCTTGAGGCGCGACTGCACCTGGCGGGCCTTCGTCGCCTTGTACCGGAACCGCTCGACGAAGCGCTCGACGTGGGCGATCTGGCGCTGCTGCGCGTCGGCCGCCGCGATGGCGGCCTGGTGGCGCTCCTCGCGCTGGACGACGAACTCGGCGAACCCGCCGACGTACTCCGTCGCCCGACCCTGCGCGACCTCGATCACCCGCTCGGCCACCGCGTCCAGGAAGTCGCGGTCGTGGGACACGAACAGGATGGCGCCCGGCCAGTCCTGCAGGTACTGCTCCAGCCACGCGACCGACTCGACGTCGAGGTGGTTCGTCGGCTCGTCGAGCACGAGCAGGTCGGGCGCGCTCAGCATGAGGCGGGCGAGGGCCACCCGCATGCGCCACCCGCCGGAGAGCTCCTCGACGGGACGGTCGCCGTCGGCCGAGCTGAAGCCGAGGCCGCCGAGCACGCGCCGGGCCTCGGCCTCGACGCCGTAGCCGCCGAGGGTCTCGAACCGGTGCTGGACCTCGCCGTACGCGGCCAGCGCGTGCTCGTGGGCGTCGGCGTCCTCGTCGGCCCCGCCCGGACCCGTGCCGGCCACGTCGGCCGCCAGCCGGGCCATCTGCGCCTCGAGGTCGGTGATGTGGGCGGCGCCCCGCAGCACCTCCTCGATGACCGTGCCCCTCACCTGCTCGGTCAGCTCCTGCGGGAGGTAGCCGATGCGGCTGCCCCTGGCGATGTGGACCTCGCCGCTGTCGGCGCGCTGCAGGCCGACCACGATCTCGAGGATCGTCGTCTTGCCCACGCCGTTGCCCCCGACGAGCGCGACTCGTCGGCCGGGGACGAGCCGGAACGAGACGTCGCTGAAGAGCGTGCGGCCGCCGTGGGCCTTCGAGAGTCCGGAGACCGTGATCATGACGGTCGCCCAACCTAGGCGCGCCCCGGACCGACCGGTTCAGCGCGCCGCTGCGATCACGCCGGAGCGGCGGCGACCTGCTTGGCCCAGCGGTAGTCGGCCTTGCCGGCGGGCGACCGCACGACGGTGTCGACGAGCACCAGCTCGCGGGGCAGCTTGTAGCCCGCCAGGTGGTCCCGGGCGTAGGCCTCGATGTCATCGAGCGTCGGCGTGCGGCCGCCGACCGGCTGGACGACGGCCACGACCTGCTCGCCCCACCGCTCGTGGGGGACCCCGACCACCACGGCGTCGTAGACGTCGGGGTGGCCCTTGAGCACGCCCTCGACCTCCTCGGGGAAGACCTTCTCGCCGCCGGTGTTGATGCTGACCGAGCCGCGACCGAGCAGCACGACCGAGCCGTCCGCCTCCACCCGCGCCATGTCGCCGGAGACCACGTAGCGACGGCCGTCGATCTCGACGAAGGCCTCGGCCGTCTTCTCGGGGGCGTTGTGGTAGCGGAGCGGGATCCAGCCGGTGTGGGCCACGCGGCCGATCTCGTCGGTGCCGGGGACGAGCTCGTTGCCGTCGAGGTCGAGGACCTTGGTGCCGTCGGCGACGTTGTCGTACCGCGTGACGTTGCCGGCCTCCTCGCCGGGCTGCAGGCGCTGGCTGCCCTGGATGCCGGTCTCGGACGAGCCGAACCCGTCGGTGAACACGACGTTCGGCAGCATCTCCTGCACCCGGTGGCGGGCCGTCGCGCTGATCGGCGCCCCGCCGTTGGAGAAGGAGAACAACGAGCTGGCGTCGAACGGGCCGTTGGCGTCCCACTCGTCGCAGAGCGGGCGGGCCATGGCGTCGCCGACGACGGTCATGGCGCTCACCTTCTCGGCCGCGACCGTGCGCCACACGACCGCGGGGTCGAAGCGGCCCTGGTGCAGCACGACCTTCGCCCCGCACAGCAGCCACATGATCGAGACCCACTGCGCCGCGGCGTGCATCATCGGGGCCAACGCGTAGAACGTGAAGTCGAAGTCGATGATCCGCTCGACGGTCTCCTCGGGCGACGACACGGGACCGGTCATGCGCATCGGGTCGCCGCCGCCGATGCATCCGAAGAACGCGTCGCCCATCCGCCACACGACGCCCTTGGGCATGCCGGTCGTGCCCCCGGTGTAGATGACGTAGATGTCGTCGTCGCCGCGCCCGTCGACCTCCGGTCGCTCGGGCGCGGACGCGGCGAGCGCGGCCTCGTAGTCGACGCCACCCGGGACGCCGTCGAGCGAGGCGGTGGTGCCCGGCTCGGCGACGACGAGCGTGTGGCGGAGCGTCGGGACGTCGGCCGCGACCTCGGCGACGTTGGCGGCGAAGCGCTGCTCGCACACCACCGCCACGAGCCCGGCGTCGGCGAACAGGTAGCGGAGCTCGTCGGCCACGTACCGGTAGTTGATGTTGACCGGGACGGCGCGCAGCTTGAACGCCGCGAGCATCGTCTCGAGGTACTCGGTGCCGTTGGTCAGGTAGCACCCGACGAAGTCGCCGGGACCCACGCCGACCGACGCCAGGTGGTGGGCGAGGCGGTTGGCCCGCTCCTCGAGCTGGGCGTAGGTCAGGCGCCGGTCGCCGGCCACGACCGCCTCCCGGTCCCCCACCCGATCGGCGACGGCCTCCCACTGGTCGGCCAGGTTGTACGTGCTCGCTGCCGCCACCTGCGGCTCTGCCCCCGTCATGGGCCGGGACCGTACCGGACGGACCGTCGCGTTGCCGGGGCCGGGTGAGGCCGTTTACCCTCGCCTGCGGAGCGCGGGCGAGCGGGAGCTGGGGCGATGGGCACGACGACGGGACGGTGGACGGGCGGGCCGGCGCGCGGCCGGATCGCCGCCGTCGTGACGACGCTGGTGCTGGCCCTCCTGGCCGCGTCCTGCACCACGAGCCCCTCCGTCGGACCGGGCACGATCACGCTCCGCACGACCCTGGTGGCCACGGGCTTCGAGCTGGCCTGGAGCGGCGAGATCCCCGCCGGCACCACCGCCACCGTGCAGGTGCGGAGCCTCGGACCCGACCACCCGACCGGGTGGGTCAGCCAGCAGGCCGGCACGGCCACGAGCGCCACGTTCACCGACGTCGACGACGGCGACACCTACCAGCTCAAGGTGATCGCCGTGGCCGGGGACGGCACGACCGCTGCGTGGTCCGACATCACCACCGCCACCTTCGTGCGCACCACGCTGCCGGTCGTCCGCATCGAGACCGCCGGCCGGGCCCCCGTCCTGTCGACCGAGGACTACGTCGCCGGGACGCTGTCGCTCGATCCGGGCACCACCGGCTTCCCGGCCGTGACCGGCGCCGCCGAGGTGCGGGTGCGCGGCAACTCGACGGCGCTGCCCGACAAGAAGCCGTACAAGGTCAAGCTCCAGACGAAGGCCTCGCTGCTCGGCATGCCGACCGAGAAGGACTGGGTCCTGCTCGCCAACTGGTTCGACCGCTCGAACCTCCGCACCCACACGGCGTTCGAGCTCGGCCGCAGCACCGGGCTGGCGTGGACGCCCCGCGACCGCTTCGTCGAGGTCGTCGTCAACGGCGACTACCGCGGCGTGTACCTGCTGACCGAGCAGGTCGAGGTGTCGGCCCAGCGCGTCGGCATCACCGAGATGGACGAGGCGGACGTCTCGGGCGAGGCGCTCACCGGCGGCTACCTCCTCGAGGTCGACCAGCGGCTCGAGCAGAACCAGGAGCCCGGCTTCCGCAGCGCCGCCGGCGTGCCGATCGTCGTCAAGGACCCCGACCCCGCCGCCCCCGAGCAGCTGGACCACGTGCGGAGCCTGGTCGCCGACCTGGAGCAGCGCCTGTACTCGCCCGGCTTCGCGGACCGGACCACGGGCTACCGGGCCGTGCTCGACACCCCGTCGCTCGTCGACTGGTACCTGGTCGAGGAGGTCATGCGGAACCAGGAGGCCTGGTTCTCCAGCACCTTCATGACCAAGGACCGCGGCGGCCTCCTCGAGATGGGCCCGCTGTGGGACTTCGACCTGTCGTCCGGCTCGCCGACCTCGGTGGAGCAGGGGACGCAGGGGTGGAAGGCGAGGATCGCCAACCCGTGGTCGGCCCGCCTGTTCGAGGACCCGACGCTCGTCGCCGAGGTCGAGGCACGCTGGGCCCAGATGGAGCCGGCGTTCCGCCAGGTCGCGGCCGGGATCAGCGCGACCGGCGCGGCCCTCGCGCCGGCGACGGCGTCGGACCGGGCCCGCTGGGGCGACTCCACCTCGCCGACCGCGGACAGCCCGGCGTTCCTGCGGTCGTGGCTCGAGCAGCGCATCGACTGGCTCGACGCCCAGTACGGCTGAGTCAGCGCGGGTCGGGCACGGCCAGCACCGCGCCCTGGGGCGTCGTCCGCGGCGCGTTCGTCCACTGCACCACCCCGGCGCCGTCGACGCGGGAGTCGGTGTTCGCGCACCCGCCCTGCGCGTGCGACTGGTAGTTGACGGACAACCGGCCCGGCGCGACCGGGTCGCCCTCGAGGGTGACCGCCGAGGGGTCGGACCACCGCACGCCGACCGACGGGTGGTCGCAGCGGGCGAACACCTCCGACCACATGACCACGCCGACGATCCGGTCCGCCGCCGGGTACAGGTCGCGCACCACCGTGACGGCGCCGTCGGGGCCGGTGACGCTGCCGCGCCACACCGTCCCGGCACCGTCGTCGTGGCGTGCGATCACCAGCCGGTACGGCCGTCCGGGCGACCACGCCATGTCGCGCGTGTTCACGTTCCGCAGCGCGGAGGGAAGGTCGGACCCCGAGCCGTCGAGCTCGCGCCCGGTCGCGTCGTAGCCGCCCCAGTTCACCGCGGTCGAGCCCGGGTGCTGCGGGTGCCACTGCAGGCCGAGGTGGGCGCCGCCCGCCGGGCGGCCGCTCGGGTCGGCGAAGTCGGCCTGCAGGGCCCAGAAGTAGAGCCGGTCGACCTCGGGCGGGGCCACGACCTCGAGGGTGACGGCGACCTGCCGGAGCGGGGCCGCACGGGGCGGCAGCTCCCACCGCAGGTGGAGCGACGAGGCGCCGTTGGCCGACGGCGGATCGCCGGTGGTGCGTGGCCCGGGCAGGGCGCGGCCCGACCCGAGGAGGTCCCAGAAGCGCTGCAGCGAGGGTCGGGGCATCAGTAGAACCTGTTCCAGTTCGACGGTCTAGGTTTCGGGTCCATGGGCATGCCGACCGACATCGAGATCATCGACACCATGATCGGTCTCCCGAGCCACGACCGGCGGGAGATCTACAAGTTCCTCTCCGCGGACCTCCGCGACGAGGAGAGCGGCACGTTCAAGATGCCGGCCCAGTACATGTTCAAGGACATCCCGGCCGAGATCGACGCCGACGCCGACCCGGTCGCGGTGACGCTCTACAACATGGACCGCTTCGGCGTCGCCAAGGCGATGATCAACGTCGGCAACCCGACCCGCGAGGACCCGGCCCGCGCCGCCCGCTCGTTCCCCGACCGGTTCCTGCCCTGCCTCGACGTCGACCCCCGCAACGGCATGGAGGAGATCCGCCGGATCAAGCGCTACCACGAGGAGTTCGGGCTGGTGGCGGTCACCACCTTCCCGGCGGGGTGCCGCACGGCGATCAACGCCGCCCCCTACTACCCCGTCTACGCGACGTGCGTGGAGCTCGGTCTGCCGATCTTCATCACCGCAGGGGTGCCCGGCCCGCGGGTGCCGCTCGAGCCGCAGAAGGTCGAGTACCTCGACGAGGTCTGCTGGTTCTTCCCCGAGCTCACGATCGTGATGCGCCACGGCGCCGAGCCCTGGGAGGCCCTGGCCGTGAAGCTCATGCTCAAGTGGCCGAACCTGCACTACTCCACCTCGGCGTTCGCCCCGAAGCACTACCCGAAGGCGATCATCGACTACGCCAACACCCGTGGTGCCGACAAGATCATCTACGCCGGCTACTTCCCCGCGGGCCTGACCTACGAGCGGATCATGTCGGAGCTGCCGAACGTGCCGTTCAAGGACGAGGTCTGGCCGAAGTTCCTTCGGGAGAACGCCGTGCGGGTGCTCGGCCTGGGCTGAGCGCGACGCGATCACCCCCGCCGTCAACGGGGACCGGTCCCCGGTGACGCGGATCAGAGGCGTCCGTACCGTCGAGCCCGTGACGGCGATCGGCGCGGACCCGGAGGCGCTCGACGACGTGGCCCGGGCGCTGGTCGGGGCCGGCGACGAGCTGGCCCGCGTGGCGGTCCGCGTCGACGCCGCCCTCGGCCGCACGCCGTGGGACGGCCCGGACGGCGATCGCTTCCGCCGGACCTGGAGCACGGCGCACCGGCGGCGCCTCCACGACCAGGCGGAGCGCTGCCGCGACCTGGCCGGCCAGGTGGCCCGGCACGCGGCCGAGCAGCGCCGGGCCACCACCTCGACCGGCGCGCCCACGGCTGCGACGCGCCTGCCCGGGCTCGCGCAGAGCGGCCGCGTCGTGCGCGGCGCGATCGAGGGCTCGTTCGGGCCGTGGTCGGCGTCGATCGAGGGCGCCCTGCGCATCGACGACCTCGGGGCGCTGCGGCAGGTCACCTACGAGGACACCCTGGGGGCCGGGATCGGTGCCACCGCCGGATCCGGCGTCCGGGGCGAGGCCGGGGGCCACGGGGCCTCGGCCGGGACGACCGGCACCGCCGGCGCCGCGGTCGAGAGCACGATCCGGCGGAGCTGGACGGTGCGGGCCGACGAGGTCGCGCCGCTCCTCGCCGCCCTCGCGCTGCAGGACTCCGTCGACGGGACCGGCGGTCCGATCGGCCGCGCCAGCGGACAGGTGGCCCGTGCCATCGGCGCGCTCACGGGCGGGCACGTCGCGCCGCCCTCGCTCGCGGCGCCCCGGCGCACGGAGGACCTGCTCGCGGTCGAGCTCGGGGCGGCGGGGTGGGCCGCCCTCGGCGCCGGCGGCCCGTCGACGTCCCGCTCCGCCTCGGGCGAGGTGAGCGGCCGGCTGGCCGTCGGCGTCGCGCAGGAGGGCCGGGACAGCTGGCTCGTGCTCGAGGCCGACGGCTCGGTGGCCGCAGGCATCGGATCGCTCCTGCCAGCGGACGGCGACGGCGGGCTCGGCGGCGCGACGGGTTCGTTGCGCATCGAGGTGCCCGTCCAGGGCCGCGACGGCCGGCCGCTCGTCATCACGGCGATCACCGCCGGCGGGTCCGATGGCGAGCAGCAGGTCCTGCGCCTCGCGGTCGACCCCGAGGTGGCGTCGGACGCGGTCGACTCGGGGCGGCGGGCCCTCGAGGCGCTGGGCCGCGGTGACGTCGACGACGCCGTCGAGTCGCTCGCCGGCGTGCGCTGGGATCCCGGCGCGGTGGCCGTCGAGGCGTCCACGATCCGGGCCGAGCCGTCGACGGCCGGGTTCGACGCGACGATCGGTCCGGCGTCGGTGGGCGTCGAGGGCTCCGACGAGGAGTGGACCCGCCGACCCTGAGCCGTCGAGCGGCCCGGGGCGGGCTCAACCCAGGAGGACCTCGGTGGCGTCCTCGAGCTTGGCGATGACCTGGGCGGGCTCCTGCACGCCGGAGATCCAGCTCACGAGCGCGGCGAGCCACACGTCGGAGAGCAGGTCGATGGCGAGCACGTCACCGTCCTCGGCATCCTCGGAGGTCGTGGCCCCGAGCGCGTCGGAGATGATCCGGCGCATCACCTTGCGGACCCCGGCCACCACGGGCGCCACGTCGGGGTTGCCGGCGACCAGCGCCCGGATCATGGCGACGGTGACGTCGGGCTGGCGGTTCAGCGCTCGGTTGGCCCGGCGCAGCACGTCGATCACGCGCTCGACGGGGTCGTCGCCCTCGGGCGGCCGGATGGCCAGCCGGTCGGCGAGCTGCTGGACCTCGTCGAGCATGACCGAGACCAGCAGGTGCTCCTTGGACGGGAAGTAGCGGTACAGCGTGCCGAGGGCCACCCCGGCCCGCATGGCGACCTCGCGCATCTGGACGCCGTCCCACCCGCCCTGCAGCGCGAGCTCCTCGGTCGCCTGCAGCATGCGCGTGCGTCGAGCCTGCTGCGACTCGGTGAGCGTCGCGTTCGCTGTGACCACTGCTGCTCCCTCTCGCGGCTGGGGTGGACGCAGCGACCATGTTCCCAGATTTCTGGAACATGTTCTCGTTTTCGCTCCCGCTGGCCGGGACCCGGCGTCGGGTGGCCTACTCGGCCGGCCAGGCCACGACCGGGCCGGCCACATCGAGGAGCGCCTCGGGCACCTCGAGCTCGACCGGGACGGGGACCGCCCCGGCCGGTCCGCGGCCGTCGAGGAGCGACTCGAGGAGCGCGACGTGGGCGGCGGCGTCGGCCAGGTCGCCCTCGCCGCCCCAGACCTGGACGGCGACGCGGTGGCCGAGCACCGCGGCGAGGTCGAGCACCGCCCCGGTGGCCTCGGCCGCCGCCCCGACGGGATCGGTCACGGCCAGGCACGGCCGCCCGTCGAGCGCGGCGACGAGCGCGGCCGCGGCGGCGAAGCCGGGCTCTGCGGTCGCGGGCACGCATACCGCACCCGGGAACGACGACGGCGTCGCCCGGGCGACCCAGAACCCGGCCGGTCCGGGGTCGGCGGCGACCACGCCGCGGTCGGGCAGCGCGCCCGAGAGGTGCAGGGCGGCGCGGGCGGCGGTGAGCGGCGCGCCCTCGGCCTCCCAGAGCGGGCGCAGGAACGGGGCCAGCGCGGCGCGGACCGACGGCCGCCCGGTCGGCTCGGGGCCCTGGGGCGGCCAGTCCTTCAGCAGGACGCCGAGCTGTCGCGGCGGCACATCCTGCACGACGAGGTCGGCGACCCGGGCCGGCGGCACCTCGGCCGGGTCGAGCCCGGTCGTGATCACGAGGTCGGCGTCGTCGAGCCCGCCCAGTGCGAGGTCGTCGGCCTGGAGGCCGCCGACGCCGGCGTGGAACGGGCTGTCCCAGCGCTCGAGGCCGATCGCCCCGAAGGTCGACAGGACCGGCGCGCCCGCAGCGCGGGTGAGGTTGCGCAGGCCGGTGTGCGAGTAGGTGCGCACCACCCCGGGGCCGGCCAGCACCAGGATGCGCAGGCCGGCGAGTGACGGATCGAGCAGCAGGACCGGCACCCGCTCGGCACCGGTCTCGGGGAGCGGGACGTCGTCGATCGGCTCGTTCAGGTCGAGGTCGAGGTGTAGCGCGCTGGTGCCGGGGACCGCGAGCCCGGGCGGATCTGCGAGCGCCTCGACGAGCTCCTCGACGGAGCCGACCGTCTGGAGGGGGGCCGTCCCGCCGGGCGCCGAGCTGAGGTGCAGGATCGGGCCGGCCAGCGTCGCCGCGCCCAGGCGACCGGAGCCGTCGTCGTGCCCGAGCCGCCCATCGGCGTCGGCCAGGAGGACGGCGACGTCGGGATCCTCCACTGGCACGTGGTCGAGGCCCCGGACGGCCAGCCCGTAGGTGCGGCGTACGCCGAGCTGCCGGAGGCGTGCGGCGAGGAGGTCCTCGACCGTGCGCGGACCGTCCTCGGGACCGGTGGGGGCGCTCACGCCGTCGGGCACCTCGGAGGCCATGGCGCCATGCTGGCACGGGCCGACGACGGCCCGAGCCGCCGGGGCGGCGGCGTCCGGGGCAGGATCTCGTCCGAACCTGTCCATCGGGGCCTGCGCCGTTCGTCTCCTCCGTGCCGACCACGAGGGGCGGCGACCACCGACGGTGGACGATCCGGGAGGACCCAGATGAAGTACATGCTGCTGATCACGCTCGACGAGGACGAGGTGGTGGCGCCCGAGGAGCAGGAGCGCCGCACGAACGGCTTCCTCGAGCTGACCCAGGACCTGGTGCAGAGCGGGAAGATGGTGGCCGGCGAGCAGCTGCACCCGGTCTCGACCGCCACCACCGTGCGGGTGCAGGGCGGCGAGGTCGTCATCGCCGACGGCCCGTTCGCCGAGACCAAGGAGCAGATCGCCGGGTTCTACGAGGTCGAGTGCGCGGACCTCGACGAGGCGACCGCCATCGCCGCCCGCATCCCGGCGGCCGCGTACGGGACCGTCGAGGTCCGACCCGTCGTCGAGTGGTGAGCGGGGCGCCCGATGACCGGGGCGCCAGCGGTGACGTGGAGGGCTCGGTCTCGGCGGCGTTCCGCCGGGACTGGGCGCTCCTCGTCGCCCACCTCATCTCGTTCACCGGTGACTGGGACCTCGCCGAGGAGTGCGTGCAGGAGGCCTTCGCCGCCGCCGTCACCCGTTGGGAGCGCGACGGCGTGCCGACCAACCCGACCGCCTGGCTCCGCACGACGGCGCGGCACCGGGCGATCGACCGCATCCGCCGCGCCGCGGTCGGGCGCTCGAAGATCGAGCGCCTCGGGACCGAAGCCGCACGGGCCGGGGCCGACGGCGTCGAGGCCGGAGCCGGCGTGAGCGGATCCGAGGGACCGCTGGCCGATGACCGGCTGAGCCTCGTCGTGACGTGCTGCCACCCCGCGCTCGCCGTCGACGCCCAGGTCGCGCTCACGCTGAGGGAGGTCGCCGGGCTCACGACGGCCGAGATCGCCCGGGCGTTCATGGTCCCCACCGAGACCATGGCCAAGCGGCTGGTCCGCGCCAAGTCCAAGATCCGGGCCGCGGGGATCCCGTTCCGCGTGCCCCCGGCCGAGGAGCTCGACACCCGCGTCGCGGCGGTGATCGGCGTCGTCCACGGCGTCTTCAACGAGGGGTACAGCGCGTCGGCCGGCGAGCAGCAGGTGCGCGGCGAGCTGTGCGACGAGGCGATCCGCCTGGCCGGCCTGCTCGCGGAGCTGCTGCCCGAGGATCCCGAGGTGCTGGCCGTGCAGGCGCTGCTCGTGCTCCACGACGCCCGGCGTGCCGCCCGCTTCGACGATGCCGGCGAGCTGGTGACCCTCGAGGACCAGGACCGCACGCGCTGGGACCACGACCGGATCGATGACGGCGTGCGCATCCTCGATCGTTCCATGGCGCTCGGACGGGGCGGCCCGTACCAGCTCCAGGCCGCCATCGCCGCGTGCCACGCCACCGCCGTGACCGCGGAGGCGACCGACTGGGTGCAGATCTCGGCGCTGTACGGGGCGCTGGCCCGTGTCGCGCCGTCGCCGGTCGTGGACCTGAACCGTGCCGTCGCCCGGTCGATGGCGGACGGGCCGGCGGTCGGGCTCGCCGCCGTCGAGGACCTCGCCGGCGACGGACGGCTCGACGGCTACTACCTGCTGCACGCCACCCGGGCCGACCTCCTCCGGCGCCTGGACCGGTTCGACGAGGCCGCGGCGGCCTACGAGCGGGCGCTCGCGCTGGCCCCGACGGCTCCTGAGCAGCGGTTCCTGCAGCGGCGGCTCCGGGAGGTGGCGGGTCAGCCGTGATCGGCCTCGTGCGCGACCGGCGACTCCCGTCGCCCGACGGCGCGCCATCCTTTCGCCATGGGCTACAACCCGATGACCGACGAGCAGATCCGAGCGCTCCTCCTCGCAGAACCGGCGCGACCGGCCGTGCTGGCGACCCGGCGACCGGATGGTCGACCTCACGCCGCGCCGATCTGGTACGACCTCGACGGCGGCGGTGAGGTCGGCGGCCGCGGTGCCGGGGACGGCATCGGCGAGATCGTCTTCAACACCGGCGAGCGGACGGTCAAGGGCCGCAACCTGGCGGCGGACCCGCGCCTGAGTCTGGTGGTCCAGGACGACCGGGCGCCGTACGCGTTCGTGGCGATCGACGGCGAGGCCACCCTCGTCGACGACCTGGACCAGGTCCGGCTCTGGGCCGGTCGCATCGGCGGCCGCTACATGGGCGCCGATCGGGCCGAGGAGTACGGCGACCGCAACGGCGTGCCCGGTGAGCTGCTCGTCCGCGTGCGCATCCTCCACACGGTCGCGATGGTCGACGTCGCCGACTGACCGTCCCGAGCCCTGTCGCTGTCCGAGGGACGTGCCGGGCGCGGCGGTGCGCCGGCACGAGTCGAGTGCCGGTCGTGTGCGATCGGGGTGTCGTCCCGGGGGTCCCGCGCGTCAGGCGGGCGCGGGTGGTCGTGCGTGTTGGGTGTGGAGCACGGTCCCGGTGGGGGTCGTGATGGTGAAGAACCCCTCGCCGACGCCGGGTGCGGTGTTGGCCTTCATCGACCATCCCCGGCGGTGGATCACGCCGTGGTGGCGGCGACAGAGCAGGGCGAGGTTGCAGATGTCGGTCGGGCCGCCCTCGGCGTGGTGGATGACGTGGTGGGCGTCGCACCAGTTCGTCCTCGTGTCGCATCCCGGGAAGGTGCAGCGGCCGTCACGGCGCTCGAGGTTCCGGCGCTGCTCGCGGCTCGCGTGACGTTCGCCTGACCGGCAGGCGATGGGGTGCCCGCCGGCGCCTCTGATGACCCAGGTGATGTCGGGGTCGCAGGTGAGCAGCTCCCACTCGTGGGAGGCGTACCGCAACGGCGCCCCGGTCACATCGGTCGCCCGGGCCGACCAGTCCACCGGTGCGCCCTTGCCGGGGAGGAGGGTGCCGTCGGCGAAGAGGTCGGCGACGGTGTCGAGGTCGGCGTCGACGACGATGGCGACCTCGGCGGTCGGGGTGAGGCGGCCGCTGCCGCGGTGCGCGGCGCCGTGCTGGACCAGGTTCATCACCGCCTGGGCCAGGAGCTCCGAACGGGGAGGGACGGGCAGGTCGACCGAGCCGTCGTCCTCGGCCACGTGCATGCGCCACAGCCGGTCGGCCTCCGCTTCGACGCGCGCTGCGAACGCCATCGCCTCGGACCCGTAGAGGTCGAGGGTGGCGGTGACGCGGTCGGCGGACTGCTCCAGGCGGGCGTGGTTCCGAGGCATGGGCGGTTCGGCCCCGTCCTGGTCGGCCAACCGGGCGACCTGCTCCGCGTCGCGGGCGAACTGCACGAACGTGCACTGCCGGCGGCACAGGTCGATCAGCGCGTCCTGGGCACCCTCGAGCGCGTGACGGTTCCGGTCGTTGACGTGCCGGCACACCTCCCGCACCCGATCCACGGACACCTCACCCCGAGCCAGCGCAGCGGCCACCTTCGGCTGGTGGTCCCGCAACGTGGTCGACGTCGCCAGGTCGGCCTTCACCCGCTTGGGGTTCGCGCCGTGCCGCCACCCCGCCTCGTTCGCGGTCACGTGCCCCAGACGCCGATCGCACAACCGGCGGGCGTCCAACTCGGCCAGCATCCGGAACCGCGCTGCGTGGAACAACCGATCCACCACTTCCAACCCGTCGAACAACCCCAGCACCGCCGCGTCGTCGAGCGCCCTCAGGTCGATGTCGACCACGGCCCGCAACGCCGCCACCACCGCCGCAGCCTGCGCCGGCACCACGAACACCGGGTCCCCGAACCGCACCCGTGCGGCATCCCCGCGGCCGATGTCGTCGTGATCGTCGACCGGGCCGGCGTCACCGGGCCCGGCGTTCCCTTCCCCAGTGGAACCCATGCCGACAACGTAACGACGGGGTGTGACAGCCCCTTTCACGGCACCTCGAGAACCCCTCACTCCCACCCGCTCGCTCGCTCCGTGCCCACGGCGTCCCGGCACGCGGGTCCGGCCGAGCGCGATGGCTTCAGTCGGCGTCGGCGAGCGCGTCGAGCGCCCGCTCGACCGACCCGACGAGGTCGGGCTCGAGGTCGGCGAACGAGTCGACCGCCGACAGCACGCGCCGCCAACCGTCCTGCGGATCGCCCCAGCCGAGCCGCCGGCACACGCCGGCCTTCCAGTCCTCCCCGCGCGGCACCTGGGGCCACGCAGCGATCCCGAGCGACACCGGCCGCACGCACTCCCAGACGTCGACGTAGCGGTGGCCGACGACCAGCACGTGCGGCCCCTCCACCTGCTCGGCGATCCGCGTCTCCTTCGACCCGGGCACGAGGTGGTCGACGAGCACGGCCAGCCGGCGCTGCGGCCCGGGCTCGAACTCGCGCACCCGCTCGACCAGGTCGTCGATGCCGCCCATCGGCTCGACCACGATGCCGAGCTCGCGCAGGTCGTCGCCCCACACCCGTTCGAGCAGGCGCGCGTCGTGGCTGCCCTCGACCCAGATCCGCGACGCCTTCGCGACCTTGGCCGGGGCGTGGTCGGCGACGAGCGCGCCGGCGGCGGTCCGGCGCAGCCCGGCGGCGGCGCCGGTCGGGGCGGCGGGCCGGACGAGGGTCACGGTCTCGCCGTCGACGGCGAAGGCGCCCGGCCGGTTGCGGAAGCGGTGCTCGCGCCCGCCGGGGTCGCGGAGCTCGACGATCTCGCCGGTGAACTTGTTGACCTTGCCGCGGAGGCCGGTCGGCCGGTGGAGGACCTGGAGCCCGACCGTCGCCCCGACGCGGGGGTAGGCGTCGGCGAGGCCGCGCCCGGAGGACTCGGCCTCGTCCAGGATGTCGCGCTGCACGGCGGCGACCGTACCGTCAGCCGACGCCGGCGGGACGGAACTGGACGCTGATGCGCGGCCCGACCGGCCGGGCAGTCTTGAGCACCGCGTGCTCCCACGTCCGCTGGCAGCTGCCGCCCATGACCAGCAGGTCGCCGTGGCCGACCGTGTAGCCCCGCTGCCGCCCGCCGCCTCGGGGTCGGAGGCTGAGCCGCCGGGGCGACCCGAACGACACGATCGCGACCATCGTGTCGGTCGTCGAGCCCCGGCCGAGGCGATCGCCGTGCCACGCGACGCTGTCGTCGCCGTCTCGGTAGAGGCACATGCCGGCGCTCGTGAACGGCTCGCCGAGCTCGCCGGCGTAATGCCGGCTCAGGGCTTCGCGCGCCTCCACCAGCACCGCGTCGGGGAGGGCCTCGCCCGTGCGGTAGAAGCGGACGAGGCGCGGCACGTCGAGGACGCGGTCGTACATGCGGCGGCGCTCGGCCTGCCACGGGACGTCGTCGGCCAGGCGGAGGAAGAGCTCGTCGGAGCCCTGGATCCAGTCCGGCCGGAGGTCGATCCAGGCGCCCGATCCGAGCTCCGTCCGCTGCACGCGGTCGCCCAGCTCACCGACCCGCACCCCGGTCGCACCGGGCGCGGCGCCGTCGGTGCCGGTCGGGACCTGGTCGAGCAGCGAGGCCTGGAAACGCCTGCACGTCCGTGAAGATACCACGGCCGTCGAACAGACGTTCGACGGCCGTGGGGTGGATCTCGGTTCGCCGACCCTGTCCGTCGGGGGCCGGTGTCAGGGCGCCGGTGTCGAGGGAGGCGCACCCGAGCCCGCGGGCCCAGCGCGCCGCTCAGTAGCGCAGGCCCGGCGCCCGGGTGAAGAAGACGTCGGTGGCGAGCTGCTGGCCGAGCTTGGTGGCGTCCCAGCGGTTGCCCTTGTTGTTGATCGTCGGGCCGTCGGCCCAGCCCTTCATCAGGATGATGTTCTCGGCGACCGCCCGGATGATCTGGCCGGTGACGTGGTCGGCCTCGTCCGAGGCGAGCCAGGCGACGAGCGGCGACGACACCGCCGGGTCCATCCGGTTCCACTCGTCGTCGGGGATCTCGTCGGCCTCGATGACCGCCGGGGCGTTGGGCATCGTGCCCGTGATGCGGGTGGCGGCGGCCGGGCCCACGGCGTTCACGGTGACGCCGATCTTGTAGAGCTCGAGGCTGAGCGTCTGGGTCAGGCTGGCGATCGCGGCCTTGGCCGGGGCGTAGTTCGACTGGCCGAAGTTGCCGGTCAGGCCGGCGCCCGAGACCGTGTTGATGATGCGGCCGTCGACCCGCTCGCCGGTCTCCTTGTTCTGCGCACGCCAGTGCAGCGCCGCGTGCTTGCAGGGGATCCAGGTGCCGCGCAGGTGGACCTTGAGCACCGCGTCGAAGTCCTCGACCGACATGTTGAAGATCGAGCCGTCGCGGACGATGCCGGCGTTGTTGACGAGGATGTCGAGCCGCCCGAACTGGTCGACGGCCTGGGCGATCATCTCGCCGGCCTGGTCGTAGTCGGAGACGTCGGCGTAGTTCGGCGCCGCCGTGCCACCCCGGCCCTCGATGATCTTGACGGTGAGGTCCGCGTCGCGGCCGGTGCCCTCGCCGGTGACCGAGCCGCCCAGGTCGTTCACGATGACCGTGGCGCCGTGCTTGGCCAGCTCCATCGCGTGGCCGCGGCCGATGCCGTGACCTGCGCCGGTGACGATCGCGACCTTGCCGTCCAGCATGCCCATGGTGGGTGACTCCCCCTGGTAGAGATCCTGCGGCCCGTTCCTGACGGGTCGTCAGATGTTAGGGGGAGCCACCCTCGGGCACCCAAACCGGTCGGTCAGGGCTCGACCTCGACGCCCTGTGCCTCGGTCTCGCCCGTCTGCGTCTCGTCGCCGCCGGTGGCGAACTTCCAGACGATGGCGCCGAGCGCCCCGCCGATCACCGGGGCCACGATGAAGAGCCAGAGCTGCGAGAGGGCCGTGCCGCGCTCGAACAGCGCCGGGCCGAGGGACCGGGCCGGGTTCACGCTGGTGTTGGTGATCGGGATGCTGATGAGGTGGATCAGCGCCAGCATCAGGCCGATGCCGAGGGCGGCCTGGGCCTTCGACGCCGCCTTCGTGGTGACGCCGAGGATCACGACGAGGAAGAGCGCGGTGAGCACGACCTCGGCGATGAACGCCGCCGGGAGGTCGTAGAAGATCCGACCGTTCTCCTGCCCGTAGGCGTTCGAGGCGAACGACCCCTGGGTGATCTCGAACGATCCGGGGCGGCCCGCCTGGATGGCCCAGAGCACGGCCACCGCCGCGATCGCCGCGATGCACTGCGTGACGATGTAGACGGGCGCCTCGCGCCACGAGAAGCGCTTGGCCGTGGCGAGGCCGATGGTGACGGCCGGGTTGAAGTGGCCGCCCGACACGTGGCCGAGCCCGTAGGCCCCGCACACGACGGTGAGGCCGAACGCCAGGCTCACGCCCAGGAAGCCGATGCCGTTGTTGACGACGCCGGCGGCGGGCAGCGCCACGTCGCCCACGCCGAGCACGTCCTTGGTGGTGCCGAGCGCGGCCGCGGCGAAGATCGCCGAGCCGCAGCCGCCGAACACCAGGAGGAAGGTGCCGAGGAACTCGGCCCCCACCTTCTTGCCGATGTGGTCGTCCACTGGTCCTCCTGTCCGCCGACCACCGTCGCCGGCAGCGGCACGTCTGGCACGACCCAGCGACCGCGACGGTAGCTGTGCACCTGCCGCGCCGGCCGGATGTTCCGCCGTCGGGTCAGGACGGGGGCCTGGGTAGCGTCCACGTGGTGAGCGAACCGGGGACCGGGACCGCGAGTGCGGAGGTGACCGCGGACGTCGTGGCGCCCCGGCCCCGTCTCGTCTCCCTCGACGTCACTCGGGGCCTCGCTGTCGCGGCGATGCTCGCCGTCAACAACGAGGGCATCAACCCCGGCCACCCGGGCTGGCTCCGGCACCCCGAGTGGAACGGCTTCTCGGTGGCCGACGTGGTGTTCCCGCTGTTCCTCTTCTGCATCGGCGTGTCGAGCGCGCTGTCGTCGAAGCAGATGCCCTCCCCCGGGGGCCCGACGTTCGGGCAGGCGTTCGGGGCGATGGCCAAGCGCTGCGCGATCCTCTTCGGGCTCGGCGTCGGCCTCTCGGCGCTGAAGCAGCACCAGCTGGTGCTCGCCGGCGTGCTCCAGCACATCGCGATCACGTCGCTGCTCGCGTGGTTCGTGCTGCTCCTCCCCCGCCGTGCCCAGTACGCGGTGGGCCTGGCCCTGCTCGTCGCCGGCGCCGCGATCGGGCTCGCGTGGGGGTTCCGGGACGGCCACACCGTCGACCAGGCGATCGACCGGTTCCTCTACGACCGGGAGACCGCCGAGGGCCTCCCGGTCGCGGCCGTCTCGGTGTTCAACGTGCTCGCGGGCGCGTGGGTGGGCCGGTGGTTCGTGACCGGCGACCGCCGTCAGATCGTCCGGCACCTCGCGACGTGGACGGTCGTCCCGCTCGCGGTCGGCCTCGTGCTCGCACCCTGGATCCCGGTGAACAAGCGGCTGTGGACGCCGACCTACGCGCTGGTGGGCGCCGCTGCGGCCGCCGGCATCTCGCTGGCCGTCTACTGGCTGGTCGACCTTCGCGGCGTCCGGCGGCCGGTGCACTGGTTGCAGGAGCTCGGGGCCAACCCGCTGGCCGTCTACGTGGCCTCCAGCGCGCTGGCCTCGGTCGTGCCCGACCGCGCTCGCATCGACGTCGTCGAGTGGATGGCGGGGGTGCTGCCCATCGCCGTGGCCTCGGTGGCCTGGTCGGCGGTCTGGATCGTGCTGGCGTGGGTGATCGCGGACCAGCTCTGGCGGCGCCACGTCCTCATCAAGCTGTAGAGCCGGTTGCTTCGTCGCCGGGGCGGCTCAGACCGGACGGGCCAGGAACTGGACCTGGACGGTGCCGCCGTAGTTCCACTGCCGACCGACCTCGACGAAGCCCATCCGGGCGTGGAAGGCCAGCGAGTCGGGGTTCGGCGGCTCGAGGTTCACCTCGCACGTCAGCTCGGCGGCGCCGACCTCGGCCGACCGCTCCAGTGCGGCGTCGTAGAGCAGCCGGCCCACGCCGGCGCCCTGCGCGTCGGGCGACACGGCGATGCGGTCGACGTAGCGGAAGGGGCCGGGGGCCGTGCCCGAGGCCAGGCGCTCCTCGAACCAGCGGTAGTTCGGCGAGTCGTAGGCGGCGCCGGGCGCCATCACGACGACGAACCCGTCGAGCGCCACGCCGGCGCCGGTCGGGCGCTCGACGACGAGCGCCAGATCGGCCTGCTCGACCAGCGACACCATCCGGTCGCGAGACACGGCCCCGACGTGGGGGACCCAGTGCTCGTTGAGGGCCAGCACGGCGTCGACCGTTCCTGCGTCCTCGGCGCGAAGCGGTCGGACCGTCCGTTCGGGGTCGGGGGCGTCGGCGGTCACGGGCGTCAGCCTCGCACGGCCTGCACGGCGGTCACGATCGCGAGGAGGACGAAGATGCCCGCGGCGATCCGCCGGACGGTCGCGAGCGGCAGCCACCGGAGCAGCTGCTGCCCGGCGGTCACGCCGATCCCGGCCACCGCCCAGAGCGCCAGCAGTGCGCCGACGCCGACCGCGAGCGCCTGACCGGACCGGGCCGCGAGCCCGGCGGTGGTCAGCTGGGTCAGGTCGCCGAGCTCCGCCACGAGGATCAGCCCGAAGCTGCGCGCTGCGATCCCGCCGAAGCCATGGGCGTCGCCGACGTCCTCGTCCTCCTCGGGGTCCTCGTCCGCCGACCGCCACAGCAGCACGGCGCCGACGGCGAACAGGACGGCGACGACGGCGTCGACCGGCCGCTGCGGGAGGTTCGACAGCAGCTTCCCGAAGGCGGCGGCGATCGTGACGTGGACGGCGAAGGCGGCGGCGACGCCCGTCCACACGGCGAGCGGTGACCGGAAGCGCGTCGTCAGGACGAGCGTGGCGAACATCGTCTTGTCGGGCAGCTCGGCCACGAACACGGCGAGGAACGCGGTGGCCGCGGCGGCGAGCGCCCCGGTTGAGGCGGCGAGGACCAGGGTCAGCCCTTGTACTCGTCGCGCAGCACGTGCTTGAGGACCTTGCCCGCCGGGTTGCGGGGGATGACCTGCACGATCTCGAGCTGCTCGGGCAGCTTCTGCGCCATCAGCCCCTGCGCCCGCAGGTGGTCGACCACCTCGTCGAGCGTGATGTCCTCGGCGCCGGGCGCCGTCTGGACGACCGCGCAGACCCGCTCGCCGGAGTCGGGGTCGGGCAGCCCGATCACCGCGACGTCGCCCACCTTGTCGTGGGTGTGGAGGAGGTCCTCGACCTCCTTCGCCGACACGTTCTCGCCCTTGCGGATGATCACGTCCTTGACGCGGCCGGTGACGACGAGGTTGCCCCGGTCGTCGAGGTGGCCGAGGTCGCCGGTGCGGAAGAAGCCGTCCTCGTCGAACGCCTCGACGTCGAGCGCCGGGTCGAGGTAGCCGAGCATCAGCTGGGGCGCCCTGGCCCGGATCTCGCCCTCCTCGCCGGGCAGCGCCTCACGACCGTCGAGGGTCACGAACCGGAGCTCGACGCCCGGCATCGGCTTGCCCTCGCTGGTGGCGAGCTCCTCGTCGGTGTCGGCCACGTCCGCCATGGTCAGGAGCGGTGCCTCGGTGAGCCCGTAGCCGGCCAGGATCGGGGCGTCGAACACCGCCCGGACCTCGCCGACGAGCGACGCCGGCTTGGGGGCCCCGCCCCCCGGGAAGGCGCGGACGTGCGGGAAGACCGGCTGGAGGTGCTTGCGCTGGTAGGCGAGGTACGCCTGGTGGAACACCGTGCCGGAGCCGGCCAGGGTCACGCCCTCGCGCGACAGGACCTCGGACGTGCCGTCGGGGTCGAACGACTCGACGAGGATCAGCGAGCTGCCGAACATGAGGCTCCGGAAGAGCCACGTGATGCCGCCGATGTGGGAGAAGGGGAACACGAGGGCGGCGCGGTCGGACTCGATCAGGGCGAGCCGCTCCCCCATCCCCTTCGCCGCGGTGGCGATCGTGGCGTCGGTGTGCTGGGCGCCCTTCGGGTCCGCGGTGGTGCCCGACGTGTAGAAGATCCAGCGCGCCGGCT
This sequence comes from Dermatobacter hominis, assembly GCF_020715685.1. Lineage (GTDB taxonomy): Bacteria > Actinomycetota > Acidimicrobiia > Acidimicrobiales > Microtrichaceae > Dermatobacter > Dermatobacter hominis. The sequence continues at coordinate 2,082,803 of NZ_CP085840.1, forward strand.
GGTCCCCCGGGTCGAGCGGCTCGGGCAGCGCCGGCAGCTGCGTCGGGTCCCCCTGCGGCAGCGCCTTGTCGGTCACGAGCACGCGCATCTCCCGGCCGTGCCGCTCCGCGATCCCGGTCGCCATCGACTCGTGGTCGAAGCCGCGCCACCGCGACGGGACGACGAGCAGCCGCGAGTCGGCCTGGTCGGTGACGAAGCCCACCTCCCGCTCGCGGTAGATCGGCAGCAGCGGGTTCTGCACCACGCCGAGCCGGCTGAGCGCGGCGACGAGGACCAGCGACTCGATCCAGGTCGGCAGCTGCCACGACACGACGTCGCCCTCGCCGAGCCCCGAGGCCCGGAGCCCGGCGGCGGCGCGCTCGGCCTCGGACCAGAACTCGGCGAAGGTCAGGGTGCGCATGTCCTCGTCGACGGCCATCAGCGCGTCGGGAGTCGCGTCGACCCGTCTCTCCATCAGCTCCCAGAGCGTCCGGCCCTGCAACATGTCGTCACCTACTCGTCCGGCGTGCGGCCGCCTCCGAGGCGTCCCGGGGGCGGCGATCGCCAGTGTAGGGAGCCGTCCGGGGGCGGGACCGATGCCTCACGGGCCCGGCGCGGGGACCTCGGTGCCGGCAGGGACGAGCACGACGCTGCGACTGCCGATCGGGCGCTCCAGGGGCAGCGTGACCTCACGCGGCGCGGCGCCCGGGGCGCACGGGGCGGTGCCCTCGGCGGCGAGCACGACCACCGGGAGGACGGTCACCGAGGTCGCGGTCTCGGTCACAGAGACCTGGCCGAGCACCTCGTCGGCCGACGCGGTGCAGGCCACCTCGAGCACGAGCGAGGTGCCGGCGGCGTCGGGCGTGGCCTGGGCCCGTGCCACGACGGCCCGCAGCGGCACGGTCGCCAGCGACTCGGGGGTCTGGAACGCGTACGAGGTGGCGTCGCCCTCGGCCACGACGTCGCGCACGCCCTCGGGCGCGGCCGCGCCGCCCGGGACCGTGACGGGCGTGGTGTCCTCGGGAGGCTCGGTGGTGGGCGTGGTCGACGTGGTCGTGAACGACGGGATCGTCCCCGTCGGCGACGAGGGCGACCCGAACGCCAGGATGCCGATGAGGCCGACCGTCCCCAGCACCACGAACAGGATGAGGAAGGGCCAGATCGAGTACGTGCGCTCCTGGTCCGCCACGGGGTGCGACGGTACTCGGCTCAGCTGCCCGCGCAGGAGCCGGTGCCGGTGACGACCAGGGTGTCGCCCTCGACGCGCAGCTCGAAGTCGATCCGGCCGTCCGTGTCGACCATCCCGGACGAGACGAGGGCCGCCAGATCGGGCGGGTACGAGCCGTTCACCGAGCGATAGGCCTCGGCCGCCGTCTCGAGGGTGTCCTTCGTCGTCGCGCACGCGGCGGCCGCAGCCCCGTCCGACGGTGCCGTCGGATCGAGCGCGACCGTGCTCGCCGGTCCGCCGGCCGGGTCGCCCAGCGAGGCGCCGACGTCGGCGTCGTCGGACCCGCCGACGCCGTCGAGCACCTGTACGGCGAGGAACGCCATGATCCCCACCGTCACGAGGACGCCGAGCAGGCCGAACAGCGCGAGGGCGCCACGGCCGCCGAGTCGCGGTCCCCCATATCGCTGGCCCCGCACGCCGCGGGGCGGTTCCGCGCCGCCGGCGGGCGGACGGGGAGCCGGCGGCGGGACCGAGGGCGGGGACGGTGGTGGCGCGGCGCCGGGCGGCGGGTCCCACGGCGAGCGCCGCGGCGGCAGGTCGTCGCTCGCCGGAGCCGGCTGGTCGTCCACGGTCCCCACGGTACGGCCGAGCGGCGGGGATGGGAACGGTGCGCCGCCGGCGCTCAGAGCACGGCGACCGGGGAGACCGGCGTCGACGTCGCGCCGACCAGCGGTTCGGGCGAGGCGAGGAGCAGCACCTCGCCGCGCTCCTCCTCGGCACAGGCCTCGGCCAGCTCCTCGAGGTCCCAGTTCTGGCCCTGGATCAGCCCCATGTCGCGGATCTGCAGCAGGTGGACCGCCAGGCAGTCGGACCAGTCGGGCTGGGTCGGGGGGAACGCCTCGTAGGCGTAGGTGTCGACGAACGCTCCGGCGAGGTCGTGCTCGCGGATCCACGGCACGGCGTCCACCGACAGGCCGGGCTGGCTGAAGTCGGTGCCCACCGTGTACCGCTTGCGGTCGCCGGCCAGGTAGTACCGCATCTGGCCGGTGCGGACGAGGATCACGTCACCGGGCTCGGGCGAGACCGCCGCCTGCTCGGCCGCGGCGGCCAGGTCGTCGGCCGTGATCGCGTACCCGGGCGAGATCTCGTCGAGGGCGTCGACGCCCTTCAGCCGGGCGATGTCGAGGACGAGGCCCCGCGTGACGATCTGCGGCAGGCGCTCGGCGCCGAGCTTGGTCGCGCCGTACTGCGCGGTCACCGCCGAGGTCGGCACGCCGTTGTAGAGGAACCCGTCGTAGGAGACGTGGCTCAGCGCGTCGATGTGCGTGCCCGCGCACGTCGACATGGTGACGAGGTCGTCGGTGCCCTCCCAGATGCCCGGCGCGAACTCGTCGCGCTCGTTCAGCGAGGTGACCGACAGGATCGGGTTGTACCGGCGCGCCGGTTGGCCCACCTGGATGCCGTCCTGCTTGAGGTCGGCGGCCAGCGAGATGCGCCGGCCGCGGCGGGCCGCGGCCACGCCCCGCCGCGTCGACTCCTCGGTCAGGAGGTTGCCGCACCCGAGCTCGTCGTCGTCGCCCCAGCGGCCCCAGTTGGAGACCTTCCGGGACAGTTCATCGATCTCAGCGGGAAGTGGCACGGATCCCCCTGTGCGGTGGTCGCGGGTGCGTGGGCTGGCGGTCGGCCGGCGGGCGCCGGTCAGGCCGGGACGGTGAGCACGCCGCGGGCGAGCTTGCCGTCGTGCAGCTCGTCGAGCGCCTTCTGGAAGTCCTCGAGCGGATAGGTCTGCGACACGAGCTCGTCGAGCTTGAGGCGGCCGGCCTGGTACAGCTTCACCATCAGGGGGATGTCGAACTGCGGCCGGGCGGAGCCGTAGCGGCAGCCCATGATCGTCTTGTCGTTGTACATGGTCGACACGACGAAGCTCGCCTCGGAGCCCATCTTCGGGACGCCGAGCATGACGACGGTGCCGCCCCAGTCGAGGAGGTCGGTCGAGGTCTTGATGAGCGCCGTCGAGCCGACGCACTCGAAGACGTAGTCGACGCCGTTCGGGCAGATCTCCTTGACCGCCTCGACGAGGTCGAAGTCGGGGCCGTCGGGGCAGATGAAGTGCGTGGCGCCGAAGAGCTTGGCGTAGCTCTCCTTGGCCGGGTTGGTGTCGACGGCGATCACCGGCAGCGCGTCCGACAGCGCGGCGCCCTGGATGACGTTGAGCCCGATGCCGCCGACGCCGATCACGACGACCGACTCGCCGTGCTGGACCTTGGCCCGGTTGAACACGGCGCCGACGCCGGTGAGGACGCCGCAGCCGATCAGCGATGCCGAGGCGAGCGGCACGTCGTCGGGGATCTTCACCGCCTGGGTCGCCTTGACGACGGTCTCCTCGCAGAAGACGCCGAGGTTGGCGAACTGGAACACCTTCTGGACGTCCTCGCCCTCGCCCTTGGTGAACGGGCGCGAGAGCTTGCCCTGCCCGACTCGGCAGAAGGTCGGCTTGCCGCTGTCGCAGGCGGCGCACTGGCCGCAGTTGCCGAGCGTCGACAGGACGACGTGGTCGCCGACCGCCACGTTGGTGACGTCGGGGGCGACGGCCACGATCTCGCCCGCGCCCTCGTGGCCGAGCACGACCGGCGGCGGGAACATGATCGTGCCGTTCAGCACCGACACGTCGCTGTGGCAGAGGCCCGCCGACTCGATGCGCACCCGCACCTCGCCGGGGCGCAGGTCACGGACCTGGATGTCGGACTCGACGGACGCGGCCTTGCCGTCCCACACGATCGCTCTCATGGGCGGGACCATACCCCGCGGGTAGAACGCGTTTCAGTTCGACCCCGGCCCGAGCGGCCGGACCTCCGCCTGCTGTGGTGGACTGCCGCCATCGTGTCCGCTCCCCTGCCCTCCGAGGCGCCCGCCCCGCTGACCTACGACGTGGTCGACCGCGGCGGCTCGCCGGATCGCCTGCTGGTGCTGGTCCACGGCTACGGGCTGCCGATCTCGGCGCTGACCGACCGCCTCCACCTGATCGACCCGGACGGCGCGCTCCTGGCCGTGACGCCGCACGGCCCCTACCGCCACCGGGACCGGGTGATCTGGCACAAGCCGGCCCGCTCCACCGGCGCGGAGGAGCAGTACCTCGGCTCGCTCGCCGCGCTCGACCGCCTGCTCGGCACGCTCGAGGTCGCGACGGGGCTGGCCGCCTCGGAGGCCGTCGTCGGCGGCTTCAGCCAGGGCGGCGGGCTCGGCGTGTCGCTGCTGCTGCACCGGGACGTCGTCCACCGTCCGGCCGCGGCGTTCGGGATCTACAGCTTCCCGGCCGGCGTGCACGGCTTCCCGGTCGACCGTCGAGCTGCGGCGGGGCGGCCGGCGTTCCTGTCGGGTGCCCGGCGGGACCGGTTCGCCACCATCGACACGTACCGGGGCGGCGCCGGGCTCATCGCCTCGACCGGCGTGGACCTGACGTACGTCGAGGACGACGCCGACCACGACATGTCCGACCTCGCCGCGTCGGAGGTCGGGGCCTGGCTCGCCGCGGTCCGGGCCGGGGCCGCCCCGTCGGGCGCCGGGCGCGAGCTGTACGACGGCGTCGCGCCGCCCGCGCACTACGACGGGCTCTGGGAGCTGCTGCCCTGATCCGCGCCCGCCTCGTGCTCTGGCGGCGATCTCCGTCGTCAGACGACGGGAACCGCCGCCGAAGCGGGCGTCAGTCGGTCGCCGGCGACGGGTCTGCGCCCTGTTGGACCGGATCGGGCAGCTCGACCAGGCCGTCGAGCGCGGCGACCAGCTGGGAGAGCCGCCCCTCGAGCGCCTCGACGCGCGCCTCGAGCTCGTCGACCCGGCCCGGGGACGCGGCCGCCCGGCCCGGTGCGCCGCTCGACGCCGTCGTCGCCGTCGCCGCGGCCTCGGCCCGCCCGTCGGCGTCGTGCTGCAGGAGCTGCATCCAGCGCGCCTCGCGCTGGCCGGCGGCGCGCTCGAGCAGCCGCACGAGCGGCCGGTCGGTCCGCGCCGCGAGCGCCACGAGCACGGACTCGACCTCTTCCTGCCCGGCGAAGGCGTGCAGGCGCTCGGTCCGGCTCCGGAGCTCTGGCACCGTCTGCGCGCCGCGGAGCAGCAGCACGGCGATGATCGCCTTCTCGGCCGCGTCGAGGCCGAGCTGCTCGTCGAGGATCTGGCGGTACTTCGTCGCCCGCTCGCCGCTGGCCGGGTGCACGATGCGCAGGAGGCCCTTGGCCTTGAGCGCCTGGCACGTCGTCTCGACCAGGTTGGCGTCGTAGTCGACGACCGGGTCCCTGCTCGACGTCTGGTTGCACGCCGTGGTCAGCGCCTTCAGCGTGAGCGGGTAGGCGTCGGGCGTGGTCGCCTGCTTCTCGAGCAGGCAGCCGAGCACGCGCGTCTGGGGATCGGAGAGCTCGAGCTCGTCGGGCAGGTCGACCATGGGCCGGACGCTACCGCCGAGCCCGACGCCTGGCGTCCGCACCGCCCACGACCTCGAAACTGCGTGAATCGGCGTCGCTGAGCGACGCCGATTCACGCAGTTTCGAGGTCGGGAGGGCTCAGCTGGGCCAGACGATCGACTGCAGCTCGGAGTAGGCCAGGAGGCCGTAGCTGCCGCCGTCGCGGCCGACGCCCGACTGCTTGAAGCCGCCGAAGGGCGCCTCGTGGTTGCGCTGCAGCGAGTTGATGCCGACGTTGCCGGACCGCAGCTGGCGGGCGACGTTCCACGCGCGGGACGTGTCGCCGGAGAAGACGTAGCTGTAGAGGCCGTAGTCGCTGTCGTTGGCGATGGCGACGGCCTCGTCCTCGTCGTCGACGGGCACGACGACCACGACCGGCCCGAAGAGCTCCTCGCGGACCGGGGTCATCTCGTTCGTGCAGTCGACGAGCAGGGTCGGCTCGACGTAGAAGCCGGTGTCGAACCCGCCGCGACCGCCGCCGACGGCGACCGTCGCGCCCTCGTCGATGCCGGTCCGGACGTAGCCCTCGATGCGCTCGCGGTGCGCGCCCGTGATGACCGGGCCGACGACCGTGTCGGGATCGGTGGGATCGCCGACCTTCATGTGGCCCGCCGCCTTCTGCAGCCCGCCGACCAGCGCGTCGTACACGCCGCGCTGGACGATGACGCGGGTGGGCGACGTGCAGATCTGGCCGGAGTGGAAGCCCCACACCGAGCTGATCCCGCCGATGGCGGCCTTCAGGTCGGCGTCGTCGAAGACGATGCAGGCGCCCTTGCCGCCGAGCTCCATGAGCTGGCGCTTCATCTGCGACCCGCACACCGCGCCGATCCGCTGGCCGACGCCGGTCGAGCCGGTGAAGGAGACCATGTCGGTGGCGGGGTGGGCGACGACGGCCTCGGACGGGGCGATGTCCTGGCCGGTGACCACGTTGACGACGCCGGGCGGGAAGCCGGCCTCGTTCATCAGCTCGACCATGCGGAGCACGCCGAGCGGGTCCTGCGGCGCCGGCTTGACGATGACCGTGTTGCCCATGGCGAGGGCCGGGCCGATCTTGCCGGCCATGTTGGTCATCGGGACGTTGTACGAGGTGATGCAGGTGACCACGCCGACCGGCTGGCGGTTGGCCACGGCGGAGATCAGGCCGCCCGGCGCCAGCGGCGTCGTCGGCATGACCGCCGGCGGCAGCGGCGTGATCGTCGGCTCGAGCGCGCCCTTGGCGTAGCGGCGCAGGCGGGCCGTGGCCGGGAAGAACTGCATGGACTTGACCGTGCGCGCCGTGGCGCCGGTCTCGGCCTGCAGGACCGGGACGATCTCCTTGCGGTGCGCCTCGATCAGGTCCGCGGCGCGGTCGAGCAGCTCGGCGCGCTCCTCGGGCGTGGTGCGCGACCAGGCCGGGAAGGCCTCGGCCGCGGCCTCGACCGCCGCGTTGGCCTGGTCGACCGACGCCTCGGGCGCACGACCGGTCACCTCCTCGGTGGCCGGGTTCACGATGTCGTAGGTGCCGGCGGCACCCTCGACGGACTCGCCGCCGATCGTCAGGCGGTACGTGGAATCCGACAACTCAGGGCTCCAGGTCGAGGGAGAGCAGGTCGATGGCGTTGCCCCGCACGAACTTCCGGAACAGCTCCGGGCTCAGGTCGCCCATGAGCTTGAGGGCGGTCTCCCGGGAGTGGGGCCAGGTCGAGTCCGAGTGCGGGTAGTCGGTCTCGAAGCAGATGTTGTCGACGCCGACCTTCTCGATGTTGTCGAGGCCGTACTCGTCGTCGAAGAAGCAGCCGTAGATCTGGCGGTAGTAGTAGGTCGACGGGGGCTCGGGGACCTTGTCGCCGAAGCCGCCCCAGGCCCGGTTGTCCTCCCAGACCTTGTCGGCCCGCTCGACGATGTAGGGGATCCAGCCGATCTGGCCCTCGGAGTAGGCGAGCTTGAGGTCGGGGTAGCGGGCGAGCACGCCGGAGAAGAGGAAGTCGGTCATCGACGCCATGGCGTTGTTGAACGTCAGCGTCGAGCCCACCGCAGCGGGCGCGTCGGGCGAGGTCGACGGCATCTTCGAGCTGGAGCCGATGTGCATGTTGACGACCACGCCGGTCTCGGCGCAGGCCTCGAACACCGGGTCCCAGTAGCCGTCGGCGTCGTGGATCGACGGGAGGCCGAGATAGGGCGGGATCTCCGAGAAGGTCATGCCCCGGACGCCGCGGGCGGCGTTGCGCCGGATCTCCGCGGCGGCGGCCTGCGGGTCCCAGAGCTGCACGATGATGCAGGGGATCAGGCGACCGTTCGAGTCACCGCACCACTCGTCGACCTGCCAGTCGTTGTAGGCCTTGACGCACAGGTCGGCGAGCTCCTTGTCCTTCGCCTCGTAGAAGCGCTGGCCGCAGAAGCGGGGGAAGCTCGACGGGAACGACATGGACGCCTCGGTCCAGTTCGCGTCCATGTCCTCGAGGCGGGCCTTGGGGTCCCAGCAGCCCTTGCGCATCTCCTCGTAGGTGATGCCCCGGACCGTCACCTCGGAGCGGTCGAAGCCGACGGCGCACTCGAGGCGGGTGATCGGGTACCGGCCGTCCTCGTACTGCCACCAGTCGGCCTCGTCGCCGTCCTCGGTCTCCTCGAAGGAGAACACGCCGCCGACGAAGTTCATCGTCCCGCGCATGCGCACCGAGCGCGGCATCACGTCCGCGTACTTGGAGGGGATCCGATCGGTCCACACGTTCGGCGGCTCGATGATGTGGTCGTCGACCGAGACGATCTTGGGGATCTCGTTCGGTGGGAGGTCACGGACCCGCTGTGGGGCGCCCTGATCCGAGGTCTGCGACGCGTCGCTCATGACCGGATGGTATCCCCCGACCTGACGATGTGTCAGGCCGAAACTGGAACAAGTTCTAGTTTTCCGCCCGGGTCGAGGGCCGGGCCGATCAGCCGCCGCCGAACATCTCGAGCAGGGGCCCGAGCACCGGGTCCATCTGCTCGTTCGGGAGCATCGTCCCGCCGTCGATCACCACGTTCTGGCCGGTGATGTAGCCGGTCTCGTCCGACAGGAGGAAGGCGATCAGGCTCGCCGTCTCGGCGGCCGAGCCGACCCGGCCCATCGGCGTGCGGTCCTCGATCCCCTTGCGACCCGCGGGGTCGGTGACGAGCACGTCGTTGAGCGCCGTGTGGACGAAGCCGGGCGACACGCAGTTCACCCGGACCGTCGGCGCCCACTCCAGGGCCGCCGACGAGGTCAGCGCGACCGTGGCGGCCTTGGCCGCGGAGTACGGCGCCTCGCCCCGTGTCGGGCGCACGCCCGACACGCTCGCCATGTTGACCGCGGACGACGGCGCCCCGCGCTGCTCCGCCGTGGCCCGCAGGAACGGCACCGCGGCCCGGAGGCAGGCGTACGTGCCGAAGAAGTTGACCCGCCAGATCAGCTCGATGTCGCGGTCGGTGTAGTCCTCGAACGGCTTGAGGTTGCCGATGCCGGCGTTGTTGACCAGCCCCGACAGCCCGCCGAGCTCGGCGTCGGCCCGGGCGAGCGCGGCGTCGACGGCCTCGCTGTCGCCGACGTCGCAGTGCAGCGCCAGCCCACCGATCTCGGCGGCGACCTCCTCGGCCGTCTCCCGCTTGCGGTCGAGCACGCCGACCTTCGCGCCCTTGAGCGCGAGCAGGCGGCACGTGGCGGCGCCGATGCCCGACCCGCCGCCGGTGACGACGATCCCGCGGCCCTCCAGCCCGACGCTCACGACGCGCCCCCCTGGGTCCCACCGCTCCCGAGCCCCTCGGGCCCGGCGATGACGACGTTCGGCTCCTCGGTGATGAGGAACTCGATCGAGTCGGTGTCGAGGAACCGGCGCTCGTCGGGGGCGATCAGCTCCTGGTAGCCGGGCTCCGAGATGAACGCGAGGAAGTCGTCGATCGAGCGGAACCACTGCACGGCGACGCCGTCGACGCCGGCGGTGCCCGAGAGCGCGTCGGGCCGGTGCCGGGGGTGCTGCTCGTAGCGGACGATGTGGCGGGCCAGCTCGGGCGTGTCGCGGATCAGCGGGCCGTGGACGTCGCGCCAGTGGGCACGGAACTCCTCGGTGCTCATGCCCTCCCGCCGTCGCAGCAGCGCGAACATCTTGACCATCTCGTCCCCCTGGCGGTGCCCCGTCGTCGCGGCCGTCCGCCGACCGCTGGTGGAGCCGCAACCTACGCGATCGCGACTCCCGTCACACGTGGCGGGGCCGGGGTTACAGTCACCCGTGTGACGCCTCGCAGGGACTCCCACTCGCAGATCCGCACGCTGCCGATGTTCGCCGGCTGCACGGAGGCCGAGCTCGACGAGATCGACCGGCTGGCCGACGAGGTGCACGTCCCGGCGGGCAAGACCGTGATGCGCCAGGGCGACCTGGGCCAGGAGTTCGCCGTGATCATCGCCGGCGAGGCCGACGTGGTGAAGGACGGCGTGACGGTCGCGACGCTCGGCCCCGGCGCCTACTTCGGAGAGGTGGCGCTGCTCGACGCGGTCACCCGCACGGCCTCGATCGTCGCGACGACCGACATGACGCTTGAGGTCATCGACCGCCGGGGCTTCAACACCCTGCTCGACGACCTGCCCCGCCTGTCGCGCTCGATGCTGCGCGGCACCGCCAAGCGACTGGCCCAGCTGGAGGACGAGTGCCAGCACCTGCGCCACCAGCTCGCCAGCCGCAACTGACCCTCACCGGGGGCGACTCGTGAAGACGATCGGCAACATCATCTGGTTCGTGCTGTCGGGCGTGTGGCTCGGCATCGGGTACATGCTCGCCGGGGTCGTGGCCTGCATCACGATCATCGGGATCCCCTTCGGCATCCAGGCGTTCAAGCTGGCCGGCTACGTGATGTGGCCGTTCGGGCGGACGCTCCACGAGAGCCCGGGCCACCGCTTCTCCAAGGGCGTGATGAACATCGTCTGGATCATCGTCGGCGGCCTCTGGCTGGCGCTGCTGCACCTCCTGTTCGGCGTGCTCCTCTGCCTGTCGATCCTGGGCATCCCGTTCGGGATCAAGAACTTCAGCATGGCGAAGCTGGCGCTCTTCCCGTTCGACTACGCCGTGGGGCCGGTGGCCGACGGGACGCCGGCCGAGGCCGGCCCGGTGGTCGCACTCGACTGACCCCCCCCCGGGGATATAGGGGTGCACAGCGACATCCCTTGTCGCGATCCGGGCACCAGAAATCGTCCTGGCGGTGATCCGGCGCGGTGATCCGGATTCAGGCCTGGCGGGCGATCACCTGCTCCTCGGCGAGGAAGTCGCGCAGGATCGCCTCGCTCTCCTCGGGACGGTCGCGGAACGTGCCGTGCCCGGCGCCGGCGACGATCGCCATGGTCCCCAGGCCCGGCGCCAGCCGCTCGAGGATCTCCTCGGAGCACGACGGCGGCGTCATGGGGTCCTCGCTGCCGGCCAGCAGGAGCGTGGGCACGGCGATCCGACGGACGTCGTCGCGGAGGTCCATGTCGACGTGCTCACCACCGGTGAAGTCGACGAGCAGCTCGAGGTTCATGATCGACCGACCCGGCCCGAACGGTGACGGCGTCGGGTTGTACAGCGGCATGTTGACCGTCACGTAGTCGACCCACGCGTCGGGTGCGAGGTCCCGGTCGGTGTAGATGCGGCGGTAGGTCGCCTCGGCCCGCTCGCCGCCGAGGGCGTGGAAGCGGGCGGCCGACTCGTCCTCGTGCGTGCGCGCCTTGGTGCTGGCCAGCACGATCGCCGCGGGGTGGTCGGGGTGGCGGGCGGCGTAGCGGATGGCGACGAAGCCGCCGAAGGACAGCCCGAGCACCACCGGGCGCTCGATCCCGAGCACGTCGCAGAGGCGGACGACGTCGTCGGCCCAGGTGTCCAGGTTCCAGCTCGCCGGATCGTCCCACCCGTCGCTGCGGCCGTTGCCCCTGTGGTCCACGAGCAGGACCTGGTGGGTGTCGGCGAAGCGGTCCATGTACGGGCGGAACGACGAGTGGTCCGACCCCGGTCCACCGTGCAGGACGATCAGCGTGGGCTTCGGGACCATGGCGTCGTCGTCGGGCCGGAGGCCCGAGCCGACGACGTCGACGAACAACCGGACCCCGTCACCGATGTCGACGCGCATGGCCGGCGACCGTACTCCCGCGCTCCCGTCACCCGGCTCGATCCTCGAACTTGGGGAGGTCCCCAAGAACCGCCGAGCACCGAACTTGGGGATCAGGCGTCGCCCAGCGATCGCTCAGCCCCAAGTTCGACGTCCGTGCGTTCTCGGGGACGTCCCCGAGAAGCGGCGAGTTCGTCTCGTCAGGCCATGACGAGGGGCCAGACCTCGGCGCCGAAGCGCTCGATCTGCTCGGCGACCTCGGTCGCGGAGCGGCCGAGGAAGCGGAGCTGCCACTGGTTGACGTCGAGGCGCCGGTACTTGGCGAGCCCCTCGGCCACCTCCTCGGGCGTGCCGGTGAGGGTCCAGTCGGCCACCTCGAAACCCGGCGTGCCGATGTGGATCGGCTCGACGTTGGTGCCCATGTCGAAGGCCTCGGGCAGGCCGGCGGCGGTGCGGCGCTCACGGATCTCGGCGATGCCCTTGCGCATGCCGACCTTGGGCGGGCCCTGCGGCAGCCACCCGTCGGCGAGCTCGGCGGCACGGCGCATGGCCGCCGGCGAGGAGCCGCCGATCCAGATCGGCGGGCCGCCGGGGCGGACCGGTCGGGGCGCGATGCCGACGCCGACCTCGGCCCCCGGGCCGCCGATCGTCGGGTACTCCTCCTCGAACGCGGCGCGGATCACCGGGATGGCGTCCTCGACGGCGCGGCCGCGGGACGCGTAGTCGACCCCGAGCACCTCGAACTCGCTCTCGAGGTGGCCGGCCCCGGCCCCGAGCACGGCGCGACCGCCCGACAGCGCGTCGAGCGTCACGAACGACTTCGCCGTCTGGAGCGGGTGCCGGTACGGGAGGACGTACACGTGGCTGACGAGGTGCACGCGCTCGGTGAGCGCGGCCAGCCAGCCCAGCGTGGCGATGGTGTCGTACCAGGTGTCCGACATGACCTCGTCGGCCGGTCGGGGCACGCCGACGTGATCGCACACCGCCACGTAGAACGCCCCGGCCCGGTCGGCCGCGGTGGCGACGGTCGCCAGCTCCGCCGGCCCGGCGTCGAGCTCCCACGGCTGGCGGTACGCCGTGGACTTCGACTGGACGGGCAGCTGCAGCCCCCATGCGGTGGTGCCGGCAGGGATGATGGCGGCCACGTGGCGCTCCTTCCGCGGCGCTCCGACCGCAGGATCTGATGGACCGTCAGATCATACGGACCGGCGCGACGACGGGCGGGAGGCGACCGGCGCCGTGCCGTCAGCCGAGCAACCCGGCGGCGGTGGCGGCGCCGAGCTCCCAGCACGCTGCGAGGTCGTCGTTCGACGGCGCGCCGGTCACCTCGACCAGCGGCTGGACCGACCGCCAGCGCAGGCCGGTCGTGATCCGCTCCAGCGCGATCCGCCCGCCGGTGAGGTCGTCGTTGCCGTGCAGGTAGGCGGCGAACGGGAGGCCGACCGTCTCGTCGAGGCACGGGTAGTAGATCTGGTCGAAGAAGTGCTTGATCGCGCCGGCCAGGTAGCCGAGGTTCACGGGCCCGCCCACCACCACGGCGTCGGCCTCGAGCACGTCGACGGGCCCGGCGGTCAGGGCGGGGCGGCTCACCACCTCGACGTCGGCGAGCGCCGGGTCCGACGCGCCCTCGACGACCGACGTGAACATCGAGTGCAACGCCGGCGACGGCGTGTGGTGCACGACGAGCAGGCGCGGCACGGCGGAGCCCGCTCAGGCGGTCGAACCGGCGCGGCCGAGGTCGGTCTCGGCCGCCTCGACGAGCGAGGCGCCGGTCGCGCCGTCGGCGAAGAAGGCCATGCCGACGTCGAGCACCAGCGAGATCGCGTCGCCGCCGACCTCGACGGGGAACGCGGCGCCGCCGCGGATGCGCTCGAGGACCCCGCCGGCCGCGTCGGGCTGCAGCGACGAGCACCCGAGCAGGAACCGGGCCGGCGGCTCGAAGCCGAGGACGTCGCGGCCCCGGACGACGCGGTCGAGTCGCGCCTCGACCTCGCGCACTGCCTGGTGCGCGCCGTCGAGGTCGGAGCCGGCGAGCCCGTCGAACCCCGCGATCTCGACCACGAACACGGCGGGGCTCAGCCCGTTGCGGACCAGGTCGTGCACCTGGTCCACGACCGCGTCGCGGCGCGGGAGCTTGCTCGGCTCGCTGGACTCCGCCATCGCTTCCGACGGTACCCGGGCGACCGCCGAACTGCGACGACCGCGGTGCGCCCGCGCCGGCTCCCAGCCGGCGCTCAGCCGGGGCGGTTGCCCCAGATGCCGACGAAGCTCACCATCTCGCCGGGGTAGCCGCCCAGGTTGTGGGTCAGCGCCAGGCCGCGGTCGATCGTGTCGATCCGCCGGTCCTCGGGCGCCTCGCCGCGCAGCTGCAGCCAGCACTCGAAGAGCATCCGCAGGCCCGAGGCGCCGACCGGGTGGCCGAACGACTTGAGACCGCCGTCGGTGTTGATCGGGAGCTCGCCGTGGAGGTCGAACACCCCGGCCTCGCAGTCCTTCCACGCCTGCCCTCGGGCCGAGAAGCCGAGGTCCTCCATGAGCACCAGCTCGGTGGGCGTGAAGCAGTCGTGCACCTCGGCCATCGCCAGCTCGTGGCGGGGGTCGGTGATGCCGGCCTGCGCGTAGGCGTCCTCGGCGGCCCACTGGCACTCGTCGAAGTGCGTGTAGTCGTAGTCGGCGTCGAGCAGACCGGACGCGTTGCCGGCCACGAAGCTCAGGGCCTTCACGTAGATCGGCGTGTCGGTGTACTTGTGGGCGTCCTCGGCCCGGACGACGATCGCGCTCGCGGCGCCGTCGGCCACGCCGGCGCAGTCGAACACCGAGAGCATCCCGGCGACCGACGGCATCGCGCAGATGGCGTCGACGTCCATCTCGCGCCGGAACTGCGCCCGCGGGTTCTTGGCGCCGTTGGCGTGGTTCTTGCTCGCGATCCGGGCCAGCACCCGACGCAGCTCGGTGGGGTCGACGCCGTACTTCTCGGCGTAGGCGGGCGCGACGAGCGAGAACATGGCAGCCGCGGTGAGCGTGCGGTTCGTGCCGTCGGTCGGGATGGGGAACGCGTTCAGGCCCTGGTAGCCGGAGTCCTTCACCTTCTCGACGCCGACCGCGGCCGCCACGTCGTAGGCGCCGGACGCGACCGCGTAGCAGGCCTGCCGCAGCGCCTCGGATCCGGTCGCGCAGAAGTTCTCGACCCGGGTCACCGGCTTGCCCTGCAGCTTGAGCGGCGCCGACAGCGTCACCCCCGACATGCCCGACTGGGCGGTGCCGAGCCACCACGCGTCGACATCCGCGATGTCGATGCCGGCGGAGTCGAGCCCGGCGTGCGTGCCCTCGACGATCAGGTCGTCGAGGCCCTTGTCCCAGTGCTCGCGGAACGGGGTGCAGCCCATCCCGACGATCGCGACGCGGTCCTTGATGCCGTGGCTGGCCATGTCAGCCCTCCCCCGTGGTCGAGCGGTCGGTGCTCCCGGCCGCCGCGGTCGCGGGGCGGGCCTTCCAGAAGTAGTTGGCGATGCCGTCGGCGGCGTTGAGCCGGCGGAAGGTCATCTCGACGGTCATGCCGATCGAGACCTGGTCGGCGGTGACGTCGGTCAGCTCGACCGGCAGGCGGCCGCCGCCCTCGAAGTCGCAGACGGCGAACACGATCGGCGGCGACGGCGAGTAGGCCAGCGAGTCGACCGTGAAGGTGGCGACCGTGGCCGGGACGTCGGCCATCGGCGCGGGGTCCATGTCGTCGACGGCGCCGTTGGAGAAGCTCACCCGGGCGGGCGGCAGGTGCAGCGCGTCGCTCTGGCGGTCGCGGCTGCCGACGAACCCGTACTTCCAGTCGAGCCGGCGCTCGGCCGCCGAGGCCGACATGCGGGCGGGCTCGGGCCGGTTCGGCGGCTGGACGGGCAGGACGCCGCGCCAGGACAGGTACTTGGCGTAGGGCAGGGAGTCGTCGCCGCCGGCGAGCTGGTCGGCCACGGTCGGCACGCCCTCGTGCAGGGGCGCCTCGGTGCGGCGGAAGAGGAAGACGTCGGCGCCGTCGGCCAGGGCGACGAGGGCGACGACCTGGCCCGGCGACGCCTGCTCGACGAGGTCGGCGAGCAGGACGAGCGGGTGGGCCGCACCGGTGAAGCCGACCGAGCCGTCGAGCCGGTCGGCGACGTCGACGCTGGCGGCGCCGAGCTTCTTCGCCAGCGGGGCGCCGGCTCGGGCGTGCGGCGCCGAGATGGCGACACGGCTGACCTGGTCGACGTCGAGCCCGGCGTCCTTCAGGGCGGCGTCCCAGGCGCGGCCGGCGAGGTCGTCGTAGCGCTGCTGGCCGAAGCGCTCCTCCCACGCCCGGGTGCGCAGCTCGCCGGGCGAGCGCCAGCGGTCGAGGAACTCCTGCGTGGCCGACGCACCGCCGATGTGCTCGGCGAGCAGCGGGCCGTCGGCCGCGTCGGCCACGAGCGCTGCGGCGCCGGCGTCGCCGCCGCCCTTCTCGTCGGCCGAGCCGGCGGGGCCGGTGCGGACGTCGGCCGCGGCCACGAGGACCCCCGGATCGGTGGAGCGCAGCGCGGCGCGCAGCGCGGCCGCCGAGCCGCGGAGGCCCGGTCCGGCGTCGGCGGCGATCACGTCACCGTCCAGCCGGAGGGCGGCGTGGACGATCGGTGCCGCCGTCTTCTCGGCGTAGGGCCCGGTCGTGGAGGCGAACCACAGCGAGTCGACCCGGCCACTCGTCCCGCGACGGGCCCGACGCCCCGCCTCGACGGCCATCGTCACCGCATCCTCGTCGTAGGAGGCCACGGTGCGGGCGCCCTTGCCGGCCGACGAGCCCAGGACCTGGGTGATGGCCGACCGCTGCAGGCGCCAGTGCGGCAGGTAGGCGGCGAGGCCGCTGATGCCGCGACGGGCGGCCGGGGTGGGATCGCTCATGCCCGGAGTGTAGGGACATCTGACGCCCCGTCAGAAGTCGCACGCGGCACTCGGGCACCCGACGGTCCGGCGCCGTCCGGTGGGACCCCCAGGTGGTCGATGGTTGACACGACCGCCTGCGGGCCGGAGCATGGTGCGATGTCCCCGCGCACCTCCACCTCCCCGCGGCCGCTCGCATGAACGCCACCGAAGCACGCACCGACCCGCCGCTCGGCCGCCGGGCCCGCAACCGCGCCGCCCGCCACGACCAGCTCCTGGCCGCGGCGAGCGACATCGTCGAGGAGTCCGGGCTCGAGGGCCTGACCATGCAGGCGGTCGCCGATCGGGTCGACTGCGCCGTGGGCACGATCTACACGTACTTCGCCTCGAAGTCGGCGCTGATCGCCGCGCTGCAGGTCGCCGCGGTGCAGACGCTGCTCGCCACCTACCACCAGGCCGCCGAGATGTGGGACGAGGCGCTCGAGGAGTCCGGGCTCAACGACGACGCCGTCGAGTCGCTGGTGCGGGTGCTCGCCTACGGGCAGCTGTTCGTCGCCGGTCCCGAGCTCCACCCGCGCGAGTTCGAGTTCCTCCAGATGCTGCTCAGCACCCCGGAGCGACTGGTGAACCCCGACGACGTCCGGTCGGTCACGCCGCACGCGCTCACGCTGCTGGCCGAGGGCCTGGTCCTCGTCGAGGCCGCGGTGGCGGCCGGCGCCCTGTCGGCCCCGGACCCCGCCCGCAACGACGACGGCTTCCGGCGGCTGCTGCGCTGGGTCGGCGCGCTGAACGGCGCCCTGCTCACCGCGAACGCCAACGTCGGCGCGCTCCCGGCATCGGACGCCGACGCGTTCAGCGCCCGCGCCATGGGCAAGCTGGTCACCGAGGACCTCCTGCTGGCCTGGGGCGCCCCGGCCCGCGTCCTCGACGCCGCGACCGAGCAGCTCGGCCGCATGCAGCGGGCGGGCTCGTTCCTGCCACGGGTCGGCTCGAACGCCTGACGTCGGGCACCGGGGAGGGGGCGGCGTGCTGGGATCGGTGGCGGTCGCGCTCCTCGCTTTCGCGGTCGGCGTGAACCTCTGGTTCCTGTTCGAGTACCTGCTGCACCGGTTCGCGATGCACCACCTCAAGGGCCGCGGGATCATGAGCCGCGAGCACCTGCTCCACCACGTGACCGCGGGCTGGAACTTCACGGCGCGGCTGCTGCTCGCGTGGGCAGGCGTGGCCGTCGTCGGCATCCTCGTCTGGCTGCCGCTCGGCACCTGGCTGTTCGGCCTGACCGTCGGTGCCGGGCTCGCCGGGGGGTGGGTGGTCGCCTACGCGTTCTACGAGTGGCAGCACGCGCTGGCGCACCTGCGCGCACCCCGCAACGGGTACGAGCGCTGGCTGCGCAAGCACCACTTCCACCACCACTTCGGCCACCCGATGGCGAACCAGGGCGTGAGCATCCCGGTGTGGGACGTCGTGTTCCGCACGAACGATTCGCCCGAGGTCGTGGCCGTGCCACGGCGCTTCGCCACCGGCCTCGGCTGGCTGATCGACGAGGACGGCGAGCTGCGACCCGAGTTCGCGTCGGACTACGTCCTCGTGGGCACGGTCGGCATCGACGAGCGCCAGGCCGGCATCGACCGCGCCCGCGCCTTCGCCAGCATCGCTCCGACGCCCTGACGCGGCGACCGCGCCCGGCGGTCCCTCGGTCAGGCCGGCGCGAGGAGCTCGAACATCAGGTCCGCGTGCGCCGCGATCTGCTCGGTCGTCATCGGTCGCTGCGCGTGGAAGCGCCGGTAGAAGAGCGGACCGGCGACGAGGTCGACCATCTCGGCGGCGGGCACGTCGGCCCGCAGCCGGCCCGAGTCCTGCAACCGCTCGATGAGCCCGACCGCCGCAGCACGGCGGCGCGACAGGTACGCCTGGTGCAGCACCGCCAGCTCGGGGTCGCGACCGGCGGCGGCGGCGATGTCGGCGAGCACGTTCGACTGCGGTGAGCGCAGCGCCTCGCCCAGCCCGTCGAGCAGGGCCCGCAGGTCGGTCTCGTCGTCGCCGGACGACATGAGTCCCGCCTCGGCCTCGACCTTGGCCTGCTCCAGCGCGGCCATGACCAGCGCGACCGTGCTCGGCCAGTGGCGGTAGATCGTGCTGCGGGCCACGCCGGAGCGGTCGGCGACCGCCTCGATGCTCGTGCGCTCCAGGCCGACCTCGTTGAGCAGGGCGCGGGTGGTCTCCATCACGACGGCACGCGTGCGCTCGACGCGGGGGTCGACGCGGGCGGGACAGGGGTCGGGCGCTGCGTCATCGAGGGGGGCGGTGTCCGCCGTGCCGGCCACGACGACCACCCTAGCCAACTCCAGGACACAACCGTTGCACAGCAGGACACCACCGTCCTACAGTCGCCGCCATGTCGAGCCCCACCACCGGACCGGCGGTCGATCGCCGTCCCACCGCGACCTGGGATCCCATGGTCGGACACCCCGACCGCAAGCGCGTCCTGGCGATCTGCTGCCTCTGCCTGGTGCTGGTCGTCGTCGCCGTCTCCAGCCTCAACGTCGCCATCCCGACGATCCTCGAGGACCTCGAGCCGAGCTCCACCCAGCTCCTGTGGATCATCGACTCCTACGCCCTCGTGTTCGCGGGGCTGCTGCTGCTCGCCGGCGCCATCGGCGACCGCTTCGGCCGCAAGGGTGCGCTCCTGTCGGGCCTCACCGTGTTCGGTCTCGCCGCGATCGCGGCGTCCCAGGCCCCGAACCCCGAGGTCCTGATCGCCACCCGCGCCGTCATGGGCATCGGCGCCGCCTTCGTCATGCCCGCGACGCTGTCGATCGTCACGTCCGTCTTCCCGCCGGCCGAGCGGGCCACCGCCATCGCCACCTGGGCCGGCTTCGCCGGCGCCGGCAGCGCGCTGGGCCCGTTGCTCGGCGGCTTCATGGTCGAGCACTTCGGCTGGGCCTCGGTCTTCCTCGTCAACGTCCCGTTCGTCGTGGTGGCGATGGCGCTCATCGCCCGGTTCGTGCCGTCGAGCCGTGACACCGAGGAGCGACGGCTCGACGTCGTCGGCGCTGCGTTCTCGGTCGTCGCGCTGTGCGGCCTGCTCTTCGGGATCATCCAGGGCCCGGAGGAGGGCTGGACCTCGCCGATCGTGCTCGGCGCCTTCGCCGTGGCCGTCGTCGTCGGCGCGGTGTTCGTGCTGTGGGAGCTGCGGACCGACGAGCCGATGCTCGACCCCCGGTTCTTCAGGATCCCCGCCTTCCGCGCCGGCAGCGGCGTGATCACCGTGGTGTTCTTCGGCATGTTCGGCATGTTCTTCATGCTCACGCAGTACCTGCAGTTCGTGAAGGGCTACTCCCCGCTCGTCGCCGGCGTGGCGACGGTGCCGAGCGCGCTCACGATGTTGATCGTGGCGCCCCGCTCCCCCCGGCTCGTGGCACGGTTCGGCTCGCGGAAGGTCATCACCACCGGCATGCTCTGCGTGGCCGCGGCCTTCGTGATCTACGCGCTGATCGGCCCCGACACGCCCTACCTCGCGGTGGCCGTCGCGCTCGTCGTCGGTGCGTTCGGCATGGGCCTCGCCATGGCCCCGGCCTCGACCGCGATCGTGTCGTCGCTCCCGCTGTCCAAGGCCGGCGTGGCGTCCGCGGTCAACGACGTCACCCGCGAGGTCGGCGGTGCGCTCGGCATCGCGGTGCTCGGGACGATCCTCACCTCCCGGTTCACCTCGCTCATGGACGACCGGCTCCCGGCCGCGGTGCCCGACGAGGTGCGCGCCGGCGCGCGCACCTCGGTCAACGCGGCGATGGCGATCGCCGACAAGCTGCCGCCAGAGCTCTCGGGCGCCCTCCGCGACGGCGCCCGCGCTGCGTTCACCGACGCGTTCAACTCCGCCTTCGTGGTCTCGGCGGTGCTGCTGGCCCTGATGGCCATCGTCGCCAGCCGGGCGGTGCCCGACACCAAGACCGTCAGCGGCCACTGAGACTTCTCCCTCGTCCGGGCGCGGCCGACCGTCGTACCGTCCCGGGGACGCACGCGTCGGCCGGATCAGGCCGAGGCCAGCAGCACCCGTGCGACCGTCGTGACCTCGCTGCGCTGCTCCCACCTCACGACCACCTCGCCCCTGGTGCGACCGGGCCGGACCGACACGATCGGCGCCGGCCCGGCCACCACGGGTCGGCGCATGCGCAGGTCGAGCCGCGCCACCACCACGGCCTCGCCGGCCGGCGCCGCCGACCGCGCTTCGTGCTCGGCCATGGCGGCGAGGTGCTGGGTGCAGGCGATGACGCCGGGGAGCCCGGCCCGTCGTGCGGCCTCGGGATCGTGGTGGGCCGGGGCCCACACGCGGCACGCCGCGGCGGCCCGGGCGATGCCCGACGTCGTCCACGGCTCGACCGCCGGTGCCAGGTCCTCGGGTCGGACCGAGCGCGGGGTCGGCACGTAGCCGACCGCGCCGAAGGTCTCGATCGACAGCACCTCGCCGTCGGCGTCCGTGAGCACGTGGTCGACCTCCCAGTCGCGCCCGGGGCCGAGCGGCGTCATCCTCGACGGCCCGAGCGAGCGCAGCTGCTGGTGGTGGCCGATCCGGTCGCCGACGCGCGTCGGGCGCCGCACCGCCGTGCGGTGCCGGGTGATGACGGCGTGCTCGAACCCCAACCGGGCCTTGACGTCGAAGTGCAGCTGGAGCGGGACCTCGTCGGCGTCGGGCCGGTCCGATCGCGTCCACAGCGACGTCGTCGTGACCGGCAGCCGGTCGGTGCGGAGATCGGCGGGACGACCGCCGGTCGCCCGCACCATGCGCACCACCGGGCCCAGCTCGACCACCGGACCGGCCGGCACCCGGTGGTGCGGACCTCCGGCGATCCCGTCCACGGTCAGCCCGGTGGCTTGCGGCCGGTGACGCCGGAGTAGACCAGCCGGGCGAGCGCCCGCTGGATCTCGGGCCCGCTCGTCCCGTGCCGCTCGATCCCGTAGCGGTGGCCCGACACCTGGGCGAGCATGGCGACCAGGACCGACGCCGTGGCGGTCGGGTCGAGGTCCGACGGCAGGCGGCCGGCGTCGCGCTGCTCGCGCACCTCGACGCCGAGCGCGTCGGTGAACGTCGTGAGCAGCTGGAGCCGGATCTCACGGAAGCGCACGTCGCCCTCGGTGGCGGCCAGGTCGATCACCGCGAGCAGCGCGCGGTGCTCGTCCCAGAAGTCCAGGAACGTCGCGGCGATCCGCTCGCAGGTCTCGTAGGCCGCCCGGCCGGACCAGCTGCCGTCGCGCACGGGCCGCGTCAGGCGCTCCCGACCCTCGCCGACGAGCTCGTCGGCGAGGGCCCACAGCGCGGACTCGGCGTCGGGGAAGTACTGGTAGAAGGTCGCCGGCGAGGTGCCGGCGCCGCGGGCGATGTCGACCACCTTGAGGTCCCGGT
This sequence comes from Dermatobacter hominis, assembly GCF_020715685.1. Classification (GTDB taxonomy): domain Bacteria; phylum Actinomycetota; class Acidimicrobiia; order Acidimicrobiales; family Microtrichaceae; genus Dermatobacter; species Dermatobacter hominis. Next base: position 2,104,737 of record NZ_CP085840.1, read on the forward strand.
AGGACGTGGTGCGCAGCAGCTCCCGGGTCTGGTCGAGCAGGCGGGCTCGCGTGGCGAGGCCGCGCCGACCGGGCACGCGCCCGTCGACGGCACGGAGCTCCTCGGGGTCCTCGTCGGTCCTGACGGCGTCCTTCTTCGGCACCGGCGCAGCGTACCGGTGGCCGCCACCGGGGCCGCGAAGCGCGCTCGGCGGGCGTCGCGAGGCGCGGCGGCGGTCAGCCGATCAGGCGCCAGATCACCCAGACGATCACCGCGATGCCGAGAAGGCTCAGCGCCAGCATCATCAGCATGCCGACGATCGTCGTCAGCACGAGGGCGACGATGATGCCCAGGCTCGACCGGCGCGTCGCGGACCGATCGGCCAGGTCGGCCTCGATCAGCCGGACGTTGCGGTCGTTGGCCTTGTACGCCATGTCGAAGACGACGCCGGCGAAGGGGATGAGGCCCACCACGCCCTCGAAGCCGACGTTGAGCAGCATCCGGATGATCGTGGGCCAGCTCACACCGGCGAGGACGCCCGCGGTGACGACCACCATCGACAGCGCGACGCCGACGGCGTCGCCGACACCGGGGATCAGCGTGATGAACCCATCGATGCCGACGCGTCGACCGCCGGTCGCCGGGATCTCGATCGCGTCGTCGAGCACCCAGGCCATGCGCTCGACCCAACGCGGCAGGGGCCGGGAGTTGGGCTTGGGACCACGGCGGTGCGCGTCGCGGATGTCGTGCAGCGCCTCGACGACCTCGGCCCGCGCCCCCGTCCGCGACCCGGTCGGTGGCGCGGCGGGCACGAGCTGCTGGCCGGGCCCGCCGGTGGGCACCGGCCCGGCCGGCGGGGGTGGCGGGGCGCTCTGCGGCGGTGGGGGCGGCGTAGGCGCGCCCGGTGGCGGCGGGGGCGGCGGCGCCGCACCCCCCGGCGTGATCTCGTAGCCCTGGATGGTGCCCAGGTCGCGCACGTCGTCGCCCACGCCGACAGTCTCCCCCGAACCCCCTCGGTCCTGAACGTCGCCGGTGAGATCGCTCAGCGCGACCTCAGGACCACGGGGCGGATCGGGCGCGCGGATCCCCCGGATCGGGGAGCGACGCCGGTCCGATCAGCGGATGAAGCGCTCGCCGAAGCTGCCGATCAGGTCGATCGCCTGCTCGGTGCTCTCGGGGCCCGAGACGCCCTGCGCCATCCACGCCGAGGTGAGGATCGTCGTGACGCCGGCGGCCTCGAGCCGGTCGCAGACCTCGGTCGACGGCGCGGCCAGCGGCGAGGCGATGATCTCGAACGGCCGGTCGGCGGTCCCGGCCTCCTCCCGGACGCGCTCGAGCGTCTCGCAGTGGGCGATGAGCTCGTCGACGGAGTAGTAGACGCCCAGCCACCCGTCCCCGATCGACGCGGCCCGGCGGAAGGCGATGTCGGAGTGGCCGCCGACGTAGATCGGCACGGGCGCCGGCGGGCTCGGCCGCATCTCGACGGGTTCGAAGTCGTAGAACTCGCCGTGGTGCTCGACCATCCCGCCGCGCCACAGCGCCCGGATGACCTCGACCATCTCGTCCATGCGCTTGCCGCGCTGCTTGAACGGCTGCTCGAGCAGCTCGAACTCCTCGGCCATCCAGCCGGCGCCGATGCCGAGGCCGACCCGGCCCCGGGTCAGGTAGGCCGCGGTGCCGACGGCCTTGGCGACCACGAAGGGGTTGCGCAGCGGCAGCACGTACACGTTCGTGATGAACCGGATGCGGGACGTCACCGACGACATCGCGCCGACCGCCACCCACGGATCCGGCCAGTCCTCGTCGGGGCTGAACAGCGGCGTGCCGTCGGGCGTGTACGGGTACTCGGAGCTGAGGTAGCTCGGGTACACGACGTGGTCCGACACCGCGACCGAGTCGAACCCGGCCTCCTCGGCCGCCACGGCGATGCGGGGCCAGTCGAGGGGGGTCGCGCCGATCAGCGCCTGGGCGAACTTCATGGGTGCTGCTCTCTCTCGCAGGTGAGGGGCTCGGAGGTGGGGTGCTCGGAGGTGAGGGCTCGGGCTCAGGCGCCGGAGGTGGCCCGGTCCCGGAGCTCGAACTTCAGGACCTTGCCGCTGGCGTTGAGCGGCAGGGCGTCGACGATGAGCACCTGGCGGGGCACCTTGTAGTTGGCCATGTGCTCGCGGGCCCAGGCGACGATCTCGTCGGGGTCGGCGCCGTCGGCCGCGTCGGCGGTCGGCACGACGAACGCCACGCCCACCTCGCCCATCCGCTCGTCGGGGACGCCGACGACCGCCACCTGGGCGATGTGCGGGTGCGCGAGGAGCAGCTGCTCGATCTCGGCCGGGTAGGCGTTGAAGCCGCCCACGATGAACATGTCCTTCGTGCGGTCGGTGATGCGGAGGTAGCCCCGCTCGTCGAGCGTGCCGACGTCGCCGGTGTGCAGCCACCCGTCGGCGTCGATCGCCTCGGCCGTCTGCTCCGGGTCCTCGAAGTACTCGCGCATGACGTTGTAGCCCCGGACCAGCACCTCGCCCGGCTCGTCGGGACCGAGCTCCTTGCCGTCCTCGTCGACGATCACGACCTCGACGCCGGGGATGGCCCGTCCGGACGTCGTGGCGATCGTCTCGGCCCCGTCCTCGCGGCGGCAGACGGTGACCACCCCGCACGCCTCGGTGAGGCCGTACGCGGTGAGCACCGTCTCGAACCCGAGGTCGCGCTCCATGGCCACCACGAGCTCCACCGGCACGACGGCGGCGCCGGTGACGGCGAGCCGGAGCGAGTCGACGCGCGAGCGGTCGAAGCGCGGGTGGTGCAGGAGCGTCTGGTACAGGGTCGGGGGTCCGGGGATCATGCTGATCCGCTCGGCCTCGATGGCGGCGAGCGCAGCGTCCACGTCGAAGACCGGGAGCGGCACCATCGTCGCCCCGGTCATGAGGCAGGCGAGGATCCCGGCCTTGTACCCGAACGTGTGGAAGAACGGGTTGATGATGAGGTAGCGGTCGTCGCTCCGGAGCCCGACCAGCTCGGACCAGTCGAGGAAGGCCCGCAGCGTGGCGGCGTGGGTCTGCACGACGCCCTTCGGGTGGCCCGTGGTGCCGGACGTGAACAGCACGTCGGACACGTCGTCGCCGCCGATGGCCGCGATGCGGGCGTCGAGCGCCTCGTCGGGCACCGAGGTCCCCTCGGCGAGCAGCTCGTCGAGGTGGCCGACGCCCTCGGGCCGCGAACCGGTGTCGCGGAGCAGCACGATGCGCTCGAGCGTGTCGGGACGACCGGCGTCGTCGAGCATGCTCACGTAGTCGTTGCCGAGGAAGCCCTCGACTGTGAACAGGAGCCGGGCCCGGCTCCGGCCCAGGATGTCGGCCGCCTCCATGCCCTTGTAGCGGGTGTTGAGCGGCACGAGGGCGGCGCCGGCCGACTGCAGGCCGAGCACGGCGACGACCCACTCCCAGCAGTTCGGCGCCCAGATCGCGACCCGGTCGCCCGGTTCGATGCCCGCGGCGATCAGGCCCTTGGCGAGGTCGTCGACGCGGCGCCGGAGCTCGACGAAGTCGATCCGGACGACGGCGTCGGCATCACCGCCCGCGCCGTCGACGACCGCCTCGGCGCCGCCGAAGCGGTCCGCCGCGTCGCGCAGCAGCGCCGGCACGGATGCCCAGCGCAGGTCCCCACGCGTGGCGTCGCTCATGGTGTGCTCCCCCGTTGTGACGATGCGCCTCGATCTGACGGGGCGTCAGAGGGCGACTGTACCGGTCCTGGCGCGGCGCCGAACCGGGACGCGAGGCGCCGGTGCCGGTGCGAGAAGAGGAATCCGACGACCGCCGCGGTGACGGGTCGCGCGACGCCGACGCGGGGCTCCACCACCACGCGGTCGGTGACCCGCGAGCCGGTGCCGTCGGCCACGACGTCGCGGTCGTGGCGCCAGCGCCGCTGCAGCCAGCTGGTGGAGTCCTCCCGGAAGGAGCCGCCGGCGACGCCGCCGTCGGTGACGGCGACCAGCCGCAGCGCGTGCCGGTCGAACGGCACGACGCCGAAGCCGAGCAGCCAGCTCCGGAACGCCACGGCGCCGAGGAGCGCCGCCGCGTCGTCGCCGGCGAGCACCTCGGTGAGGTCACCGAGGTGCGACGGGTGCGTCATGCGGACGAACGGGCCGAGCTCCTGGTTCACACCGGCCATCGACGCGGCGTGGCGCCACACCGGACCCGGCGGCGCGGCGAGGCGCGTCGAGCGCTCGACGACGATGGCCGCCCCCACGCGCACCGGCCCCCGATGTGCCCGACGCCGGCCTACCGGCCCTCGCCGAGCGCGCCGGCCTCGCGGAGCGCGGCGATCCGGGCCTCGTCGTAGCCGAGGACCTCGGCGAGCACCTCGTCGTTGTGCTCGCCGGCGGTCGGGGCGATCGAGGGGTCGGGCAGCTCGGCGTCGAGGAACTTGAGCGGCGTGCCGATCATGTCGGCGCCGTGGGTCTCGTGCGGCATGAAGCCGAGACGGTCGTGGAACTGCGGGTCGTCGGCCAGCGTCTTGGGCGTGTTGATCGGTGCGATCGTCGTGTTGACCGTGCCCGACCACTCCACCCACTCGGCGGAGGTCTTCGTGCGGAAGATCTCGACCAGCTCCTTGCGGAGCTCGGTGTTGCCCTTGGCGTGGTCGCCGTACTGGCTCCCGGGCCACCGCTCGAAGAGGTCCATGCGGTCGACGCCCTGGCAGAAGTTCTTCCAGAACTCCTGCTCCGACGCCATGAAGAGGACGAAGCCGTCGCTCGACTCGTAGACCTGGTAGCGCACGCCCTCCTCCATGCCGGCGGTGCCGGGAGCGCGCCGCTCGTAGTCGTCGGAGCGGTTGCCGGTCACCTCGGACTGGGGGCGCTCGTACGCCTTCCACGTCTCGCTGCGCAGCCAGTCCATCGCCGCAGCCGCGTCGGACTGGGCGATCTCGAGGAACGAGCCCTCGCCGGTGGCGCGGGCCTTGACGATGCCGGCGAGCACGCCGAGCGAGCCGAACAGCGGACCGGCGTGGATGCCGATCGACGCGTGCTCGGGCAGGTAGGGGAAGCCCTCGTCGTTGTAGGTCGGGTTCACGATGCCGGCCCACGTGTCGTACGCGATGCCGTGGCTCGGGAGGTGCGCGTACGGACCGGTCATGCCATAGCCGGAGATCGTGCAGAACACGATGCTCGGGTTGATCTCGAGCAGGTCCTCGTACCCGAGGCCTCGGCGGGCGAGGGCGCCCGGGCGCATGGCCTCGATGACGGCGTCGGCGCCGCGCACGAGGTCTCGGAACACCTCCTGCGCCTCCTCGGTGCGCAGGTCGAGCGTCAGCGAGCGCTTGCCCCGATGGATGTGCCAGTGCAGCAGCGAGGAGCCCTCGATGATCGGCCACGTCATCTGGCGGATGTAGTCACCTGCGGGTGGCTCGACCTTGATGACCTCGGCGCCGAGGTCGGCGAGGTGGGTGCCCACGGCACCCGGGCCGAGGAGCGAGACCTCGATGACGCGCACCCCGGCCAGCGGGGCAGCACCGCTCGGGGTGGGTCGTGCGGGATCGGCTGCGGCAGACATGGCACCTCCGGCGCGCTCGGCGCCTCAGATCTGACGGGTCGTCAGATCGTAGCGGAGGTGCCCCGCCGGCTCCCCAACCGGCGGGTCCCGTCAGCGGATCTGGTGGCTGCCCGGCGCGACCTGCATCGGCGTCGGGTCGACCACCTCGAACATCCCGACCGTCAGCGAGCGCAGGCCGGCGAGGTCGGCGTCCGACCAGCGGGTGTCGGGCTCGCCGGTGACCGCCAGGTTCGGACCGGAGTCGTTGATCACGACGCCGTGGTCCTTCATCGCCTGGGCCACGACCCGGGCCTGCGGCCCGAGACGTGAGATGTCCACGTCGGCCCGCAGGCGGAGCCAGGTGCCCATCGGCGGGGCCGCCGGATCGGACGACCGGCCGTCGGAGCCGTTGGCGGGCCAGACGCTCGGGCCCGAGCGGATGATCGGCGACGCCATCGACAGCACGTGGTCGACCCGGCCGGCGGCCACCTCGTCGTAGCGGACGAGGCCGGCCAGCATCGAGAGGCCGGACGCAGTCACCGTGCCCTGCGCCGGGATCGCGTTGCTGTTGAGGTCGAGCTTCACGACCTTGTCGGCGTACCAGCGGTTGAGCAGCGAGGCGTAGTAGTTCTCACCGGGAGGCTGCATGTTGATCGCCTCCCACGACGAGCAGGTCGCGGAGTCGATCACCATCAGGTGCTTGTCCCATGCCCGACCCGGCCAGCCCTCGAAGCGGGGCGTCTCGGGCCACGGCACGTCGGCGGTCTCGGACGTCGAGGAGTAGAGGTTCGACACCAGGACGTCGTGGTGCGCCGAGGTCCGGGAGTCGACCACGTTGGTCGGGAGGCCGAGCCGCGACCCCTGCCAGACCAAGGAGCTGAACCCGGCCATCAGCGTGGCGTTCGGGCCCATCGCCTGGATGGTGGCCGCCGAGCCGGAGCGGACGGGGAGCCCCGTGACCGTCGCGTGGAACGCGTGGTCGGTCGGGAAGACCGGGCACCCGCCCACGCCGAGGCGGGCGCCGGGCGTGATGTAGGAGTCGGGCGCCGGCCTCGGGCTCATCGAGGCCCCGCTGCCGGGACGGGCGACCGTCGGCGACTCGGACTGGCTCGACGACGGCGCGCAGGCCGCCAGCACGGCGGCGGCGCAGGCGACGAGCGCGGCGACGCGCAGCGAGCGGACGTTTGAGGTCGTGCGGTGGTGGGTAGGGAGGCCCCGGTTGGTACGCATGATGCCTTCGGTATCGGAGGTGGATGCAACAGCCTTGAGCCCGGTTCGGGCCGCGTCAGCGCGCGCCCCGGGTGGATTCGCGCTCACTGCGTGGCTGACGGCACATCCGGTGACCCCACCTAGACTCCGGGCGTGCTCGGGGACATCGTACGCGAGGCCGGCACCCGGTTCGGGTCACGGGACGCACTCGTCACCCCCTCCGACACCGTCAGCTACGAGGACCTGGACCGGAGCGCGGACCGGCTGGCCGCCGGACTGGCCGGCCGGGGCATCCGCACCGGCGACGTGATCGCCACGGTGCTGCCGTCCTGCGCCGAGTGGCTCGTGCTGGCCGTGGCGGCCGACCGAGTCGGCGCGATCCTCGCCCCGGTCAGCCCCAAGCTCGCCGCGCCCGAGCGGGCCGAGCTCGTGGCGCTGATCGCCCCGCGACTGGTCGTGGCGGACCGGGCCGGCGTCGAGGGGTTGCCGCTGCGGACCGAGGTCGCGGTGCTCGAGCCGGGTGACCGTGGCGAACCGCTCTGGGGCGGCGCCGACCTGCCGCCGCGCCCCGCCGCCTCCGACGACCGCGTGACCACGATCTGCTTCACGTCCGGCACGACGGGTCGCGCCAAGGGCGCCGTGTTCACCGTCGCCCACCAGCGGGCCGTGCAGGCGCTCGACCTCGGGCCCGAGGCCGAGGCGACGTGGGGCGGCGGATCGTCGATGCTCGCCTCGACGCAGCTCGCCCACGTCGGCATGGCCCTCAAGCTGCCGTGGTACCTGCGGACCGGCGCGACCCTGCGCGTGCTCGACCCCTGGCGGGCCGACGACGCCCTGCGCCTGGTCGCCGAGCACCGCATGCCGACGATCGGGGTCGTGGCGCCGCAGCTCGCGCTCATGCTGCGGTCACCGCTCGTGGACGAGCTCGACCTGAGCTCGGTCGCCGCGATCATCGCCGGCGGTGCGGCGTCGCCCCCCGCCCTGGTCCGCGAAGCACGGGAGCGCTTCGGCGCGGCCTACTCGATCCGGTACTCGTCGACGGAGTCGGGCGGCGTCGGGCTGGGCACCGCGTTCGACGCGCCCGACGACGAGGCGCTGCACACGATCGGTCGGCCCCGCGCCGGCATCGAGGCCCGGGTCGCCGACGAGGACGACGCGCCGCTCCCCGACGGCGCCACCGGGGAGCTCCAGATCCGCTCCCCCGCCGTGATGGCCGGCTACTGGGACGACCCCGACGCGACGGCGGCGGCGCTGACCCACGACCGGTGGCTCCGCACCGGCGACCTGGCCCAGCGGCGCGACGACGGCTGCTACGTGCTCGCCGGCCGCCGCACCGACATGTACATCCGCGGCGGCTACAACGTCTTCCCCGAGGAGGTCGAGGCCGCGCTGTCGGACCACCCTGCGGTGGCGGCGCTGGCGATCAGCCCCCGGCCCGACGACGTGATGGGCGAGGTCGGCGTGGCCGTCGTCGTCGCCCGCGACCCCGAGGCGCCGCCGTCGCTGGAAGGGCTCCGGGCCCACGGCGAGGCCCGCCTGGCCCGGCACAAGCTGCCCGAGGACGTGGTCGTCGTGGACCGCCTCCCGCTCACCACGGTCTCGAAGCTCGACCGCGGGGCGCTGGCCACGCTCGTGCGCGACGCTCGGGACGGGAGGTCACGATGACCGACGACGTGTTCCCCGACCGCAACATGGACCACCTGGACAAGCTGTCCTGGGTGATCGAGGACCAGGGCTGGGTCGCGGTGCCGGTCGACGCCCAGGAGGGCCCGCCGCCCCGGGCCGGCTACACCTACACGATCGGGTTCACCACCACGTTCGGGCGGCCCGAGGTCGCGATCTTCGGGCTCCGGGCCGTCGCGGCCCGGGGCCTGCTCGGCCTGATCGCCGACCAGCACGCGGGCGGGGTCGAGCTGCCGGTCGACGCCGTGTTCATCGGGCTGCTCGAGAACGACCTCCCCTGCGCCCTGCTCCCGGTCGACCTGGCCGAGCACGGCGAGCTCTTCCCCGACGCCACGGCCCTCCTCGACCGCACCGGCGAGTCGTGGGAGGTCCTCCAGTTCGTGTGGCCCGACCGCAACGGCCGGTTCCCCTGGGACGAGGGCTACGACGAACGGCTCCGCGTGGCCCAGCCGATCGTCGGCGCCACGGGGGCGTGAAGCTTCAGGACCCCGGCCCGACGGCCGATGGGAAGCGGTGACCGCCGCGCTCCTGCTCCTCACCGCGATCGTCGGCATCGCCGTCGGTTGGCAGCTGACGGTCCCCGTCCACCGCTACAAGGAGCTCCGGCCCCTGACGCCCCGGGACGTGGCCGCCGAGGTCGGCACCGCCGACCACCCCGCCCCCGTGATCCGGGCCGAGTACCGCGAGGCCCGGTGCCCGCACTGCCACCACGTCTTCCGCGCCGCCGACGTCGTGCCGGTCGTGAGCTGGTCCCGGGGCTGCCCGTCATGCGGGACGTCGCTCGCCGCGACGGTGCCCATGCTGCAGCTGTTCGTCCCGGTGGCCATGGTCCTCACCGTGGCCACGCTCAACGCCAGCTGGATCGCGCTCCCCTACCTGTGGCTCGTCGTCGTCCTCGCCGCCGTCGCGTTCATCGACCTGCGCATCTGGCTGATCCCGTGGTGGATGCCGTGGGTCGGCGCCGGCGTCGGGTTCGTCCTGATCTGCGCGATGTCGTTCGTGATCGGGGAGCCCGCCTCGATCGTGTCCGCGCTGATCGGCGGGGTCGGCTGCTTCGTCCTCTTCTTCCTGCTGTGGATGGTCGCCCCCGGCAAGCTCGGGTTCGGCGACGTCCGGCTGATGTTCCTCCTCGGGCTGTTCCTCGGCTGGATCAGCATCCTGCTGCCGATCTACGGCCTGCTGTTCGGCAGCCTCATCGGCCTGGTCATGGGGTTCGCGTCGCTGATCGCGGACAAGGGCACTCGGTTCCCGTTCGGGCCGGCGCTCGCGCTCGGCGGCCTGCTGGCGGTCTGGCTCTACCAGCCGGTCATCAGCGGCATGCTGGGCTGAGCCCGGCCGCTCAGGCCGCTCAGGCCGGTCTTCCGCTCCCGGCCGCTCAGGCCGGTCTTCCGCTCCCGGCCGCTCAGGCTGGCTGGTACAACCCGCGGAGCACCGGGACGAGCTCGGCCATCGAGCGGTCCAGGCACTGCATGCTGAGGTGGACGCCGTCGCCCGCGAAGCAGTGGACGGTCTTGCCGTCGGGGAACGTGACGTACTCGGCGAAGCTCCCCGACGGACCGGCCACCACCGCGGCCAGGTCGAAGTAGGTCACCCACGGCCGGCTCGCCGCCTCCTCCTGGATGATCTGGTTCACCTGTTGGAGCGTGCCGTTGATCTTGGCGTCGCCGACCTTCGGCTGACCGACCCACAGCACCCGGCGCGAGCCCTCGTGCGCGAGGTCCATGATCCCGGCCACCTGGCGGCGGTACGCCTCGGCCCACTCCGGGGTCCCGTAGCGGGCGATGACCGTGCCGTCGGGAGCGAGCACGGCCTGCGTGTCGTTCGCACCGACCATGAACAGCAGCACGTCGGGCTGCAGCGTCTCGAGCAGCTCCTTCGTGCGGGCGCCCCAGTTGAAGTAGTCGGACCGCGTCAGGCCGGTGGCCACCTTGCCCTGGACGTCGACCGCCAGCGTCGGGTCGTCGTCCACCGCCACCTTGAGCCGGTCGCCCACGCCGATCGCGGTCGAGTCGCCGGCGATCACCACGTTCAGGGGGGCCTCGGCGGTCGGCACCCGCAGGGGCGGCAGGGTCGTGGTCGTCGCCGACGGCACGGTCGTCGGCACGGGGAACTCGAAGTCCTCGTCGGCCTGGGTGCGGCCGAGCTCCTCGGCCGCCCAGTCGTAGGGCCGGTTCAGCGAGAGCAGGTTGACGACCCGGTCGAGCCCGCCCGTCACCCCCAGCGCGACGTCGCGCTGCCAGCCGAGCGGCATGCCCTCGGCCGACTCGCGGAGCCCACCCGAGCCGAGGACCGCGAAGACGGCGAGGGCCAGCAGCGTCGACTTCCACGCCGCCGTGGCCGACATCGTGTTGCGGACGCGGCGGGCCGGCCGCCGGGGCGCGCCGGGTCCGCTCGGGGACCCGCTCTGGCGGCGGTGCTGGGTCGGCTCGGTCTGCATGTCGTCGTCGGTCACGGGTGGCGGGTGGACGGATCCTCGGTGTGGCTCAGAAGGCGAAGTAGATGAACGGCGCGACCCCGACGGGGCCGAGCAGGTTGGCGATCACCAGGAAGAGGCCGACGCCCACGCCGAGGACCGCAGGCGGCAGCTTCGACGCCCGGTACTCGAGCGCATCGCCGAGCTGCCGGGGCACGAACTGGCCGACCATGCCCGCCCCGATCGTCAGGAGCACGAGCGGCGTGACGAGGTCGCCCACGCCCCAGCGCGTGACGATGCCGGTGAGGTAGTCGATGGCGGTCGGCAGGTCGACGGCGCGGAAGAACACCCACCCCACGGTCACGAAGGCGAACACCGCGAGGCGCGACAGCCAGACGTTCGGCTCGCGCCGGGCCACCTCGGGCCGGGCCATCACCCGCGTCGACCCGTCGTCGGGACCTCGCTCCTCGGGCGCGTCGGGATCTCGGATGTCGATCGCGCCGCGGCGCCACGGACGGGGCGGCCGCTCGCGCCACTTGCGCTCCAGCACCAGACCGAAGCCGTGGTAGAAGCCCCAGATCACGAAGGTCCAGTTGGCGCCGTGCCACAGGCCGCCGATCGCCATCGTGAGCACGAGGTTCCGCGACTCGGCGCGCTCGCCGCCGCGGTTGCCGCCGAGCGGGATGTACACGTAGTCGCGGAGCCACCGCGACAGGGTCATGTGCCAGCGGCGCCAGAAGTCCTGGATCGAGGTCGCCGAGTAGGGCTGGTCGAAGTTGTCCGGGAACCGGATGCCCATGAGCATCGCGATGCCGATCGCCATGTCGGTGTAGCCGGAGAAGTCGGCGTAGATCTGCACCGCGTAGGCGACGGCCGCGGCGACGAGCTCGCCGTTGGGCGACTGGCCCGGGGATGCGAAGACGGGGTCGACGATCGCGGTCGCGAGGTAGTTGGCGATCACGACCTTCTTGAACATGCCGCGGCAGATCAGGCGGGCGGCCCGGACCGCGTCGACGCTGTCGCGGTTGCGGCGACGGCGCAGCTGCGGCTCGAACTCCGACACCCGCACGATCGGACCGGCCACGAGGTGCGGGAAGAACGACAGGTAGACCGCGAAGTCGAGGAACGGGATCGGCTCCTGGTCCTGCCGGTAGACGTCCACGACGTAGCTGATGGCGCAGAACGTGAAGAACGAGATGCCGACCGGCAGGCCGACCTTGATGAGCAGGGCGGTGGGCGCGAGGCCGAGCGGCTCGAGCACCTGCAGCAGCGAGTCGACGAAGAACCCGTAGTACTTGAAGAACCCCAGCACGACGAGGTTCACGACGATGCCGAGCACCATCGCAGCGCGGGCGCTGCGGTCGGTGCGGGCCCGCGACACGAGCTGCACGACGAGGTGGTTGGCGATCGTCGAGCCGGCGAGCAACAGGCAGAACCGGGCGTCCCACCAGCCGTAGAAGACGTAGCTGGCCGCCAGGACGAAGAGGCGCCACTGCAGCGGTCGGTCCGAGAGCCGCCAGCTGACCCCGAGGACGACGACGAAGAAGATCGCGAACGTCATCGTCGGGAAGAGCACCGCACCATTGAAGCCGCGGGCTGCGGGGAGGAGCCGCATCCCGGCGCTCCGGGCCCCTCGGGGACCCGGAGGTGATTTCCTACCCCGAGTAGGACTAATGTCACAGGAGGCGGTCGGTGCTGGGGTGCCGACGAACGATCGTCGACGTCGACGTCCGGGGGGACGACGTGCACTACCGGGGGAACCGGCGAGCGGATGGCGGTCCGTCGGAGCGGGCGACGGGGCGTGGGAGGCGCACTGCGGTGCTGCGCGCCTGCTTCCTCGCGACCGCCGTCGTCGCCTTCGCCTCGTCCATCGGCGGCGCCTCCTCCGACGGCTTCCACACGGGCGACGCCCAGGCCAGCGCCGACACGTTCTCGCTGAACCTGAAGGCGGCGAACGCCACGATCGGGTTCACCTACGGCCGCTCGCTCGCCGGGTACCAGGACCGCACCGGGACCTCCGAGGCCCGGGCGCTCGACCTCGGCGTGCTCCCCGTCCTCTTCGCAGGCGAGCAGTGCGACGGCACACCCGGGCTGCTGAACGCCGACACGCTGCCGAAGCTCACCCGGGCGGACTCGTCGGAAGAGGGCGCAGCCGCGTCACGACGGCTCCAGGCGTTCCAGCCGGGGATCGGCGGCGCACCGGCCGGGCCGTCGGCGGGGTTCCAGGACGCGACCGCCACGCCGCTGCCGTCGTCGTGGGCGGGCACGGAGTCGGCGCCCGCCGACATCGGGCTCATCGCGATCGACGGCGGCCGCACCGAGGTCACGACCCAGCTGAAGGACCAGGTCCGCGAGGCGCACGCCGTGTCGACCGCGGAGCAGCTCCGGGTGCTGGGCGGCCTTTTCACGTTCAACAAGCCCCGGTGGGAGGCGACGGCCCAGTCCGGTGCCCGCAGCTCCGCGACCGGGTCGTTCTCGTTCGCCAGCGCCACCGTGCTCGGCATCCCCCGGTCACCGGCCGACGCGCTGGCCGACCTCGAGGGCTTCAAGGCCGGGCTGGAGCAGTTGCTCGCGCCCCTCGGCGTCGTGCTCGACCTGCCGAAGGTCGAGGTGCGCGACGACGGGGTCAAGGTCACGCCGATGGGCTTCCGGATCGTCGACCCGCCCTTCGGCTCGCAGGTGGTGCTGCCGTTCCTCGGCCAGATCGACACCCAGGTGGCGCAGTGGCGCGAGGACCTGCTCGCGCGGGACTGCAAGAACGCCACCGTGCTGACCGTCGTCGACGTGCTGCTCGGCGTGCTGGGCGGCTCGGGCTCGGTCGAGGCGCTCGCCGGCGGCGTCGACGTCTCGACCCACGACACCGACTACTCGATCCCCCCGATCGAGACGCTGCCCGAGTCGGCCGCGGTGACCGACACGCTGCCGCTGACCGACCTGGGGGTCGACGACCTGTCCTCGGGCTACTCCGACCTGGGCGCCGGCGACCTCGACGCCTCGTACGACACCGGTGCGCCGCTCGACCTCTCCACGGACCTCGGGTCCGTGCCGGTCACGCCGTCGGTGGCCGGCGCTCGCGAGGAGGCGGTCCTGCCGACCGCGTCGCTCGGCGGCATGGAGGAGGGCACGGCCGGCAAGGCGGGGGTGGCGGTCGGGACGATCGCGCTGCTCGGCGCGCTCGGTCTGTCGCTCGGCGACCGGCTGGTGGGCCGGCGCGCCAGGAGGATGATCCCGTGACGGCCACGGCACGCGCGACCGGACCGGCGACGCGGACGGGACCGACGGTCGGAACTGGTTCGACGGTGGGGACGGACGAGCGCAGGCGAGGGGGCGGAGGACATGGCTGACGGAGCACGCGACCGGCTGTTCAGGGGCTACGGCCCGCTGATCGGCTTCGCGGCGATCTTCCTGGCGGTGGCGGTGCTCGTGCCCAGCCAGCAGCGCGAGGTGCGGGTGGAGTCCGCCGGCAGCTCGTCGGACGACTCGAGCGTCAGCACCGACGACGCCGCGGTCGCCGGCGCGACCGAGACGGTCCCGGGCGCCGACGCCGCGACGGGCGCGGTCGACCCGTCGGCCGCCGGCGCTGGCGGCGCGGGGGCGGGCGCAGGCGGGGGCAAGGCGCGCGGCGGCTCGACCACCGGCCCGGCCAAGGTCGCGGGCTGCGGCGCCGCTCAGATCCCCGGCGACCCCTACTCTCCGCCGTGCGTGCAGTTCTCCGGGAGCAACGGCGGGGCGACCAGCCGCGGCGTGACCGCCGACAAGGTCGTGGTGTCGGTGCGCATCGGCAGCTTCGCCAACGGCATGCTCGACGCCGTCTCGAAGGTGGCCAACGCCAAGATCCCCAACGAGAGCCCGGCGGTGATCACCAAGACGGTCAGCGGGCTCGTCGACTACTTCAACAAGCGGTTCCAGTTCTACGGGCGCAAGCTCGAGGTCGTGCAGTGGGACGGCAAGGGCGACGTCCTGAAGGAGACGACCGGCGGCGGGCAGGAGGGCGCGCAGGCCGATGCGCTCAAGGTGTCGCAGGAGCTGAAGGCCTTCGCCGACATCTCCGCCGTGTCGCCGGTGTACGCCGACGCGCTGGCCTCGAAGCAGGTCATCAACATCGGCGTCCCGTACACGTCCCGTGAGTGGATGAACCAGCGCCGGCCCTGGTCGTGGAGCCAGTTCACGGACTGCTCGACGGTGGTCGAGAGCGTGTCGAGCTACTACGCCACGAAGCTGGCCGGCCAGCCCGCTGCGCTGGCGGGCGGCGACCTCAAGGGCAAGCCGCGGCGGGCGATGATCATCGCCCCCGAGAACTCCTGGTACCAGGAGTGCGTGCGGGCGGGCATCTCGCTCCTGCAGAAGGCGGGCAAGGCCGGCGACCTCGTCGACTCGTTGAAGTACCAGATCGACATCCCGCGCATGTCGGACCAGGCCGGCTCGCTCATCCAGAAGCTGAAGGCCGAGAACGTCACGACGGTCGTGTGCGGCTGCGACCCGCTGATCCTCACGTTCCTCACCGCCAAGGCGAAGGAGCAGGGCTACCAGCCCGAGTGGGTGGTCACCGGCGTCGCCCTCGTCGACAACGACATGATCGGGCAGATCCTCCAGCAGGACCAGTGGGCCCGGTCGTTCGGGATCAGCTTCGCCGGGGCGCCGCAGCCCGCCGGCCAGGGCCTCGGCTACCGGGCCTACAAGTCGGTGCGGCCCGACGAGCCCTCGGTCGGCGTGGAGCTCATCTACAACCAGCTGTACCTGCTGGCGATCGGCATCCAGGGCGCCGGGCCGAACCTCACCCCGCAGTCGTTCGAGAAGGCGATGTTCGACTACCCGAAGCGCACCGGCCCGTACGGGACGTGGGGCTTCGGACCGAACGACTACACCACGACCGACGACGCCCACGAGGTGTTCTGGAACCCGGCGGCCCCGTCGGTGCAGACGCGCTCGCCGGGCACGTACCAGGACCCGAACGGCGGCGCCCGCTACCCCATCGGCAAGTGGCCGGCCACGCCGCCCCGGTCGGCCGCCGGATGACCACCCACCCCGGCTCCCTGCCGGAGCACCAGCACGAGCTCGTGGTCGACCCCGACCGGCCCCGCGCCGCGCCGGTCACCGAGGTCGACCCGGAGCTGGTCGACCCGCCGCTCGTCGGCGACGGCGCGACCGACCCCGCCGCCGGCGGCGCCCCGCCCGACGAGCCCTGGTACGACCACGGTGACGACGGTGGCGGCGGTGAGCCGATCCGCCCGGCCCGCCGCACCTACGGCTCGCTGCCGCTCGCCGCGCGCCTCGCCGCCTGGGTCGGTGGGCTGGCGCTCCTGTGGCTGCTGCTCGGCGCCGTGCTGCCGTCGGGGGCGCCGCTCGGCGTGGTGCTGTCGGGCGCCATCATCGGGTCGGCCACCGGCCTGACCGCCGTCGGCCTCATCCTGATCTGGCGGGCCAACCGGGTCATCAACTTCGCGAACGGCGCCATGGCCGGCGTCGCCGGCCTGACCGCCGTCCACCTGTTCGTGTCCTGGGGCTGGCCGTACTGGACGACGCTGATCACGGCCCCGCTGCTCGGCCTGGTCGTCGGCGCGCTGGTCGAGGTGCTGATCATCCGCCGCTTCACGAACGCCCCGCGGCTCGTGCTGACGGTGGCGACGATCGGCCTCGCGCAGCTCCTCGGCGGCATCGAGCTCCTGATCCCGTCCCGGGTGTTCGACGCACCCGGGATGGTGCTCGGGGCCTTCGAGACGCCGCTCAACACCGTCGAGTTCGAGGTCGGGGCCGTCCTCATCAACGGCAACCACCTGCTCACGCTCGCCGTGGTGCCCGTCGTCGTGGCGGTCCTCGCCTGGTTCCTCCGGCGGTCGCTCGCCGGCACCGCCATCCGCGCCGCGTCCGAGAACACCGACCGGGCCCGCCTCCTGGGCGTGCCCGTGCGCAACCTCACGACCGCCGTGTGGGCGATCGCCGGGGCGCTCGCCGCCCTCACCTTCGTGCTGCAGGCCCCGTTCCAGGGCGCGGCGCCCTCCGCCGCCGCCGGCCCGGCGATCCTGCTGCCGGCGCTGGCCGCGGCGATCGTGGCCCGGATGGAGTCGCTGCCCGTCGCGTTCGGCGCCGCCATCGGCCTCGGCGTGATGCAGCAGCTCGTCCGATGGAACACCGACACGCCGTCGCTGGTCGACGTCGCGATCCTGGTGGTGATCCTCGTGGCGCTGCTGGTCGGCGAGCGCAACCGCTCCCGGGCCCACGACGCCGACGGCGGCTGGCGCAACGCGGACCTGATCCGGAGCCTGGCGCCGGCGGTGGCCGCGCTCCCGGTCGTCCGGTGGGCCAAGCGGGCCGGCGTGGTGCTGCTCGTGCTCGGAGCCGTCCTGCTGCCGCTACGGCTCGGCCCGTCCGACGCCTTCTCGATGTCGATCATGGCGGTGTGGGCGATCGTCGCCGTCTCGCTGGTCGTCCTCACCGGCTGGGCGGGCCAGATCAGCCTCGGCCAGTTCGCCATCGTCGGCGCCGGCGCGATCGTCGCCGGCAACATGGTCTCGCGCTGGAACATCGACCTGTTCCTCGTGCTGGCCGTCGCCACCGCCACCGGTGCGCTCGTCGCCGTGCTGCTCGGCGTGCCTGCGCTCCGCATCAAGGGGCCGTTCCTCGCGGTCGTCACGCTGGCCTTCGCCGTGGTGCTCGACGGCTACGTGCTCAACCCCAACGTGTTCCCCGAGCTCATCCCGCAGACGGTGACCCGGCCGCTCCTGTGGGGCCGGGTCGACCTCGAGGACGAGCGATCCATGCTGTGGTTCACGCTGGCGTGCCTGGCGGTGTGCATCCTCGTCGCCCGCAGCGTCCGCCGGTCGCGCTCCGGGCGGCTGCTGATCGCGGCCCGGGACAACCGGAAGGCGACCGAGGCGGCGTCGGTGTCCGCCCGCTGGGCGACGCTCCAGGGCTTCATCTTCTCCGGCGCGCTCGCCGGGCTCGCCGGCGGCCTCCACGTGCTGCTGCTCCACGGCGCCCGCGAGGGCAGCTACCAGGTGGTGCAGAGCGTCGAGGTGTTCTCGGGCGCCACGATCGGTGGGCTCGGATCGCTGGGCGGCGCCATCGTCGGCGCCGCCGGGCTCCGGGGCGCGCAGGACCTCGACGCGACGATCCGCCTCGTCGGCGCCGGCGTCGGCGTGCTGGTCGTGCTGTGGGCGGTGCCGGCCGGCCTCGCCGGGCTGGCCGCCCGGCTGCGCGACCGCATCGTGCGGCCGATCGCCCGTCGCGCCGGGCTCGACCTCGAGGGACAACCCCTGGCGGACCCCGCCGCCGCCGACGCCCACGACGACTCCACCGGTGCTGCTGCGCAGGACCAGGAGGAACCGTCCGGAACCGCGCACCATCACGGCGGCGGGGAGCCGGAGCCGGTCCCGCCGCCGTTCCTCGGCACCGTGGACCGCCCGCTGTGGGACCGGCCCGAGCCGCTGCTACGGGCCGGCGACGTCGACGTGAGCTACGGGCAGCTGCAGGTGCTGTTCGGGGTCGACCTCGACGTCCACGACGGCGAGGTCGTCGCGCTGCTCGGCACCAACGGCGCCGGCAAGTCGACGCTGCTCAAGGCCGTCTGCGGCCTGTCGGGCTCGTCGGGCGACATCACGCTCGACGGCCGGCGCATCAGCGGTCGCTCGCCCGAGCAGATCGTGCGCGACGGCGTGGCCCTGATGCCGGGCGGCAAGGCCGTGTTCCCGACCCTGAGCGTGACCGACCACCTGCGGCTGGCGTGCTGGACGTTCCGCAAGGACGGCGACCGCATCGACGAGGACATGGCCGAGGTGCACCGGCTCTTCCCCATCCTCGAGGAGCGGCGCACCCAGCTCGCCGGTGACCTGTCCGGCGGCGAGCAGCAGCAGCTCGCGCTGGCGATGACGCTCCTGCTCCGACCACGCGTGCTGCTCATCGACGAGCTGTCGCTCGGCCTGTCACCGCTGATCGTCGCCGCCCTGTGCGACGTCGTGCGCACGCTCAACGAGGGCGGCATGACGATCGTCGTGGTCGAGCAGTCGGTCAACGTCGCGCTGACGCTCGCCGAGCGGGCGGTGTTCATGGAGAAGGGCACGGTGCGCTTCGAGGGCCCGACGCGCGAGCTGCTCGAGCGGCCCGACCTCCTCCGGTCGGTGTTCATCGAGGGCGCGGGCGCCGCCGAGGGCGCCGCCGACAGCCCGTCGGATCCGGCCGACGAGGTGCTCGCCGCGATCGACCTGACCGCCCTCGACGGGCCCGGGCCCCTCGGCGCCCCGGCGGACGCCGACGCCGAGGACGATCCGGCGGAGCGCCCGACCGTCCTGCGCTGCCGCGACGTCACCAAGCGGTTCGGCGGCGTGCAGGCGCTCAGCCACGTCGACCTGACCGTCCACGCCGGAGAGATCGTCGGCCTCATCGGCCAGAACGGCGCGGGCAAGACGACCCTCATGGACTGCGTGTCGGGGTTCCACCGCATCGACGCCGACGACCGCGACGGCGGCGAGATCGTGTTCCGCGGCGTGGACGTCACCGCCTGGACGCCGGCCGAGCGGGCCCGCAGTGGCATGGGCCGCACGTTCCAGGAGGCCCGGCTGTTCCCGTCGCTCACCGTGACCGAGACCCTGGCGGTGGCGTGCGAGCGCGGCGTCGGGAGCCGGTCGATGGTCGCCGACGCCACCCGCCAGCCGGCGTCGTACCTCGCCGAGGACGACACGATGGCGCGGGTCCGGGAGCTGACGAGGATGCTCGGGCTCGAGCGCTACGCCCACACGCCGACGTCGGTGCTGTCGACCGGCACTCGGCGGATCGTCGAGCTCGGCTGCCTGCTGGCCGAGGATCCGGTGCTGATGCTGCTCGACGAGCCGTCGGCCGGCGTGGCCCAGCGCGAGACCGAGGCGCTCGGCCCGCTCCTGCGGCGCATCCGCGACCACACGGGCGCGGCCATGCTCGTCATCGAGCACGACATGCCGCTCCTGTCCGGCCTGTGCGACCGGCTGGTCGCCATGGAGCTCGGTTCGGTGGTCGTCGACGGCGCGCCCGCCGAGGTGCTCGAGCACCCGGCGGTCGTGGCGTCCTACCTCGGCACCGACGCCGCCGCGATCAACCGCAGCGGCGCGGTGCTCGGCTGAGCCCGATCCGGGCCGATCAGTCCTCGTAGCGGAGGTGGACGAAGGCCTCCGGCGCGCACAGGTTCAGCGTGAAGCTCTCCTGCAGGTACAGCCGCACGACCTCGCTGTCGTGATCGGTGTACCCGATGGAGAAGTCCTGGCCGATGACGATCTCGGCGTCACCGCCCCGGAGGCTCATGACCACGGCGCCGTTGACGCCGGGGGCGAACACCACCGGGCCGCCCAGGATCAGGCGGAGGTGCTCGAGGACCGGGTAGCCGCCCATCTCGGACTGCTCGACGACGCCGGTGTAGCAGCGCGGGCCGAGGGCGATCGCGTACGGGCCGGTGACGCCCCCGAGCTTCAGGCGGGCGACGGCCTGGGCCACGAAGGACGGGTAGCGGTCGTAGTCGTCCTCGATGACCACCGGCTCGTTGGGCGTCTCGGCGACGATGCCCTCGATGCCTCCCGCGGAGAAGCCGTGGAAGATGGAGCGGTCCTCGGCGACCGCCGCGTCCCGGGCCGCGAGCCGGACGGCGTCGAGGTCGGCGTCGCAGGCGCCCCGGTCGATCGCGTCGAGCTCGGCGCGGGCCACCGCGAACGGGACCTTCAGCTCGACCATGGGCCGGACGTCACGGAGACGGGCGTCGACGTCACCGACGACCACGCCGACGTGGCGGGTGCGGCCGGTCGGCTCGGCGCTGTGCTTCCACCCCTTCGGGCCGGCCACGTCGAGCAGGCGCCGCCCGGCGAGCACCTCCTTCAGCGCACTCGTGGCCTCTTCGTCGATCTGGGCCCACGCGGCCTCGGTGATCGGGGCCTTCTCGCGCAGCAGGTGGTTCATCACGCTTCTCCCTTGAGGTCGCCGATGGCCAGGGAGCCCTCGGACGTCGTGGCGTCGTCGTCGTCACCGTCTCCGGATCCGCGGCCGTGCTCGGCCTCGTGCTCGATGGCCAGCACCGAGCCGGTGGTGAAGAGGTAGGTCCGCAGGTGCTTGTCGAGCACGGGGTCGTTGCGGCGCAACCACTCCAGGGTCATGGCGGCGTGCTCCTTCTCCTCGTCCCGGTTGTGGGCGAGGATGGCCGCGAGCTCGGGGTCGTCGGTCGCGTCGACCCGCTGGTCGTACCAGTCGATCGCCTCGAGCTCCTCCATGATCGACACGATCGCCCGGTGGCGGTTGATCGTGGACGGACGCAGCTTGTCCCTGTCCTCGTGGAGTTGCTCCGAGCTCATCGCCGTCCTTTCGTGCACGATCCGGGCGAGCGCCACCATGGCGATACCCGGACCGGAGCCAGCCTAGATGCGTGGCGAGCGAACCCGTTCCCGGTCCGGCGCCGTCGCGCGGCGGCCCGTCGCCCGGTCGGCGCTCAGCCGACGCGGTCGGGTCGGGCGGCGTCGAGCAGCGCCGCGCGGTCCTCGGCGAGCACGAAGCCGGCCTCGACGGCGTCGTCGGCCGCCGCCTCGTAGCGGGTCGTGTAGTCGTCGGCGTCGGAGTAGCGAGCCGACAGCGCCTCGGGCGGGAGCGGCGTGGTCTGCCCCGACAGCAGGCACACCACGTCGGGGTTCGCTCCCGGCGCGCCGGACAGGACGTCGACGGGGACGTCGACCAGCGGGGTGCGGATGCCGCCCCGCACGATGCCGTCGGCGTCCCGGGCCAGCGTGGGCTCCGCCGCCCCCGCCACGAGCTCGAGCCTCGGCGCGACCGGCGGCGCGGCGCCGCCCGCCGCCCACTCGACCAGCCAGCGGTAGGCCGCCTTGGTGATCAGGTGCATCGGTCCGGCGTTGATCGAGCCGCAGCCGAGCGAGTCGGAGCGGTCGCCGACCAGCCGCGTGTCGGCGTGGGCGGTCCCGGCCATCTCCCACAGCCGGAACGTGTCGGTGTCGTCCTGGCGGACCTCGGCCGAGGCGAACAGGCCGCTCACGTCGGTCTCGCTCTGCACGTCGATGACCGGCACGCCGAGGTCCGTCCGCAGCAGCGTGCCCGCGCCGCCGAGCGCGCTCGCGATGTCGGCCGCCTGCCCCGACGTGACGAGCGGCAGGCCGGGGCCGCCCCGGCTGTGCACCAGGAAGCCGTCGAACACCTGGGCCAGGGGCTGCACGGCGTTGATGTAGGTGACCATGGCGAAGGCGGACTGCGACTCGCCCACCGCCAGCAGCAGCTCCGGCCGCTCACCTCCGAGGGGCTCGCCGCCGGCGGCCAGGCCTCGGGCGACCTGCGTGAAGATGTCGTAGCCGAAGTCGTCGCCGGGGTGGACGAGGTCGCCGTAGCGCTCCGGGTCGATGGCCTTGATGCCACGGCCGGCGCCGGCCGCCTCGGAGTCGGGGGTCGTCACGCGCACCGGGCCGCCCTCGATGCCGATCACCTGCGCCGACACGCCGACCCAGGTGTCGCCGTTGCGCGTGATGTCCTCGTGCAGCATCTGCCAGTCGGGATCGGCGTCGAGGCCGCCGCTGACGTTCAGCCACTCGGCCACGACCACGCCGCTCGAGTCGGCGGGGTCGACCGGCCGCCGCACGATGATCCGCGTCCGGTAGTCCGCCTCCCGGTCGGGCCGGACCGTCCAGCGGCCGTCGGGCCCGAGCTCGCCCTCGGGCGCGTACGCGGTCGCGGTGCCGGCCGCCTCGTACTCGCGCTGCTCATAGCCCGCGGCGTCGAGCACGGCGTCGGGCGGCGACGCCGACGCGACGTTCGTGCCGGCCCCGCCCGTGAGCTCGGTCGACAGGTCGGCCGCCGGTCCCTCGGGCCGCGCCCGCTGCGTGGTCGTGGGCCCGTCCGCCGGCTCCGCGGTGCCGCCGCCGTCGTCGCCTGCGCAGCCCGCCGCCACCACGAGCGCGAGCGCCACCAGCACCTTGCCGAACGTCGCCATGATCCCCCCACGGTCGGTCGTCCCCGGCCGGCAGTCTGCCCGACCGCCGCCGGCGCCCGCCCGGGCGCCGGCGGACCGGATCCCGGTGGTCGGGACCCGCCCCGACGCGCCGGAGCCCCGACCGAGGTCGGGGCTCCCGTGCGTTGCGGTGGAGGTGATGGGAGTCGAACCCACGACCTCCTCGATGCGACCGAGGCGCTCTAGCCAGCTGAGCTACACCCCCGCAGGGCCTCGCAGTGTAGCGGCACCGCGCGCCGTGCCCCAGACGAACGGACGGGCTCGGGACGTGCCGGCGCGGGGCGGACCGGCGCTCGCCGTCAGGAGGGACCGGACTCGATCGACCGCTGCAGCCGCAGCTGCAGCACGGCGCTCGTGAGATCGCCGCGGCTGCGCTCGAGCACGGCCCGGAGGGCGTCGAGCGTGCGACGCAGGCCGTGCGTGACGGCGTCGGGGAAGTCGACGGTGCTGAGGGCGTCGTACGTGTCGTCCATCAGGCCGAGGAGCTCCTCGGCGCGGGCGACGTCGCCCTCGCGCAGCCGGTCGAGCAGGTGGCGCCGGAGCTCGCTCGCCGCCTCGGCCAGCCCGCGGAGGTAGGCCGGGCCGCCGACCCGGAGGTCCTCGGCGGTGGGCACGGCGTCGCCGTCGACGAAGGCCCGCACGGCGCAGGCCTCGACGAACTCCTTCTCGGCGTCGTGGAGGAAGCCGGCGTGCTCGATCTCCGGGTGGTCGGCCAGCGCGGCCTGGACGGCACGGAGCTCCGACTCGGCATCGGCCACCAGCCCAGCGGCCCGATCGGCTTGGAGGCGGTGCACGGCCTTGATCGAGCTGCCGCACAGCCGGATCACGGCGCGGCAGCCGGGGAGTGCGACCTCACGGGCGTCGTTCGCCGCCGCCAGCGAGGCGCGGACGGCCTCGACGTTGGACAGGAGCGCGGCGTCGGGTGCGGGGGCGGCGGGGTCCGTCACCGGTGCCGCCGCGTGCGTCGGTCGCTCAGTTGGCGACGCTGCGGGCGCTCACCGGGCTGACCCGCACGCCGTGCACGTCGGAGCGCCGGACGGGGGCCGCAGCCGGCATGCCGTACGGGTCACGGGCGGTCGCCGGTGCGTTCGTCACCTGGTACAGCGCCACGACGTAGGTGACGAGCAGGGCGGCGCTCAGGAGGAAGAGCAGCAGGAACGGGCCGCCGAAGGCGACCGAGCACAGCAGCGTGAGGACGCTGGCCGAGCCGAGGACCGTGAGGACCTCCTGGCGACGACGGCGGACCGCCGGCGACACGGGGGCCGGGCCGACGGCCGGGCGGGCGGCGGGACGGCCGCCCATCGGGCGCTGCGAGCGCAGCTCGATCACGTTGCTGCCACCCGGGGCGGCGGGCCGCTGGAGGGAGGACAGGTGGTGGTTGAACGAGCGGATGCTGTCCCCGCTGCGGGCCTTCGAGATCCGCTTGAGAGCTTCCGGCAGCAGGACGATCGCCCAGACGACGGCGAGACCGAGCAGGACCAGGGTGGAGACGCTCATGGAGGGGGATCGAGCCTTTCGACGCTGACGGTGCGACTGACGGTGCGACTGGCGGGTACGGCTCCACGTTCGCGGCGCGTGGCCGCTGACGACGAGGAGAACTCGAGGTGAAATCTAACGGTCGCGCGACTTCTGTTACAAGTCCTTGACGAACTTCAACGATGTCGTTCGCGGATCCCGCGCCACCACAGGGATCGCGGCCCGCGGCGTCGACATGCGACCGTCGGGGCGACCCGCTCAGATGCCCTCGAGGTCGGCCAGCAGGTCGTCGTCGCGCCGGTAGACGCCGGAACGACCGCCGGTCTTCTCCCACAGGGCGACGTCCGAGATGACCATGGACCGGTCGACCGACTTGCACATGTCGTAGATCGTCAGGCACGCGACGTTGACCGCCGTGAGCGCCTCCATCTCGACGCCGGTGCGGTCCACCGTCTCGACGCTGGCCTCCACCTCGATGAACGTGTCCTCGATGCGGAAGTTCACGAGCACCGCGCCCACCAGGACGGGATGGCACAGCGGGATGAGGTCCGAAGCCCGCTTGGCGGCCTGGATCCCCGCCACCCGGGCCACCGACAGCACGTCGCCCTTGTTGATGGCGCCGCGGGCGACCAACGACGTCGTCTCCGTGCTCATGTTGACCCGGCCCCTGGCGATCGCCCGACGGTGCGTGGGCTCCTTGGGCGTGACGTCGACCATGCGGGCACGGCCGAGGGGATCGAGATGGGTCAGGCCCCGTTCGGACATGGCGCGAGTGTAGAGCCTCACTCCCACCCGACTCTCCCTCTCCGCTCCCGGCCGCTGAGGCCCGGCTCCCCGCTCCCGGCCGCTGAGGCCCGGCTCCCCGCTCCCGGCCGCTGAGGCCCGGCTCCCCGCTCCCGGCCGCTGAGGCCTGGCCTGCCGCTCCCGGCCGCTGAGGCCCGGCTCCCCGCTCCCGGCCGCTGAGGCCCGGCCTGCCGCTCCCGGCTCGCCGCTCGCGGCGGGGACCGCTCGCTCAGACCTGGGCGAGCACCTCGCCGTGGAGGACGGCGAACCAGCCGTCGGGCGCGGCGGCCCAGCCCTGCCACGACGCGACCATCGCGTCGAGCTCGGCCTCGTCCGCGCCGTCGGCGAGCAGGCGGCCACGCAGCGGCTCGGTCCGGATGCGGTCGCTCCAGACGCCGGCCCACCACTCCCGGTCGTCACCGCTGAAGCACCACACCGAGGCCGAGGCGGTGACCGCCGCGAGCCCCGCCTCCTGGCACCAGCCGAGCAGGCGGCGGCCCGCGTCGGGCTCGGCCCCCAGCGACCGGGCGACCGAGCGGTAGCGGTCGAGCCACCGCGAGACGCCCGGCGCCTCGGGCGCCCAGGTGAAGGCGCCGTAGTCGGAGTCGCGGGCCGCCACCAGTCCCCCAGGTCGCGCCACCCGCGCCATCTCGCGCAGCGCGGCCACCGGGTCGGTCAGGTGCTGGAGGACCTGATGGGCGTGCACGACGTCGAACTCGCCGTCGTCGAACGGGAGCTCGTAGACGTCGGCGACCCGGAACGACGGGCGATCGACCTCCGGCCGGTCCGCCACGGAGCGCTCCGCCTCGGCCACCACGTCCGCCGACGAGTCGACGCCCACGGCGGACGCGACCCGCCCTGCAAGGTCGGCGGTGATCGTCCCGGGACCGCAGCCGACGTCGAGCAGCCGTTCGCCGCCGGCGAGGTGCGGGAGGAGGTAGCCGGCTGAGTTCTCGGCCGTGCGCCAGCGGTGCGAGCGCAGGACGGGTTCGGGATGACCGTGGAGGTAGTCGTCGGGCACGTCGAACACGTTGGCGCCGCCGGCCCCGCCCCGCCAGCGGATTCGACGACGTCGCTGGTGAAGCGCACGACGGTGCGACGACGCCGACGTGACAGGGACGCGCTGGACGGAACGATCGAGCGCAGCAGCCCCTGACCCCGGGGCCCGTCGGGATGGCGTCTCCGGTCGGGACGCGGCCGGGCAGCGCCAGGGCCGGGACCGTCAGCCGAGGACGGAGCGGAACGAGCGCTTGTGCTCGTACATGTCGGCGTCGGCGCGGCGCAGCACCTCCTCGAAGGTCGCCCCCGTGCCGCCCCCGGCGGCGGGCTCGCGCGTCGCGACGCCGACGCTCATGCACAGGTCCCACGCGTGGTCCGAGCCGGCGTTGAACTCGGTGGCCGCCCGCTGGAGCCGGGTGACGACCTTGCCGGCGTCGGCGACACCGACGCCCGAGAGGACCGCCACGAACTCGTCGCCGCCGACGCGGGCGACGACGTCGGCCTGGCGCAGCACGCGGCGCAGGGCCGTGGCGCACTCGACGATGGCGACGTCGCCGGCGGCGTGGCCGTGGCCGTCGTTGATCGGCTTCATCCCGTCCAGGTCGACGAAGAGCACCGTGAGGGGGTGACCGAGCTGGTCGGCGAGGTCGACCAGCCCCGGTCCGGCGAGGTCGAGCGCCCGCCGGTTGTAGAGACCGGTCAGCCGGTCGGTGGCCGATTCGTGCCGGATCGCGAACTCGTGCTCGACGATCGCGGCCAGCTCCACCAGCATGGCGAGGTCCTCGGCCGGCACCGTGCGGGGCGTCCGGTCGATCACGCACAGCGTGCCCATGGGGTGACCGGTCGGGCTGCGCAACGGGACGCCGGCGTAGAACCGGACGTCGGGGTCGTCGAGCACCGCCGGGTGGTCGTGGAACCGCGGGTCGAGCCGGGCGTCCTCGACGATCGTCGGGCCGCTCGAGAGGATGGCGTGCGCGCAGAACGCCGCGCTGCGGTCCGCCGAGCCGGTTCCGGCCATGCCCTGGTTCGACTTGTACCACTCGCGGTCCCGGTCGATCAGCGACACGAGCGCGACCGGGACGTCGAACAGGCGCTGGGCCAGTCGAGTGACCCGGTCGAAGCTCTCCTCCGGATCGGTGTCGAGGATGCCGAGGGCGGCGAGCGCCGCGAGGCGCTGGGACTCGTCGTCCGGGAGGGGCGCCGGGATCACCGGATCCCGTCCGTGGTCGCGCGCGTCAGGTCCACGTCCGGATGATCGGCACGAGCGGGCGGTTCCTCCAGCTTTTCGGGCCCCCACGGGAGCCGCCGGGCGTCACACCCCGGCGACGGCGTAGCCGGCCTCGTCGACCGCCGCGGCGATGGCGTCCGCCGTGACCGGACCGGTGCTCGTGAGCGCCACGGCGCCGGAGTCGAGGTCCACGTCGACGCCGGTCACGCCGTCGATCCGCCCGAGCTCGTCGCGCACGGCGGCGACGCAGTGCCCGCACGTCATGCCCCGGACGCTGAAGGTGGTCGTCGTCATGTGGACAGCATATCGCTCGCCGCTCATACCCCCAGGGGGTAGTGACGTCGCGATACCCTGTCGGCATGGCCGAACGGGGATACACCGCCACCAAGGACCAGCTGCAGGCCCGGCTCCGCCGGATCGAGGGCCAGGTGCGCGGCGTGGCGCGCATGGTCGACGAGGACCGCTACTGCATCGATGTGCTGACCCAGATCAGCGCCATCCGGGCCGCGCTCGACAAGGTCGCGCTCGGGCTGCTCGACGACCACGCACGCCACTGCCTGGTCGGCGGGCACGGGGGCCCGACCGACCCCGACGAGCAGGTCGAGGAGCTGATGGGCGCGGTCGGTCGGCTCCTCACCCGCTGATGGTCCCCGGCCGGCCCGCTCACACCTTCTCGTAGGTGTCGAAGCGGTGGGTCGCCCAGTTGCCGGCGAGCACCGCCGGGTAGCGGGGCGGATCGTCCTCGTCGCTGCAGCCCGGCAGGCACTCGATGAGGGCGTCGAAGTCCGGGTGCTGGAAGTACGGGATCGAGATCCTGGTCCGCTGCTCCCCGGGCTCCGGGTTGCGCACCCGGTGCTCGGTGGCCACCCACCGGTCGTTGGTCCACTTCGCCATCAGGTCGCCGAGGTTCACGATGAACGCCCCCGGCTCGTGGTCGATCGGCGTCCACCGGCCCGACCGGTCGAGCACCTCGATGCCGGCCGGTCCGTCGTCCTGGTAGACGATCGTGAGCGAGCCGATGTCGGTGTGCGCCCCGAACCGGTGGCCCTCGAACTCGGCGTCGGGCGTCAGGTAGAGGTTGCAGGCCAGGTAGGACGGATGGCGCCGGAACCGGGACTCGAGGTGCCCCTCCGGCAGGTCGAGGGCGAGGGCCATCAGCGACAGCAGCGCCATGCCCAGGTCGTCGACCGCCTCGTGGTAGCGCTTCCACGCCTCGGCCAGCCCGGCCGGCCGCTCCGGCCACACGTTCGGCTCGGCCCGGCGGACCCACTCGTCGTCGTAGCCGGCGGCGGCGACGTCCTCGGGCGAGTCGAACCGGCTCATCTCCACCTGCTCCCGGACCCGGACGGGCCGTCCCCCGTCGTCGGCGGTCGTGGCGGCGTCGCGGACCGACCAGCCCCGGAACTCGTTGCCGGTGACCGACGCGAACCGGGCCTTGTACTCGTCGGGCTGCGCGAAGAACTCGGCGGTCGACCGGCGCACGTCGTCGATGAGCTGCTGGTCGATGCCGTGCCCCGTGATCGTGAAGAAGCCGATGTCCCGGCAGGCCTCGTCGATCTGGCGCGCCAGCGCGGATCGGGCGACGGGGTCGCCACCGAGTGCGAGCGAGAGGTCGAGGCGAGGGATGACAGGAGCGGTGGCGGTCGTCATGGACCCAGCATGCGGCCTCCGGCAGGACGGGTTCCGTTGCGATCGTGTTTCGTGGCGCGCCCCGCCGGGCGATCGACGCCACCTCGCCCGTACCATGGCGCCCGTCCATGACCCGAACCACCGACCGAGCGGAGCTGCCCGTCGTCGACCTCGGTCGGCGGACCGGCGTGGGCACGGCGGCGGCGCTGCAGGACGCGGCCCGCCAGCTCGACGCGGCGCTCCGCGACGTCGGGGCCTTCGAGCTCGTCGGTCACGGCATCCCCGCCGACCTGTTCCGGCGGACGATGGACGCATCGAAGGAGCTGTTCGCGCTCGACCGCCGCGCCAAGGAGGCGCTGCGGTCGCCGAGCGGCAACCCGTTCCACGGCTACACGACCCGCGAGGTCGGCGATCCGCCGATCCTCATCCGGGAGATCTACGAGTCCGGCCGGTTCGACTCACCCGAGGACGTGCTCGCCGCCGGCTACGGGCCGGAGCAGTCGGAGCTGGTCGAGCCGAACGTGTGGCCACGGCGGCCCCGGCGCTTCCGCGCCGCGATGACGACCTACCACGCCGTGATGGAGGAGCTCGGCGACCGCCTGCTGTCGGTCGCCGCCATCGCGCTCGGTCTGCGGGCGGACTGGTTCCGCGAGCGGTTCGACCGGCAGGCGTCGTACCTGGCGTGCGTGAACTACCCGCCGCAGTTCGCCACCGCGCGGGAGCGCATGCCGCGCATGGGACCCCACGCCGACTTCGGGACGCTGTCGATCTTCGCGTTCGACGACTCGCCCGGGCGCATGCAGGTCCACGTCGGCGGGACGCCCGACGAGCGGGCGCGGCTGGCCGCCGACGTGATGTCGTCGATCGCGGACCCCGACGACGACACCCCCGATGGGCCCGACCCCGAGCTGCCCGGGACGTGGGTCGAGGTGACCGGCTCGGGTGACCGGCTCCTCGTCTGCGCCGGCGAGATGCTGGCCCGCTGGACCGACGACCGGTGGAGCGCGGCGCTGCACCGCGTCGCGTCGCCCAGCGACCGGGACCCGGCGCTCAGCCGGACTGCGCTCGCCTACTACCAGTACCCGAACCTCGACACCGAGATCGCCGCGCTGCCGACGTGCCTGCCGCCCGGCGCCACGCCCCGCCAGCCGCCGGTCCTGGCCGGCGTGCTCGCCCACCAGCGCAAGAACCACCGCCACCCCTGGTTCTGACCCGCGCCCCGCCCCCGCGCTCGGGCCCCGGGCGGCGGTTCACGGTGCCGTAACAGCAGGAGCGACGGCATCCGTTGTCGGATGGGTCCGTGCGAGAACACGTCGACCCCCAGATCCGCGCCCGAGCCGTCCAGGCGGCCCGGGGCACGGCCCCCTTCGACCTCCTCCTGACCGGCGGCACCGTCGTGGACGTCGGGACCGGGCTGCTCAAGGAGGCCGACGTCGGCGTGGTCGGGCCGCTCGTCGCGAGCGTGCACCCGCGCGGGTCGCGCACCGACGCGGCCGAGGTCGTCGACGTCACCGGCCGTCACGTGGCGCCCGGCTTCATCGACATGCACGTCCACTTCGAGAGCTCGATGCTCACCCCCGGCCCCTACGCCGCAGCGGTGGCGCCGCGCGGGACCACGACGGTGTTCGCCGATCCGCACGAGCTCGCCAACGTGGTCGGCGTCGAGGGCGTGCGCTACGCGGTCGACGCCAGCCGCGGCCTCCCCGTCCGCTACATCGTCCAGGCGCCGTCGTGCGTGCCGCCGCAGCCGGGACTCGAGCTGTCGGGCTACGACGTCGATCCCGACGAGGTGGCGACGATGCTGTCGTGGCCCGAGGTCGGCGGCGTCGCCGAGGTGATGGACATGCTGGGCGTGCTCGGCGCCGACGAGCGCATGGTCGGGGTGGTCGCCGCCGGGCTCGAGTCCGGCAAGCTCGTCTCGGGCCACGCCGCCAGCCTGCGCGGACCCGAGCTGCAGGCCTACCTGTCGGCCGGCATCGACTCGGACCACGAGATCTTCGTCGAGGGCGACGTCATGGCCCGCCTGGACGCCGGGATGACCGTCGAGCTCCGGGGCGAGGTCGCGGCCGTCCTGCCCGAGGTGGTGGCGCAGCTGGCCGAGCTGCCGGAGCTGCCGACCCACCTCGTCCTCTGCACCGACGACCTGTTCGCGAACACGTTGCTGCGCGACGGCGGCCTGGACCGCGTGATCCGGATGCTCGTCCGCCTCGGTCTGCCGCCGGTGCGGGCCATCCGCCTCGCGACCTACCACGCCGCGTACCGGCTCGGCCGGCCCGACCTCGGGCTCGTCGCGGCCGGCCGGCGCGCCGACCTCGTCGTGATCGGCTCGCTCGCCGACGTGGAGGTGCTCGACGTCTACGCCGACGGCCGGCTCGTCGCCTCGGGCGGCTCGATGGTCGTCGACGTCGAGGAGGGAGCGGCCACCGCGCCGTTCGACACCCTCCACCTCCAGCCACTGTCCCCCGACGACTTCGTCCTGCGCCTCCCGAGCACCGACGACGGGACGGTGACCGTGCGCACCGTCGACGGCCGCATCATGACCACCTGGGGGTCGCTCGAGGTCGCCGTCGCCGATGGCGCGGTGCAGCTCCCCGACACCGCGCTGCTCCAGGCCGTCGTGCACCGGCACGGGCGGATCGACCCCGAGGTGCAGCTCACGGTCGCGACCGGCTGGGGCGCCCCGTGGACGGGCGCGATCGCCACCACCGTCTCGCACGACACGCACAACCTCGTCGTGTTCGGCCGCGATCCCGACGCCATGGCCGCCGCGGCCAACCGCGTCATCGCCGACGGCGGGGGCGTCGCCGTGGCCGTCCCCGCTGCGGTGCCGGGAGGAGCGGCCGAGGTGCTGGCCTCGATCGCCCTGCCGGTCGCGGGCATCCTCTCGCCGCTGCCGTGCGAGGAGGTCGCCGAGCTGCAGGACGCCGTCGAGGCCGCGGCCGCGGCCGTCGGGCTCCCGCCCGGGGCGCTGAGCCAGCCGCTCATGCAGGTGATGGCGTCGAGCCTGGCGTGCCTCCCGGGCCCGCACCTGACCGACCTCGGCATCGTCGACGGCGACCTCGGCGTGCTGGTGACCGACCTCGTCCTGGACTGACCCGCCCGCTCCGTCACGAGGTCGGGGCGGTGAGGTCGTACATCGTCACGTCGCCGACCTCGACCGAGGCGAAGTTCGAACGGACCCAGCTCGAGATCTCGGCGCCGACGTCCGAGCCGCCCATCGCCCCGCCGCCGACGCCGCCGGCGACGAACCAGTGGACCCGGCCGTCGGCGACGACCTCCTGGAACTCCTCGAGCGTCGGTGACGGGTCGCTGCCGTTGAAGCCGCCGATGGCCATGACGGCCTCGCCGCTGGCGAGCTGGTAGCCGGCGGCGTTGTTCGACCCGACGGTCGCCAGCACCCAGTCGAAGCCCGAGGCGCCAGCCTGCAGCGCGGCGACCGTCGCGTCGGTCGGCGTGGTCGCGTCGAGCAGGCCGCCCATGCCGCCCTGGCGACCGCCGGCCCCCTGCGGGGACGTCCCGGCCGGCGGGGAGGCGCCCTGCGTGGTCGTGCCGCCCTGGCCACCGAAGACCGGAGTTCCCCCCTGGCCACCCAAGGCCGGGGGTCCGCCCTGGCCACCGAAGGCGGGAGGCCCGCCCTGGCCACCGAAGGCGGGAGGCCCGCCCTGGCCACCGAAGGCCGGCATCCCGCCCGGACCGCCGCGCAGGCCGCCCGGCCCGCCGCTCCCCATCGCCGGACCGGCCGTCACGATCGATCCCGAGTGCGGGGTGGCGATGGTCGTCGCCGAGGCGGCGATCGGCGCCGCCAGACCGGCACCGACCGCCAGCAGCGCCCCGACGGCGGTCGCGGTGACCGCGCCGCGCCGGACGCGGTCGCCGAGGAGCAGCAGCACGACGGCGACCACCGACGTCGCGACGACCGCCGGGGTCAGCCAGGCGTTCCAGCCGGTCGTCCGCCCGAGCAGCGCCGCGGTCCACGCCGCGGTGGCCGCGACCACGCCGGCCATCACGACCCGCGTGACGAGCGAGTGGCGACGGTCCCACGCCAGCGAGGCGCCGATGCCGACCACCGCGCCGATCGCCGGCGCCAGGGCGACCGTGTAGTACTCGTGGATGATCCCCTGGCCGAGGCTGAACACGACGCCGGTGATCACCAGCCAGCCGCCCCACAGGATCAGCGCGGCGCGGCTCCGGTCGGTCCGCGGTCGGCGCGAGGTCCACACCAGACCCGCGAGGAGCAGGAGCAGCGCCGCGGGCAGCAGCCACGAGGCCTGGCCGCCGAACGCCTCGTTGAACATCCGCAGGATGCCCGTCGGCCCCCAGTTCCCACCGGCACCACCGGCACCGCCGGCACCGCCGACCGACCCGGTCTCGTCGCCCGTCAGCCGGCCGAGGCCGTTGTAGCCGAACACCAGCTCGAGGACGCTGTTCGTCTGCGACCCGCCGATGTAGGGCCGGCTCGACGCCGGCCAGAGCTCGACGACCGCCACCCACCAGCCGGCGCCGACGATCGTCGCCGCGCCCATGGCGGCCAGGTCCCGGACCCGGCGCCAGAAGGTCGTCGGCGCCGCGACCAGGTACGCCAGTGCGAAGGCCGGCAGCACCACGAACGCCTGGAGCATCTTGGCGAGGAAGGCGAAGCCCACGAGGCCGCCGGCCAGCACGAGCCAGCGCCAGCCCGAGCCCGTGGCCCGCACGTCCTCGGCGGCCTCGGCGGCCTCGGCGTCGGCCGCGGCCTCCACGTCGGCGTCGGCCTCGGCGGTGGTCGCACCGGCGCGACCGCCCTCGATCGCCCGCGTGACCGCCGCGGCCGCGGCGCAGAGCAGCAGGACGAGCAGCGCGTCGGGGTTGTTGAACCGGAACATCAGCGCGGCGACCGGGGTCGCGGCGAACACCAGGCCGGCGAGGAGGGCGGCGCCGGGCCGGAACCACCGCTTCACCGTGGCCACGACCAGGGCCACGCTGCCGACGCCCATGAGCGCCTGCGGGACGAGGATGGACCACGCGCTCACGCCGAACACCCGCGCCGAGAGGCCCATGACCCACAGCGCAGCGGGCGCCTTGTCGACGGTGATCGAGTTCGACGCGTCGAACGAGCCGAAGAACCACGCCTTCCAGCTCTGCGACCCGGCCTGGACGGCGGCCGAGTAGTAGGAGTTCGCCCACCCCGACGCGCCGAGGTCCCAGAGGTACGCGACGGCGGTGACGGCCAGCAGCGCCCACAGCAGCGGCCGGTACCAGCTCGGGTCGGCCGGCCGGCCGCGCCACAGGCGGTGCCAGCGCGACGGCCGGCCCGCGGTGGCGTCGGCCGGCGGGGTCGGGGGCGCGCCGGCCTCCGGGCCGGGAGGCGCCGGGATCCCGCCCAGCGGCGGCGCTGCGAGGCGCGCCGCGGTGTCGTCGATCGTGGTCATCGGTGGGCCTCCAGGGGGGCGGTGGGCGTGGGGATCGGGTCGGCCCCGGGCGCGTAGACCCAGCGCCGGAGCAGCACGAACTTGAGCGCGGCGGTGCAGCCGTCGACGACGAGCACCGCGAGCAGCGGGAGCACCAGGCCGGTCGCGCCGGCGAGGTCGAGGAGCACCAGCACGGCGGTGCTGACGACGAGCGGGACGGCGCCGAGCAGCAGCGTGCCGAGGAAGTGCCGGGAGCGGCCGGACCGCCCCCGCAGGTCGAACGTGAACCGGCGGTTGGCGGCGGCGTTGGCCACGGCGCAGATCGCGAAGGCCACCGCGTTGGCCGCGACCGTGCCGATCGTCGGCGCCGTCAGCAGGAACAGCGCCGCGGCGACGACCGTGCTCACGATGCCGATCGAGGCGAAGCGGATCAGCTGGTCGACCCGGCCCAGCGGCGCGACGCGCGCCGTGGGGCGGTCGGGCATCACGACGTCGCCGCGTGACAGTCGGCCGAGCAGCCGGGCGATCCCGAGCAGGTCGTCGCGCGCCGTGGCCGCCACGTCGACGCGCGAGTCGGGGTCGTCGATCCAGTCGACCGGGACCTCGTGGATCCTCAACCCGTTGTGCTCGGCCACGGCGAGGAGCTCGGTGTCGAAGAACCAGGCGTCGTCCTCGACGAGCGGGAGCAGGTCGGCCGCCGCGTCGGCCCGCAGCGCCTTGAACCCGCACTGCGCGTCGCTGAACGACGTGCGGAGCGTCGTGCGGACGATCCGGTTGTAGGTGCGGGAGATGACCTCGCGCCTCGGGCCCCGCACGACCTGCGAGCCGCCCGCCAACCGCGAGCCGATCGCGACGTCGGAATGGCCCGACACGAGCGGCGCGACGAGCGGCAGCAGCGCGTCGAGGTCGGTCGAGAGGTCGACGTCCATGTAGGCCACGACGGCGGCCGTCGACGTCGACCAGGCCGCCCGCAGCGCCCGACCCCGGCCCTTGCGGTCGAGGTGCAGCACGCGGATGCCGCCGAGCTCGGCGGCGATTCGGCGGGCGACCTCGAGCGTCGCGTCGGTCGACGCGTTGTCGGCGATCGTGATCGTCCAGCTCAGCGGGAAGCGGTCCGACAGGTACGCGTGCAGGGTCCGGATCGACCGGGCGAGGCCGGCGGCCTCGTCGTGGACGGGGACGACCACGTCGACCTCGACGCGGCGGAGGCCGGGCGGTGAGGGGGCGGCGCCGGCGGACGTCCCGGCGACGGCGGTGGCGGGTTGCATGCGCCAACGATCACGTCCGCACCTGCGAACCGCCCCGGGGCCGGCTGGGAGGTGCCCGAGAACACGGCGGCCACCGCCCACGGTGCTCCGTCACGCCTGGCGGTGCCGATCGGCACCGCCAGGCGTGACAGAGCGGTGTGGGCCCAGCTCAGCGAGGCGTGCTCTGCGGCGAGAACCCGACGACCCCCTTGCGGGCGTCGAAGAGGTAGCGGTTCTCGAACAGGACGTAGCGGCCGGTGTTCACGAACACCTGGCCCGGCGGCTGCACGTGGATGAGGTCGACCCGGCTGGGGTTCATGCCCGTCGCGGCCGGGACGTGGCCGGTGCCGGCCTGGAAGCCGTAGGTCAGCTCGTTCACGCCCCCCGTCGTCGGCAGGAGGATGTTCACCCAGTCGCTGTCGGGCAGGAGGTGCGGGATGCCGGTGCCGGTGCCGGCGTCGAAGAACATCTCGGTGATGCCGGTGTCCACCAGGATCGTCGACGCGATGGCCGGCGTCGTCTGCGTGGTGTCGACCGATGCGTACCCCGACGCGGTCAGCCAGTCGCCCGGGACGCCCGACGCGGACAGCGGCGCCGTGCCGAAGCCGGTGCGCTGCGACGGCGTGAGGCCGACCTGCACGCCCGTGCCGTCGATGATGTAGCCCGGAGCGAAGTGGCCGCTCGCGGCCTGCAGCTGCAGGAGGGCGTTGTCGGTCGGCGAGGCGAGCAGGTCCGACGGCGAGGGGTCGTTCCGGTCGAAGCCCACGCCGAGGTAGTGGAAGACCTCGGGATCAGGGGCGCTGTTGCAGCTGTGGTCGGGCACGCACGCGCTCGTCTCGACGCCGAGGACCCGGATCGGGACGGTGCTGACGGTGCCACCGGCGTGGCGGATCGTGACCGGGGCCAGGTAGAGGAAGCCGATGTACTGGTAGCCGGACGAGTCGTAGTACTTGTAGGCCGGACCGGCGGGACCGATCGCGTTCGGGCCGAGCTCGTCGATCGGCGCGGCGGCGCCGATCGACCCGGTGTCCACGGTGAACGGGTGGTAGTCGCTCGAGTGCGGGCTGACCGCCGGCGGCGCGGTGGCGCTGGTCGGCCACCCCTCGGCGTAGCCGAACACCGCGCGCAGCCGGACGCCAGTCGTCTCGATCGTCGGCGTCGGGCACGTCCCGTCGTCGGCCTCGTCGAACTCGTCGCACACCGCCGGGAGGGTGGCCTCGGCCGATCCGTCCTCGACGATCGTGTTGAGCAGCGGCACGGTCGTCGCGCCGATCGACCACGAGGCGGTGCCGGTGCAGCCGTTGGTGTCGCCCAGCTGCATCGCGCCCTGGATCGTCAGCGGCGCGGCCACGTACGAACCGTCGTAGTCGAGCCTGAAGCTGCTGCCCGAGGTGAGCTCGATGGTCACGGGGTCGGTGCTGGAGCCGAGCGGTGCCGGGACCGTGCTGACCGCGCCGGTGCCGCCGCCGTAGATGTTCACGACGAGCGGCTGGGACGGCGACGGCGCGACCGGGTCGCCGTCCTCGTCGTGGACGGTGACGCCGACGGTCAGCGTCGACGGCGAACCGGCGTGGCCCGGTGACGAGGACGAGTCGGGGTTGTCGATCGCCGTGACGCCCGTGAAGGAGACGGTGTACGCCGGGCTCGTGTAGGTGCCGGCATCGGCCTCCTCGACGAAGGTCTGCAGGCCCTCCTCGCACAGCTCCTGCGGCGTGGGCGGCGCGGTGGTCGTCGTGGTCGTGGACGTGGTGGTCGTCGACGTCGAGGTGGTCGTGGTGGTCGGCGCCGCGGTGGTGGTCGGCGCGGTCGTCGGCGCCGGGTCCGGCGGCGGAGGCGGCGGGACGCAGGCGGCGGCGACGGCAGCCATGACGATCAGGAGGACGACGGTCGCCGTCCGGTGAATGCGGTTCACGCAGACGGGTGTCGGCGCGTGGCGGGAACACCTTGCGGATTTCCGTCCGATCGGTCCGGACGGCCCGAGGAGGCCGTCGTGACCCCCGAGCGAGTGCGGGCGGGCAGCGGTGGCCCCGGCTCAGCCGCCGATCTGCGACATCGACCGACCGGGCCGGATGAACGTCGGCGTGCCGATCCCGTGGCCGGCCCGCTTCGACGCGACGCAGCGCCGGATGGCTTCGGCCAGCTCGGCGTCGGTCCCGCCGCCCCGCAGCACGGCGCGCAGATCGGTCTCCTCGACCGAGAACAGGCAGTTCCGCAGCTCGCCCTCGGCGGTCAGGCGGATCCGGTCGCAGGAGTCGCAGAAGGGCGTGGTCACGCTGGGGATGATGCCGATCTCGGAGCCCGCGGATCCGGCCTCGCGATCGAGGTAGCGGTACCGCTCGGCGGGCTCGTGGCCCCGGACGACCGGCTCGAGCGGCAGGGCGGGCGAGAGCGCCGCGAGCACCTGGTCCCGCCCGACGACCTCGGAGCCGTCCCAGTGGCCGTCGGCGTCGAGCGGCATGAACTCGATGAAGCGGACGGTGACGCCACGGGACCGACCGAACTCGGCGAAGTCGAGGATCTCGTCGTCGTTGACCCCGGCGACGAGCACGACGTTGACCTTCACCGGCGAGAAGCCGGCGGCGACCGCCGCGTCGATGCCGCGCAGGACCTTGTCGAGCGCGTCGCGCCGGGTCATCTCGGCGAACCGCTCGGGTCGCAGCGAGTCGAGCGACACGTTGATGCGTCGGAGCCCGGCGGCCCGGAGGTCGGCGGCGTGGCGCTCGAGCGACGCGCCGTTGGTCGTCATCGACAGGTCGGTGCCGAGCGGGGCCAGCAGGGCGACCAGCTCGCTGAGGCGGGCCCGCACGGTCGGCTCGCCGCCGGTCAGCCGGATCGAGGTGATGCCGTACCTCTCGACCAGCACGCGGGCGATCCGACCGATCTCCTCGTACGTGAGCACCTGGTCCCGCGGCACCGACGGCAGGCCCTCCTCGGGCATGCAGTACGTGCAGCGGAAGTCGCAGCGATCCGTGACCGAGATGCGCAGGTCGCGGTGCACCCGGCCGAAGCCGTCGACGAGCTCGTCGGCGGGGCGGGGGGCGGGCGGACGGTCCACGCCGGCATCGTACGCCCCTCCGGGAGCGCCGCCCCAGGCCCCTCCCTCCCCGGACCCCGTTCTGGCTGTCGTTCTGCCGGCCCTGGCCGGGAGAACGACAGCCAGTTCCGCAGGGGTCAGTCGTGGAGGAGGATCACGTCGACGGGGTCGCCGGCGGCGACGCCGTCGCCATCGGGGAGCACGGCCAGCCCGTCGGCCGCGGCCATCGCCGTCATCTGGTGCGAGCCCTGGCCGCCGGCCGAGGCGACCGTGAAGCCCAGGTCCTCGTCCTGTCGCACCGAGACGCGGACGAAGTGGATCTTGCCGTCGGGCCGGCGCCGGAGGTCCTCGGCGGCCGCCGCCCGCACGGTGCGGCGGTGCAGGTCGGTCCGACCGGCGCCGTGGAGCAGGCCCGGTCGGGCCAGGAGCTCGAAGCTCACCAGCGAGCTCACCGGGTTGCCCGGCAGGCCGAAGACCGGCACCCCGTCGACCAGCCCGAAGGCGAACGGCTTCGCGGGCTTGATCGCGATCTGCATCCACCGCATGTCGCCGATCCGTCCGAGCACCGCCTTCACGTAGTCGAAGTCGCCCATCGACACCCCGCCGCTCGTGAGCAGCGCGTCGCAGTTCGCCACGCCCCGGCGGATGGTCGCCTCGATGGCCGCCTCGTCGTCGCGCACCAGGCCGAGGTCCACGGCCTCGAACCCCGAGCTCCGGCACAGCGCCAGCAGGGCGAGGCGGTTCGAGTCGCGCACCTGGCCCCGGGCGAGCGGCGCGCCGTCCTCGACGAGCTCGTCGCCGGTCGACAGCACGCCCACCCGGGTGCGGCGGCGCACGTCGACGGTGCCGACACCGATCGACGCCAGCACGCCGAGGTGGGCGACCCGCAGGACCGTGCCGGCCGGGACGACCACGTCGCCCGGGCGCACGTCGTCGCCCGCCCGACGGATGCCGGTGCCCTCGGCGATCGTGCCCTCGACCTGCACCCGCCGGCCGTCGTCGAGCGAGCGGGTGCGCTCGACCATCGCGATGGCGTCGGCGCCGGGCGGCACCGGTGCGCCGGTCATGATCCGGACCGCCTGGCCGGGCCCGATCGGCTGGTCGCCCGCGTCGCCGGCCGCGACCGTGGCCACCACGTCGAGCTCCGCATCGGGCGTCGCGACGTCCTCTGCCCGCACCGCGTACCCGTCGAGCGCCGTGTTGTCCCACCCCGGCACGAGCTCCGTGGCGACGACGTCGTCGACCGTCACCAGCCCGAGCGCGTCCGCCAGCTCGACGGCCGCGGCCGGCTGCGCGGGCACGCGGGACAGGACGTGGTCGAGGGCCTCCTGGAGCGGGATCACATCGTCATCCCAGCACAGGACGACGGGACGGAGGCTCAGCCGATGCCCTCGCGCCGGACGACCTCGGACAGGAACTCCCGGAACTCGGGGCCGAGGTCCTCGCGCTGGAGGGCCAGCTCGACGGTCGCCCGCAGGTAGTCGATCTTCTTGCCGATGTCGTAGCGACCCTCGGCGAAGACCCACCCGTAGACGTCGTCGTGGGCGAGCACACGGGCGATCGCGTCGGTGAGCTGGATCTCGCCGCCGACGCCGGGCTCGACGTGCTCGAGCTCGGCGAAGATGTCGGGCGTGAACAGGTAGCGGCCCATGACGGCGAGGTTCGACGGGGCCTCCTCCGCGGCGGGCTTCTCGACGATGCCGGTGATGCGGCAGAGCGCGCCGTCGCGCTGGTCGACCGCAGCGCAGCCGTAGGCGGAGATCGACTCCTGGGGGACCTCCATCAGCGCCACGATCGAGGAGCCGACCTGGTCGAACTGCTTGATCATGTCGGGGAGCACCGTGGAGTGGTCGTCCATGATGTCGTCGCCCAGCATCACCACGAACGGCTCGTTGCCGACGTGCTTGCGGGCGACCGACACGGCGTGGCCCAGGCCGAGCGGCTCGCCCTGGCGCACGAAGTGGATGTCGGCCAGCTCGGCCAGCTCCACGACCTCGGCCAGGTCCCCGGTCTTGCCCTTCGACTGCAGCTGGTGCTCCAGCTCGAAGTTCCGGTCGAAGTGGTCTTCGAGGCTCCGCTTGTTCCGGCCCGTGATGATCAGGATGTCGTCGATGCCGGCGGCGACCGCCTCCTCCACCACGTACTGGATGGCGGGCTTGTCCACCACGGGCAGCATCTCCTTGGGCTGCGCCTTCGTGGCGGGAAGGAACCTGGTTCCCAGACCGGCCGCCGGGATGACGGCCTTGGTGACACGGGTCATCGTGTGCTCCCCGGTTGCATTCGATCCGCGATCCCCGACGATCGGGGCTCCGACGATGGTACCGCCGGCCTGCCAGGACCTGACCCTGGCAGATGTCCCATTCCCCCGGTTGGGCCGGTCGACCCAGCCCTCCCCCGCTCCTGAGCGCGACCACGGCCCCGGCCGGTCCCGTCTGGGGAGCGCCGCGAGGGCTGCTGTACCATCCACGCCACCATGCCCGTGTACGAGTACCGATGCCGCGACTGCGGCCACGACTTCGAGATCCAGCAGTCGATGTCGGACGACGCGCTGACGGAGTGCCCGTCGTGCGGCGGCGACCTCCGCAAGGTCTTCTCCCCCGTCGGGATCGCGTTCAAGGGCTCCGGGTTCTACAAGAACGACTCGGGCTCGCGTGCCAAGTCCTCGGCGTCGTCGTCGAACGGCGACGGCGGGAGCTCGTCCGGCTCGTCCGGTGACAGCTCCTCGTCGAGCAGCTCCCCCTCCAAGGAGTCGAGCAGCTCGTCGGCGTCGACGAGCTCGTCGTCCTCGTCGGACTGACCGGCCCTGCGGCCGGCCGGCCGCACCCCGTCAGGCGTGCTGCGCGGCCCGCTGCTCGGCCATGGCGCGCTGCATGAGGTGCTCGAGCAGCGCGATGAGCACCATCTTCACCGACTCGCGCGAACGGGCGTCGGCCCGCACGAGCGGCACGTGCTCCGGCAGCGCCAGCGCCTCCCGCACCTCCTCGAGGGCGTAGGACCCGGCGTCGTCGAACTGGTTGACGACCGCCACGAACGGCACGCCGCGGCTCTCGAAGAAGTCCACGGCGGCGAAGCACTCCTGGATGCGCCGGGTGTCGAGCAGCACCACCGCACCGAGGGCCCCGTCGACGAGGTCGTCCCACATGAACCAGAAGCGCTCCTGGCCGGGGGTGCCGAACAGGTAGAGGATCAGCTCCGCGTCGATGGTGATGCGGCCGAAGTCCATCGCCACCGTCGTCGACGTCTTCCGGTCGATCTTCGACGTGTCGTCGACGGCCTCGGAGTACGCCGTCATCGTCGCCTCCGTGGTCAGCGGCTCGATCTCGGAGATCGCACCCACCAGCGTGGTCTTGCCCACCCCGAAGCCACCGGCGATGAGGATCTTGACCGGCTGGGGTGCGCCCGTCGGCGCCGGGAACCCGGAGGAGGGCCCGGGAGCCGGGGCGCGGTTGGGGTCAGAGGGCTCGTACTGCATCGATCATCCTCAGGAGGAGTGCGGGCGTTGCGGCCTGCCGTGCTTCGTGGATCTGGACGAGCCCGGCCTCCGCCAGGTCGCCGGCCAGGATCTGGGCGACGCCCAGGGGGATGCCGACGCGCGCCGCCACCTCGGCGACGGAGATCGGCGAGTTGCACATCCCGATGATCTGGGCGTGCTCGAACTGGAGCTGGCGGTCGTGCGCGCTGCCCGTCGCCACGACGAGGGCCTCCACCCGGAGGTGGACGCTGGCGTGGCGGGTGCGCCCACCGGTGATGACGAACGGGCGGACGAGCTCGCCGTCCTCGTCGTCGTCCTCCACGGTGGCGACATCCGGGTCCGCGGGCGCGACGCCGCCCGGCGGCGGTGCACCGGTGGTGGGGTCATCCCAGGCGGACATCGGTCGGTCGCTCGTGCGGGCGCGGTCGAGGAGCTCAGCCCGCGGCGAGGACGCTGCGGAGGCCGGCGCGGACCTGCGGGGTGAGGACGGTGCCGAAGCGCTCGACCAGGAGGGTCATCTCGTAGCCGACCAGCCCGACGTCCGCGTCCTTCGTCGACAGGATGCCGAGGCAGCTGCCGTCCGAGATCGAGGCGACGAACAGGAAGCCCGTGCTCATCTCGACCATGACCTGGTCGACCTCGCCGTAGCCGAAGCAGCGCGAGGCGCCGAGCGACAGGCTGGTCAGCCCGGCGGCGATCGCCGCGAACTGATCGGCGCGGGCCCGGTCGAGGTCGGTCGACATCGCCATCAGCAGTCCGTCGGAGCTGACGCACACGGCGTCGCTGACGCCGGGGGTCTGCTCGACGAAGCGCGACAGCAGCCAGGGGATCTGCTGCACCTGCTCGTTGACGTCAGTGATCACGGGGATCCTCCAGTTCCGGCGTCTCGTCGACACCGTTGTGATCGGCCGCCCAGTGCGAGGACGGAGACGGGCTGTGGGCGTCGTCGGCGGCGGCCGTCGACGCTGCCTCCGGTGACCCGGGGGACGTTGCGGTGCCGAGCGTCGTCGCCGACGCCGGCTC
Organism: Dermatobacter hominis; assembly: GCF_020715685.1. Taxonomy (GTDB): domain Bacteria; phylum Actinomycetota; class Acidimicrobiia; order Acidimicrobiales; family Microtrichaceae; genus Dermatobacter; species Dermatobacter hominis. The sequence goes on from NZ_CP085840.1 coordinate 2,147,774, forward strand.
CTCGAGGGCCACGCCACCGAGGCCCCGGCTGCGACCGCCCTGGAAGGCGGAGAGCATCGACCGGACGCCGTCGGCGGAGCGGTCCCGCTCCGGTGCCGGCTCCGGCGCGGACTGGCCGAGCGGGCTGTCCTGCAGCGAGGCGCCGGGCACCCGTCGGGTGAGGCCGCCGCCGAGGCCGCCGCCCGCAGGGGCGGGCTCGGGCGCAGCTGCGACCGGCTGGGCCGGTGCCTCGGGGGCGAAGGTCGGCGTCGCCTGCGGCTCGGCGGTCGGCGTCGTCCAGGCCGGGGCCTCGGCCACCGGCTCGGGCCGGGCCGGCTCGGGCCGGCCCTGATCAGGCCACGCCGGGGCGGGCTCGGTCCACGTCGGGGCGGGCTCGGTCCACGTGGGCTCGGGCTCCGCGACCGGATCGGGCTGCGCGTCCCAGGTCTGGTCCGGGATGGCGGCCGGCGGCGGGGGCGGCTCGGCCGCGGGGGCCTCGCCGAAGGCGTCGGCGGCCAGGATGCCGGCGGCGAAGTCCTCGGCCGAGAAGGCCGGTGCGGGCGACGCCTCGGCAGCCTCCACGGGATCGACGTCGGCGACCGGATCGGCCAGGAACGTCGCCTCGTAGGCGGCGTCGGAGATCGAGGCCGCCGCGGTCGCCTCGTCGGCGGCGACCGCGCTCGCCTCGATCGCGCCGTCCTCGAGCAGGACCCGGTCGTCGAGGCCGGTGCCGTCGACCGGGGACGTCTCGTCGACGACTGCCGGATCGTCGATCAGGTGGCTGGCGTCGATGATCGACCCGTCGTCGACCGGCTCGGTGTCGTCGGGCCGCAGCGCCGCCCACTCGTCGACCGGCTCGGTGTCGTCGGGCCGCAGCGCCGCCCACTCGTCGACCGGCTCGGTGTCGTCGGGCCGCAGCGTCGCCCACTCGTCGACCGGCTCGGTGTCGTCGGGCCGCAGCGCCGCCCACTCGTCGACCGGCGGGGCGGTCCACTCGTCGGCAGCCGGCGTGGTGGTCTCGACCCACTCGCCGTCGGGCGTCGTCCAGCCACCGGCGTGGGCCTCGGCCACCGGCCCGGTCGGCTCGGCGGTCGGCACGGCCCAGTCGTCCACCGGCTCGGCGGACCACTCGTCGGCCGGCGTGGTCCACGTCTCGGCGGTGCCGTGGACGTCGCCGTTGCGGTCGGTGAGCGACGCCTCCGCGGCCTCGGCCTCGGGCACGTCGGGGATCCAGGTCCAGTCCTCGGAGCCGGTGGCCGTCGGGTCCCCGACCAGGTCCTCCCGGGAGGGCGGCGCGTCGGCGAACGGGTCGGCACCGGGGTCGATGACCGTCTCGGGCTGGACGACCTGGGCGGTCAGGCCGGCGCCGGGCGCGAACAGGTCGGGCGACTGGTCACGGGCGGCTCGGGTGCCGGGCAGCGGCCGGGCGATCGACGAGCGGTCGGCACCGCCGACGGTCGCCGTGGCGGGCAGGCTCACCACCGCGGTCACGCCGCGGCCGCCGGCGGTCGGCTGGAGGCGGACCAGCGCACCGGTCTTGGCCGCCAGCTTCGCGATCACGTACTGACCCAGGTAGCGGGTCGGCATGCCGTCGACCTCGTCGAGACCGGCGAGGCGCTGGTTGGCCGCGACGATCTCGACGTCGGCCATGCCGACGCCGTGGTCGATCACGGCGAGCTGGTAGCCGCCCTGGCCGAGCGACCGGCCGTCGATCTCGACCGTCGTGTCGGGCGGCGAGAACCGCAGGGCGTTCTCGATGAGCTCCGCCAGCATGTGGACGAGGTCGATGACGACCGGGCCCGTCAGCGTGGCGTCGCCGAGCTGGCCCAGGCGCACCCGCTCGAAGTCCTCGACCTCGCTCATCGCGGCTCGGACGACCTCGCTGAGCGGCGCGGGCTTGCGGCGACGGCGCGGGGTCTCCGAGCCGGTGAGGATCAGCAGCGACTCGGCGTTCCGGCGCATGCGGCTCGCCAGGTGGTCGAGCTTGAACAGGTGCTCCAGGAAGGCGGGGTCGGTCTCCCGCTGCTCGAGCGACGAGATGAAGTCGAGCTGGCGGCCGAGCAGGGCCTGGTTGCGACGGCCCAGGTTGGTCAGGGCGTCGGCGAGGTTGCGGCGGAGCACGGCCTGCTCGCCGGCCAGGCGGAGGGCGGTGTCCTGCACGTCGTTGAACGCGCCGGCCACCTCCTGCACCTCGGCGGCGCCGGTCGCCCGGATGACCGGCAGGTGGGTCTCGGGCGAGCCCGTCTGCTGGCTCTTCACCGCCTCGGGGAGGCGGACCATCGCCACCTCCTCCGCCTGGGTGGCGAGCTCCCGCAGCGGCCGGGCGATGGAGCGGATGGCGGAGCGGACCAGGACGGCGCTGACGAGCACCACGGCGATCAGGGCGGCGGCGGCCAGCAGCAGCACCCGGCGGCTCGAGGTGCCGAGGTCGTCGACCGCGGCGACGGCCTGCCCGGCGGCGGAGTCCCGCAGCGAGGTGAGGTCCTCGACCCGGTCGTCGGCACCGCTGATCCACTGGTCGACGGCGGCCTGGTCGACGGTCGCGCCCTCGGCAGCGGCGAAGAACAGCGAGTCACGACCGAGGCTGGCGGCGGCCAGCGCGTCGCCGACCCGGTCGATGCGGACGGTCAGGTCGTCCGACGCCGTGGCGGCGGCCTGCGTCGACTGGATGTCCTGGGCGGCGGCGAGCTCCGAGACCTGGGCGTAGACCTCGGGGACGAGCGAGCCGCGGAGGGCGAGCGCCTGGACGAGGTCGCGCTCCTTGGCGCCGGCCTCCTGGGCCGAGGCGAGCAGGTCGGCCGACGAGGCGGCGTCGTCGTCGATGGCGCCCTGCGGGTCGAACCCGGCGCGGCTCACCTCGAGCAGGTCGGCGATGGCGGGCGAGTAGCCGTCGACGGCCACCAGGCCGCCGGTGTTGGTGACGGCGAGCGAACCGGCGGCCTCGACCCGGTCGAGCGCCCGGTCGGTCATCGCCTTCAGGGCGCCGCCCTGCTGGGCGGCGAGCGCACGGAGCTGCTCGCTCGACGACGTGACCGCGCCGCGCAGCTCCTCGGTGGTCGGCTGGCCGGCCGCGAGGACCTGGCGCTCGGCCTGCATGGCGTCGACCACGTCGTACGCGGCGAGGGAGACCTCGGCGTTGCCGCTGAGCTTGGCGGCGTCCCGGGACTGCTGGACAGCCGTGGCCATGGCGTAGCCCGTGACCCCGAGCAGGCCCACGAGGGGGACGACCAGCAGGAGCATGAGGCGGCTGCGGATGCCCATGTGCCCGCGGGCCGCTGGTGGGGTGTTCGATCGGCGTGCCATCGCTCAGCGGATCGACCATCCGACCCATGGGGTTGAGAAATTCGACCCACACCGCTCGGGGGAGCGGTCCCCGGTGGGGCCGCCGGACGTCCGCCGGGGCGAGGGGCGTACGCTGTGGGCCGTGGCAAAGCGCAAGAAGCGAGCGAGCACCCTCCCCCCTCCGCCCTCGCCGCCGGTGACGGCCGGGCTGGTGTCGCCCATGCGGACGGTGCCCGCCGGGATCGCCCGTCCCGAGTACGCCCTGACCGGCACGCCGTCCTCCCGGCAGGCCCGCGCCATCCGCACCGACGACGAGCTGGCGGCCATGCGTGTGGCGGGCCGGGTCGCCGCCGACGCCCTGATCGAGGTCGGTCGCCACGTCCGGCCCGGGATCACGACCGACGAGCTCGACCGCATCGGCCACGAGGCGATGGTGGCGGCCGGCTCGTACCCCTCGACGCTCAACTACCGGGGCTTCCCCAAGTCGCTGTGCACCTCGGTGAACGAGGTCGTCTGCCACGGCATCCCCGACTCCCGACGGCTCCAGGACGGCGACATCGTCAACGTGGACGTGACGGCGTTCATCGAGGGCGTCCACGGCGACACGTCCTGCACGTTCCTCGTCGGCCACGTCGACCCGGCGTCGGTCGCGCTGGTCGCCCGGACGCGCGAGGCGATGCACGCCGGCATCTCGGTCGTCCGGCCCGGCGCCCGGGTCCGCGACATCGGCAAGGCGATCGAGGAGTCGGTGCTCCCCCACGGCTACTCGATCGTGCGGGAGTTCATCGGCCACGGGATCGGCGACCAGTTCCACACGTCGCTGCAGATCCCGCACTACTACGACCCCCGCAACGACACCGTGCTTCTGCCGGGCATGACGTTCACCGTCGAGCCGATGATCAACCTCGGGGCGGCCGGGGTCGCCATGTGGGACGACGGCTGGACCGTGTCGACCGTCGACCGCCAGCGGACCGCCCAGTTCGAGCACACCGTGCTCGTCACCGAGGACGGCCACGAGCTGCTCACGGTGCCGGCCGACGGCCGACCGGCCGACGTGCTCTTCGCCGTCGACCCCGTCGGCGCCGACGCCCGCCCGGTCTGACCCGCGGCCGACGGCCGCACCCCGACGCTTCCCCCACCACCGCCCGTCCCGGCGGGCGCGCCCCGGAGCGACGATGGACCACGACGACCGCCGGCGGCCCCGCGCCCGACCGCACCGGCGGCGCCGGGCCGGCACCCTCCGGTCGGCCGGTCACCGCCGGGCCCGCCGTCGCCGGCTGCTGGCGTGGGCGGTGGTCGCCGCCGTCGCGCTCGGCGTGCAGCGGACCGTGACCTCGGCCGCCGAGGCGAGGGCGGCGTGGACCGGGTCGACGACGGCACTCGTCGTCCGCCGACCGCTCGCCGCCGGCGCCGACGTCACGACCGCCGACCTGACCACCGAGCGGCGTCCGGCGGCGGTCCTGCCCACCGACGCCCTCGCGGAGCTGCCGGCGGGAGCCCTCGCCGCCGTGCGCCTCTCCCCCGGCACGGTGCTGACCCCGGCGCTCCTCGACGAGAAGGAGCGCAGCGCCACTGCGCGGGCGCTGCCGACGGGTCGGGTCGCCGTGGTCGTGCGCACCGGCGACCTGCCCCGGCTCGCCAGCCGCGGGGACGTGGTGGACGTCGCGGCACCGACGTGGGACGGGCCGGTCGCCACGTCGGCGACGGTGGTCGCCGTCGACGGCGACGCCGTGACGCTCGCGGTCATGGAGGACGACGCCGCCGCGACCGCCGCCGCGTCGCTGGCCGGCCCCGTGGCGCTGGTCGTCAGGCCGTGACCCGCCGCCACGACGGCGTGACGGGGCTCAGGTCCCCGGTGTCATGTCCGGCGCCCCGCCACCGGGCTCGGCATCGCCCGGGCCGTCCTCGCCGGTGCCGAGGTCGACGCCACGGCGCGGACGCCGGGGCGGCCGGTCCCCACGGCTCGGGATGTGGGCGTCGAGGTCGTGGCGCAACAGGAACCGGTTGTCGTCGTAGACCCACATCGTCTCGAAGGCGATCATCGCCCACAGCAGCACGTTGACGGCGACGAGGGTCCACAGCGCGTCGATCCGCACCGCGATCGGGGTGAGCGCCAGCAGCACCAGGGCCACCGTCAGGCGCTCGACGTTGACCGTCCCGGCGTTGCGGAGCCGCAGCACCACGTGGGCGAGCAGGTAGAGGGCGACGCCACCCATGAGGGCGACCGCCGAGACCGCGTCGAACGGCTCGTCGCCGTGCAGCACCGCGCCCTCGAACGCCAGCGCGGCGAGCACGATCCCGGCGACCATCGGGAAGTGGAGGTAGGAGTACGAGTCCCTGGCGAGCCGGTTCCGCTCCCGGCCCGCCGGCGCCTGCTCGAGCCGCCGGGCGGTGACGATGGCGACGATGTCGAAGTAGATCCACCACAGCGCGGCGGCGAGCCCGATGCCGAGCGCGCCGATCGTCGCCACCGACGCATCGAGCTCGGCCTGGGCGCCGAACCCGAGCGCGATGACCGACTCGCCGAGCGCCAGGATGATCACGAGGTTGTGCCGTTCGGCGAAGTGCCCGGGGACCAGACGCCACCGTTCGGCCCCGTAGCGGGCCGGGAAGCCGCAGTCGATCGCCAGCGCGAGGAACCAGATCGCGAGCTGCCAACCCGGCCCGACGAACGAGGCCACCACCAGCAGCCCGACGACGAGGGCGGTGACGACCGACAGCCCGACGACCCATCGGTGCAGGTCCGGGTCGTCGTGGGTGCCGAGCAGGAACAGGCTGACGTGGCCGAGCCGCACGAAGCCGTACGCAGCCGCGAACCACAGGGCCCGGTCCCCGAACGCCTCGGGGATCGCGAACGACGCGATGAGCAACGCCGCCATCACCAGGAACATGACGATCCGCACCGACCCCTCCTCGGGATCGACGAGGCTCGTCAGCCAGGCGAAGGACACCCACGCCCACCACACGACGCCCAGCACCACGAGCCCTCGGACCAGCCCGGTCCAGGAGTGCTCGTCGGCCATCAGCGCGGTGCACTGGGTGAAGGCGATGACGAAGACGAGGTCGAAGAAGAGCTCGAGCGGCTTCACCCCGTCCCGCTCGCGGAGCTCGGCCCGCAGCTCGATCCGGTGGCCGTTCGACCGGCGACGACGGCGCCACGGGAAGGCGTCCCGTCCGAGCTCCTGGCGATCCCGTCGACCGACCATGCCCACAGCATGGCCGACCGCGGCAGCGTCGTCGGTCAGGACGGTGCGCCGCCGCCCGCGTCAGCCGAGCCGCCCCGGTCGGCCGTGGCCGATCGTCGAGAGCGGCGCGACTCCACCTTGGTGCGCACCTGGCGCCCGACCTGCCGGGCGGTGGGGAGCCGCGGCGGGGCCTCTCCTCTGCCCACGGCCTTCATGCCGATCGCGAAGAACACCGCCGCCGCGAGCGTGAGCAGCGCGACGAACCAGCCGCCGATGCGGGTCGGCAGCGGCACCACGACGGGGATGAAGGCGCCCAGCACCCACGCCACCTGGAACCGGGACTCGAACCGGGCGAACGAGCGGCCGCGGTTGGCGTCGGGCGCGTCGCGCTGCACGACCGCGTCGAAGGCCTGCTTGCCCGCCGAGGCGGCGATCGCGATGAAGAAGGCCAGCATCGCCTGGCCGCTGAGGCCCGCCATGAGGGCGCCGCTGAGCCCGGCGACCACGCCGAGGCCGAGCGACCCGAGCAGCAGCAGCTCCTCGCGGATCGCCCGTCGGACGAAGGGCGCGACGGCGGCGCCGACCAGGCCGCCGGCCACGCTGAGGGCGACGATGACGCCGAAGTGCCAGGCCGGGGTGCCGCCGGGCGGCGCGATCGCGTCGCCGGGCGACAGCTCCGTCCCGGAGGGGACGGCGCCCGCCACGCGGCCGAGCCCGGTGCCCAGCTCGGCCACCTTCTCCCCGCCGCGGAGGGCGAAGGCGAGCAGGAAGGTGACGAAGCCGACGACCGCCCGGAGGGTGCCCATGGCCGACGCCGCGCTGAGGACGCCGGCGCTGCGCAGCTCCGCCTTCTCCTGGTCGCCCGCGGGCTCGGCGGCGATCGTCGTGGCCGGGACGCGCAAGGCGGCGATGACCGCGGCGCCGAAGGCGAGCGCGGCCAGGAACACCACCGCGCTGGGACCGATGACGAGCAGCAGCAGACCGCCGGGGATGCCCGCCGCGAAGCCGGCGAGCCCCGAGATCAGCTGGAGCTTCGAGTTGGCCTCGACCAGGCCGGCGTCGCTGTCGACGACCGTCGGCACGATCGCCGCCTTGGCCACCTGGTAGGTCTTGGCCAGGACGAGCATGACGAAGGCCTCCGGGAACAGCAGGAGGCTGTCGCCGCTGACCGAGCCGATCATCAGGAACGCCACGACGGCGCGCCCGACCGCCGAGCCGACCAGCACGGCGCGGTGCCCGCCCTTCGCCCGGTCCATGGCCGGGCCGATCAACGGCCCGACGAGGGCGAACGGGGCCATCGTGAAGAGCAGGTAGGCGCCGATCTTCCACCGCGCCTCGGACGGGTCGACGTCGAAGAACAGCGACCCGGCGAGCGACATCGCCACGAGCGCGTCGCCCGCCAACGACAGCACGTGGGTGAGCGCCAGGCGCCCGAACGGCGACCGGATGTCGACGCGCGGCTCCGACAGCCGGACCGGTTCGCCGTGGTCGCTCACGGGGCCATGGTACGAGTGGCCCCCGACCCTCCCGCCCGCGGGCCGGCGCTCAGGCGCGCGGGGCGGAGAACTTGTACCCGAGGCCGCGGATCGTCGTGATCCGGGTCGGGTGCGAGGGGTCGTCCTCCACCTTGGAGCGCAGCCGCTTCACGTGCACGTCGAGCGTCTTGGTGTCGCCCACGTAGTCGCTGCCCCACACCCGGTCGATCAGGGTGGCCCGGGGCAGGACCCGACCGGCGTTCTCCATCAGCACCGCCAGGAGCTCGAACTCCTTGAGCGGCAGGGTGACCTGCTCGCCGCGGACGCGCACCTCGTGGCGGTCCATGTCGAGCTCGACGTCGTCGATGGCGAGCACGTCCTCGGACGCCATCACCGCGTCGCCGCCGGCGCGGGGCTGGCGCCGCAGCACCGCGCGCATCCGCGCGACCAGCTCGCGCAGCCGGTACGGCTTGGTGACGTAGTCGTCGGCGCCGACCTCGAGCCCGACGACCGTGTCGATCTCGGAGGTGCGGGCCGTGACCATGATGATCGGCACCTCGCTCCGCTGGCGGATCTCTCGGCAGACGTCGAGCCCCGACACCGTGGGCAGCATGACGTCGAGCAGGACCAGGTCGGGGTCGAGCTCGTCGAAGCGGTCCATCGCCTCAGCGCCGTCGCGAGCGATCTCGACGTCGAAGCCCTCGCGGCGCAGGCCGATGGAGAGCGCTTCAATGAAGGCCTCCTCGTCCTCCACCACCAGCACGGTGGGGCTCGCGGTACCGGCGGCGCTCATGGACCCTCCTGTCGGTCGGCCCGTCGGGGCAGGACCAGCGTGAACTCGGAGCCGACGCCCTCGGTCGACTCGACCCGCACCTCGCCGCCGTGGTTGCTCGCGACGTGTCGGACGATGGCGAGGCCGAGGCCCGTGCCGCCGGTCCGCCGCGAGCGCGCCCGGTCGACCCGGTAGAAGCGCTCGAAGATCCGGTCGAGGTCGCGGCGCGGCACCCCGATGCCCTCGTCGCCCACGGTGAGGCGGACCGTGCCCTCGGGGTCGATGTCGCCCTCGCCGACGACCACCGCCGCGACCACGATCTCGGAGTCCTCGGGCGAGTACTTCACGGCGTTGTCGAGCAGGTTGAACAGCGCCGAGACGAGCTGGCGGCGGTCGCCGTGCAGGACCAGGTCGCCCGGCACGTCGACGCGGATCTTGATGCCCGCCTGGTCGGCCGCGGGCCCGAGCCGGCTCTCGGCCTCGCCCACGAGCGAGCGCACGTCGAGGTCCTCGAACTCCGTGTCGTCGCCGAACTCGATGCTGCTCAGCTCGAGCAGGTCGTCGACCGTGCAGCTCACCCGATCGGCCTCGGTGATCATCCGCTCGGCGAGACGTTCGACCACCGACGGATCGGGTTCGTCGCGCACCGTCTCGGCGAGCAGGCCGAGGGCGCCGATCGGTGTCTTCAGCTCGTGCGAGATGTTGGCGACGAAGTCGCGGCGGACCGTCTCGGTGCGGCGCTGGAGCGACCGGTCCTCGACCATCGCCATGGCGCCGTCGACCACGGTCGGGACGTCGCCGTCGGGGCCGTCGAGCACGGTGCCGAACGGCCGGGCGATCACGACGAACGACGCGGCCGGCGGTCCGAAGAGCTCGACCTCGCGCCGCACGGAGCGGCCGGCGAGCGCCTCGGCGAGGACCTCCTCGATCGCAGCGGCGACGAGCACGTGGCCGTCGCGGGCCTCGAACATCGCGCGGGCGGCGGCGTTGCGGTACAGCTCCTGGCCGCTGCCGTCCCAGAGCACGACGGCACGCTGCAGCTGGTCGATCACCGAGCGGAACCGCTCGAGCAGCAGCCGGTCCTCGTCGACGAGCGGGCTCGGCTCCTCCGCGGCGGCCGTGCCGGCGTCCGCAGTGTCGGCCGCGCCGCCGTCGGCGACGGGGACGGCCCGGAGGGCGACGCGCCGGTAGTGCAGCGCGGCGGCCGTGGTCGCCACGACGGCCAGCGCGAGGAGGACCGCCAGCACGGTCACGTTCTGCTCCGCCCCACGTCCAGCCTCAGCCGTCGTCGTCGCCGGGATCCGGCGCGAAGGACCCGGAGTCGTCGAACGCCGCCGACGGGTCGATGTCGTCGGGCTTCGGATCCGTCTGGGTGCGGAGGTGGTGGCGCGCCGATCCGGTGTGCTCGGGCAGCCAGCCGGTCACCATGTACTGGACCCGCTCGCCGATGTTCACGGCGTGGTCGCCGATGCGCTCGAAGTAGCGCCCGATCATCGCGAGCTGCACCGCACCCTGGAGGTTGAGGTTGTCGACCGAGTGCGAGGTGAAGATGGCCTGCACGTAGGCGGTCTGCAGCTCGTCGAGGCGGTCGTCGATGTCGTCCAGCGCGGCGGCGAGCGAGGTGTCGGCGTCGACGTAGGAGTCGATCGCGGCGCGGACGAGGAAGGCGGCCTCCTCGCCCATGTGCTCGATCAGGCCGCGGAGCTGGGGCCCGAACTCGACGTCGTAGATCCGTCGGGACGCCTTGCACACGTTGACCATGAGGTCGGCCGACCGCTCGAGCTCGGAGATGAGCCGCAGGGTCGTGAGGATGAAGCGGAGGTCGCCCGCGATCGGGGCCTGGAGCGCGAGCAGCTGGCAGCAGCGCTCCTCCAGGCCGAGGCAGAAGTCGTCGATGACGTCGTCGCCGTCGATCAGCAGCTGGGCGGCGTGCAGGTCGCGGTCGAGCAGGGCGGCGGTGCCGCGGCCGATGGTCTCGCAGACCATCACGCCGAGGCGGATGAGGTCGGAGCGGAGTGACTCCATCTCCTCGTGGAACTCGATGCGCATCTCATCCATGCGTGGTCCTTCGGTCGGCGTCGGCGGGCTGACGTGGTCGGTGATCCCGATCCGCGGGTCAGCCGAACCGGCCCGTGATGTAGTTCTCCGTCCGCTCGTCGCTCGGGTTGGAGAAGATCGTGGCCGTGCGGTCGAACTCCACGAGCAGCCCGGTGCGGACGTCGCTCTCCGGGTTGACCTCGGTGGAGAAGAACGCGGTGGCATCGCTGACGCGAGCCGCCTGCTGCATGTTGTGCGTCACGATCACGATCGTGTAGTCGGTCTTGATCTCCTTCATCAGGTCCTCGATGCGCGCCGTCGCGATCGGGTCCAGGGCGGAGCAGGGCTCGTCCATCAGGATGACCTCGGGGTCGACGGCCACCGCCCGGGCGATGCACAGGCGCTGCTGCTGACCGCCCGACATGCCGAGCGCCGACGACTTGAGCCGGTCCTTCACCTCGTCCCACAGCGCGGCGCGCTGCAGGGAGCGCTCCACGATGTCGTCGAGCTCGGACTTCTTCCTGATCCCGCCGATGCGGGGTCCGTACGCGACGTTGTCGTAGATCGACTTCGGGAACGGGTTGGGCTTCTGGAAGACCATCCCGATCCGCCGCCGCACCTCCACCGCGTTCACACCCGGGTCGTAGAGCCCGACGCCGTGGTAGTCGAGCCGGCCTTCGACCCGAGCGCCCTCGATCAGGTCGTTCATCCGGTTGAAGCAACGGAGGACGGTCGTCTTGCCGCAGCCGGACGGACCGATGAAGCCGGTGATCTCGTTGCGGCGGATCCTCATGTCGACGCCACGGACGGCGCGGTAGGCGCCGTAGTAGACCGACAGGCCCTCGACGTCGAACACGACAGGGGCCGGGGCGGGCTCGTCCACGGCGTGGACCTCGAGCGCCGGCTCCTCGGTCACCACCGGGGTCGGGGCGACGGTCGACGGCTCGCTGCCGGGCAGCCCGGCGGTGGGGACCAGCCCCTCTGCTGGGGCGACTGCGTCCTGTGACATCGGCGGCTGCTCCTCGTCGGGCACTGTGTGGTCCGGTGCGTAGGGGTCGGTCGTTCGGGTTCGGTCGGGGATCCGGCGGTGGGCGTCGTCAGCGGAGGGCGTATCGACGGGCCACGAACCGGGCGATGAGGGTCAGCACCAACACGATACCGATCAGGGTCACCGCAGCCCCCCAGGCCAGTTCGGTGGCGAGGCTGCCGCCGTTCTGGAGCTGCGAGTAGATCTGGGCGGACAGCGTCGTGTTCTGACCGCTGAACCGCCAGTTCGTCGTGGTCACGAAGCCGACGGTGAACACGATCGGGGCGGTCTCGCCGGCGGCACGGGCCACCGCCAGCAGGCAACCCGACACGATCCCCGGCAAGGCGGCCGGGAGGGTCACGCTGACGGTGGTCTTCCACGTCCGCGTGCCCAGCGCGGCGGACGCCTCGCGCAGCGGATCGGGAACCAGGCGGAGCATCTCCTCGGTCGAGCGGACGACGATCGGGAGCATCAGGCAGCCGAGCGCGAGCGACGCCGCGAACGCCGACTTGCCGCCCACACCGAAGCGCAGCACCCAGATCGAGTAGATGAACACGCCCATGACGACCGACGGCACGCCGGTCATCACGTCGGTCATGAAGCGGATGAAGCTCGCCAACCGGTTCTTCTTGCCGTACTCGTTCAGGTAGACGGCACCCATGATCCCCAAGGGGATCGCCATGGCGGACGCACCCAGCACGGTCAGGAAGGTGCCGACGATGGCCGGCTGCATGCCGAGCACGACCGAGTCGTCGCTGCTCTCGGAGGTGTCGCCGGTCTCGGACCCGCTGCCGAAGCCGAGGTCGTCGAGCTTCTCGTTGTTGGCCAGGTCGGCACGGCCGACGTCGGCCGGGATCGGCTTGGTCCACCAGTCGACGTTCATGACGGCGGGGAGGCCCTGGCTGAACACGTTGGCCGCCATCAGCACCAGCGGACCGGCCGCGAGCAGGAAGGCGATCGCCATCGCGAGGGTCGCGACCTTGTTGCGGACGCGACGGCCCGGGGAGATGTTGGACCCCGAGAGCTCCCGCCGGATCCGCTCCGGCGTGATCGGTTCGTCGGGAGGGGCGACCGCGCTCACGCCGCCCCCTTCACCCTGCGGTCCACTGCGACGACCATGCGCCGGGCGGACACGTTGACCAGGATCGTCAGGATGAACAGGCACACGCCCAGCCCGATCAGGGCGGCGCGGAAGAGGTCGTCGGCCTCGGAGAGGTTGCGGAAGATCTGGGCCGGCATGGTCTCGCCGACGGCGAAGATGTTGGCCGTGATGTCGGGCCGGGCGCCGATCAGCAGCGCCACTGCGACCGTCTCGCCCATCGCCCGGCCGAGGCCGAGCATCACGGCCCCCGTCATGCCGCCGGTCGAGTGCGGGAACACGACGCCGCGGATCATCTCCCACCGGGTCGCCCCGAGCGCCAGCGCACCGGCCTTGTCGTTCTCCGGGACGGTCATGAAGACCTCGCGGGTCACCGCGGTGATGATCGGGGTGATCATCAGCGCCAGCACGAGCGCCGCCGATGCATAGCTCGACCCGGTCGACGGGCCGAAGATCGTGCTGAGCACCGGGATGCCGGCCACGGCGTCGGAGATGGCGTTGAACGCGGACTGGAAGCGCGGGATCAGGTAGTAGAAGCCCCAGAGGCCGAACACGACGGACGGGATGGCGGCCAGGAGGTCGATCGTCGTCGTGACGGCGCCGCGGGCCCGGCGGTGCACCACCTCGGTCACGAACAGGGCGATGCCCACGCTGATGGGGACCGCGACGATGATGGCGAGGACCGACACGAGCACCGTGCCGAAGACGAGGGGGACGATGCCGTACTTGCCCTCGGACGGCACCCACTCCGTGCCGAAGAAGTAGCTGGCCCCGAGCTCGCTGAACGCAGGCCACGCCTTGTTCGTGGTCACCACGGCGACGAGCACCAGGATGAGCAGGACCATCAGCCCAGCGAGGAGGGCGATCCGCCGGAAGAAGCGGTCGGTGCGGCCGCCGGCGCCATCGACCCGGAGGTCCGGCGCGTCCCGGGGCGGCTTGCGGGCCGGACCCTGGGGATCGGTCTCGAGTTCGAGGGTCATGCGCTCTCGATCAGGCGGGGGTCGGACAGACGTTAAGGGAGACGGTGCGCCGGCACGAGCTTTGTCCGGCTGGCGTCGGAAGGGTGGTCGGCCCGGTCACGGGCGGAGGGCTCGGCAGGGGCTCCATCCCACCCGTGACCGGTCGCGACCGTCACTCAGCCGCCGATCTGGTCGATCTGGTCGTACGCCTTCTGCTGGAGGTCCTCCGGGAGGCCGACGTAGCCGAGCTTCTGCGCCTGCTCCTGGCCGGTCGTGAGCACGTACTGGAGGTACGTCTTCAGCGTGGTGGCCTTGGCGGCGTCCGCCTGCACCTTGGTGACCAGCAGGTAGGTCGGCGCGGTGATCGGGTAGCTGTCGGCGCCCGGCGCGTTCAAGGGGTTGTAGGTGAGGTCGGGGGCGACCTCGGCGTTGGCGACGGCGGACTCGGTCGCCTTCGCCGACGGGGCGACGTACTCGCCGTCCGCGTTCTTGATCGCGGCGAACGTGAGGTCGGCCTTGATGGCGTCGGCGAGGTCGACGTAGCCGACGGCGCCGTCGGTCTGGCCGATCAGGGCGGCCACGCCGGAGTTCTTCTCGGCGCCCTGCGTCGCGGCCGGCCAGTTCACCGTGTCACCCGAATCGAGCTTCCAGACGTCGGGCGCCGCCGACTTCAGGTACTTGGTGAAGTTGCTGGTCGTCCCCGAGCCGTCCGAGCGGTGGACGACCGTGATCTTCGTCGACGGCAGGGTCGCGTCGGGGTTGTCGGCCTCGATGGCCGGGTCGTCCCACGTGGTGATCTCGGCCTGGAAGATCTTCGCCACCGTGTCGGGGCTGAGCTGCAGCTCGTCGACGCCGTCGAGGTTGTAGCTCACCGTGATCGGCGCGGCGACGGTCGGGAAGAACAGCACCGGCGACGGGAAGCTCTCGTCGGGCTTGGGGAGCGAGTCGCTCCCGGCGAAGTCGAGCGTGCCGGACGCCAGCTGCTTGCGGCCGTCGGACGAGCCGCTCTTCGCGTAGGTCACGAGCTCGGAGCCGGCGACGCCGTCGAAGTCCGAGTTGACCGCCTGGTAGAAGGCGTCGGGGAAGCTGGCGCCGCCGCCGGAGACCTTGGCCGTGAGGGCCTTGATGTCCGCGTCGGTCGGAGCGGCGGGGCCCTTGGCCTCCGTCGTGGTGGTGGAACCGTCGGAACCCGACGAGTCCGAGTCCTTGTCGTCACCGCACGCGGCGGCCACCAGGCCCACCGCGAGGAGCAACGCCATCAGCCAGGCGAACCGGCCCTTCTGCAACATGCAACCGCCTCCTCGGAGGTCTCTTGATCATCGGTGGCTCGTCCGCCACCTGGCGGCTCCGTCGCCACCTGCCGGCAACGTAGGGACCCGGGGTGGACGCCAGGCGGGCGCCAGGTGAACGAGAGGTGAACCGCGACTGAAGGTTCGGTGCGGCGGTCGCTCGACCCGCATCGTTCCGCGGTTCCTGCAGGTGACGTGGAGGTGAACTCGGGACCGCCTCCCCCGGCGGGGCTCGGCTCAGCTGGTGATGTCGCGGGACAGGAACAGCCGCACCAGCCGACGGTCGGTGTCCCAGGTCAGGTGCCCGTCGAGCTCCGACACGGGCACCCACCGGCGGTCGTCGATCTCCCGGTTGGGCGTGAACCCCTCGTCGCGGTCGACGGTCATCGCCCACCAGCGCACTCGCTTGTCCTCGCCCTTGGGCGTGTCGTAGCGGACCTCGGTGAGCCGTTCGCCGAGCGTGCAGCGCAGGCCGGTCTCCTCCCATACCTCGCGCAGCGCCGCCTCGCGGTGCCGCTCGCCCTGCTCGAGCTTGCCCTTGGGGAGCGACCAGTCGTCGCGCGGCGCCGGCCGGTGGACGACCAGCACCTCGACCTCATCCGCTCGGCGTCGCCACACCACCCCGCCCGCGGCCCGCACCACGGGCCGGTCCGGGCTCGCCACCTCAGCGCACCCCGGGGCGCGTCACCGACGCCCGACCGAGGCCCGCTTGAGGGCGTGCTCCTGCTGCTCCAGGTGGGTCTCGACGGTGCCGTTGCGGGGGACGTGGGTCCAGCGGTCGTCGTGCTGCTCCCACGCCAGCGTGTCGTCCGCGAGCGTCACGGCCAGCACCTCGTCCATCCGGACCCGCAGCTCGGGCGACCGCACCGGCACCACGGCCTCGACGCGGCGGTCGAGGTTGCGGGGCATGAGGTCGGCGGAGCCGATGAAGTGGAGCTCCTGGCCCGGTCCCCTGCCGTTCGCGAAGCGGTAGATCCGCGAGTGCTCGAGGTAGCGACCGACGATCGAGCGGACCGTGATGTTGTCCGACAGCCCGGGCACACCGGGTCGGATGCACGAGATGCCGCGGATGATGAGCTCGATCCGCACGCCGTCCTGCGAGGCGGCGTAGAGCTCGTCGATCATGTCGGCGTCCACCAGGCTGTTCATCTTCATGATGATGTGCCCGGTCCCCGGCGCCGCAGAACGCTCGTTGCGGATGAACCGGACGAGCCCGTTGCGCAGCGTGTGCGGGGCGACGAGCAACTTGGCGTAGTGGACGTCGCGGGCGTAGCCGGTCAGGTAGTTGAACAGCTGCGTGAGGTCCGCGCCGAGGTCGGGGTCGGCGGTGAGCAGCCCGACGTCCTCGTAGAGGCGCGCCGTCTTGGAGTTGTAGTTGCCCGTGCCGATGTGGCAGTAGCGGTTGACGCTCTCGCCCTCGTCGCGCACGACCAGGCAGGTCTTCGTGTGGGTCTTGAGCCCGACGAGCCCGTACACGACGTGCACGCCGGCCTGCTCCAGGCGGCGGGCCCACTCGATGTTGCGCTCCTCGTCGAAGCGGGCCTTCAGCTCGACCAGCGCCACCACCTGCTTGCCCATCTCCGCCGCCTTGATCAGCGCGGCGACGATCGGGCTGTCGCCCGAGGTGCGGTACAGGGTCAGCTTGATGGTCAGGACCTTCGGGTCCCGGGCGGCCTGGCGGATGAACTCCTCGACGGAGGTCGAGAAGCTGTCGTAGGGGTGGTGGACCATGATGTCGCCGTCGCGCATGACGGCGAAGATGTCGGGCGGCTCCTCGTCCTCGGTCAACGCCAGGCGGTGCTGCGTCACCGGCACGAACTCGGGGTACTTCAGGTCGGGCCGGTCCACGTCGGCCACGGCGAACAGGCCGCCGAGGTCGAGCGGGGCCGAGTGCGCGGTCACGTCGTCGTCGGTGAGCTCCAGCTCGTCACGGATGAGCTCGAGCGCCTCGGCCGAGATGTCGTCCTCGACCTGCAGGCGGACGGCCTTGCCGAAGCGGCGGCGGCGCAGCTCCATCTCGATGGCTGCGAGGAGGTCGTCGGCCTCCTCCTCCTCGACCGTGAGGTCCGCGTTGCGCGTGACCCGGAAGGCGACGTGGTCGAGCACCTCCATGCCGGGGAACAGCTCGTCGAGGTGGTGGGCGATGACCTGCTCCAGCGGCACGAACCGCTCACCGTCGGGCATCACGACGAAGCGGGGGAGCAGCGACGGCACCTTGACTCGGGCGAAGCGGCGCTGGTCGGTGGTCGGGTCCCGCACGATCACGCCGAGGTTCAGCGACAGGCTCGAGATGTACGGGAACGGGTGGCCCGGGTCGACGGCGAGCGGCGTCAGGACCGGGAAGATCCGGTTGCGGAACTCGACGGTGGCCCACTCGCGGTCGTCGTCGTCGAGCTCGTCCCAGGTCGAGAAGACGATCCCCTCCTCGGCGAGCGCGGTGCAGATCGGACCCAGGAAGATCTCGTCGGCCCGCTCGACGAGCTCGGCGGTCCGGGCGCCGATGGCGTCGAGCTGCTCGCCGGCGCTCATGCCGTCGGCGCTGCGCCGGGTGACCCCGGCGGCCACGCGGTCCTTGAGGCCGGCGACGCGGACCTGGAAGAACTCGTCCAGGTTCTGGCTGAAGATCGCGAGGAACTTGACCCGCTCGAGCAGGGGCGTGGCGGCGTCGTCCGCGAGCGCCAGCACGCGTGCGTTGAAGTCCAACCAGGACAGCTCCCGGTTCAGGTAGGGCGACCGCTCTTCCACCGGGTCCGTCATGGCCTCAGGCTATCGGCCGCACGGGCGCCGCAAGCCTGCGACCCGGGGCGTGATCAGCGGTCGTCGTCGCCGAGGTCCCACGTGAGCTCGATGAGCTCGCGCTCGGCGTCGCGGGCGACGCGCTCCTTGTTGCGCTTGAACTGCGGGTCGTGCGGCGGGAGCAGCATGAGCCGGGCGTTGACGCGGGAGCGGAAGTCGTCGATGAGCTGCGTGTCGCCGTGGTCGCCGCGGATCTCCCAGTGCGGGGCGACCGGGCCGAGGTAGACGATCGTGGCGGCGGCCACCCACTCGATGGGCTCGTCGGTCTCGGGGGCGTAGGTGTCGGACATGGGTGCCGAGCCTACCGGCCGCACCCGTGGGTGGCCGTGTCGGGGAACGCCGGCCCGGCCGCCGTCGGAGCCTCAGCGAGAGCCCAGGGTGGCGGTGCCCTCCATCTCCGTGCCGCCCCGCTGCCAGACGATGCGGACGGAGTCGCCGGGGTCCTTGGCCCGGACCGCGACGCCCACGTCGGCGGCGGTCCGCACCCGCTTGTCGTCGACCGAGGTGATGACGTCGCCCTGCTGGAGGCCGGCCGACGCGGCGCCGGTGCCGGCGTTCACCGATTGCACGAAGGCGCCCGACGTCGCGGTGACCTCGTAGCGGTCGCGGATGGCGTCGTCGATCGAGCTCACGTCGACGGTCTCGACGCCGAGGAGGGGACGCACCTGCTGGGCAGGGCGACCGGCCTTGAGGTCGTCGACGATCGAGCGGATCTCGTCGATCGCCAGGGCGAAGCCGATGTTCTGGGCATCGGCGAGGATCGCGGTGTTCACGCCGACGACCTGGCCGTTGGCGTTGACGAGGGGCCCGCCGCTGTTGCCGGGGTTGATGGCGGCGTCGGTCTGGATGAGGTTGTCGAGCGAACCGCCGTCGGGCGTCTGGATGGACCGGGTGAGCGCGCTGACGATGCCGGTGGTCACGCTCGGCGCCTCGCCGAGGTTCAGCGCGTTGCCGATCGCCACGACCGAGTCCCCGACCTGGAGCGAGTCGGAGCTGCCGAGCTCCGCAGGGGTCACCGGCTGCGTCAGCCCGTCGGCCTGGAGCACGGCGACGTCGGCCGACGGCACCGACCCGAGCAACCGAGCCTCGGCGGTCCGGCCGTCGGCGAAGTCGAGCTCGATGGTCTGCGCGCCGGCGACGACGTGGGCGTTGGTCAGCACGATCCCGTCCTCGGACAGGACGATGCCGGAGCCGGCGGCCTCGCCGCCGCGCACGCCGGTGTGGATGGACACCACGGACGGCCGGACCTTCTGGAGCAGCGCGTGGATCTCGAGGGGGTCGCCGGCGATCGTGACGGCCGGCCGCCCGGGGTCGACCGGGGCGGGCGCGGCGCGGCCGGCATCGCTGCGGTCCCAGAGCGCCGCGGTGGTCGCCACCCCGGCGACGATCGCGCCGACCAGCGCGCTGAGCAGGACCGTGCGCAGGGTGTGGCCACGCGTCGAGCGGGGCGTAGGCGCCGGCGCGTGCGGCGCCGCTGCGCCGCCGCCGAGCGTGGGCGGTCCGGCACCGTACGGAGGTGGACCGCCGGGCGGGCCCGACCCTCCGGTGCCCCCGATCGGGCCGGGCGGTGGCACAGCGCCGACCGCAGGTCCCGTCGCATGGGTGACCGATGTGGCACCCGGCGGCGCGTCGGGGAGCGCCCACGGCGTGCTGGGCGGGCCCAGCGGCGTCGCGGTCGGTGGACCGGACGGCGGGTGGTCGACCGGACCGGACCCCACCCGTGGCGGGGCGCCGGAGGGGTCGTGGGGCGGCGCCGTCATCCTCCGAGTATGCGCCGCGGACGCCGGTGGCTGTCGTCCGGTGCTGTGACGCATGTCCCGGGGCACTGAGCAGCCTTTCAGCGGGTCACGGATGTCCGGAACAAAAGGGGGTCCCCTGGCGTCAGACTTCCCGTATGGATCCGGTACTGGACACCGAATGGATGGCGCAGGGCAACTGCGCCGACAAGCCCCCGAGCCTCTTCTTCCCGTCCGACGGGGTGGGGGTCGAGGTCGCCAAGCGAGTGTGTGCCGACTGCCCCATGAAGGCTGACTGCCTCGAGTACGCCCTGGACAACAGGATCGACCACGGGGTGTGGGGTGGCACCAGCGAGCGAGAGCGACGTCGCATCCTCAAGGCGCGCAGTGCGCGCCGCCCCGCCGGTGTGAGCTGAGACCCTGCCCCCCACTGTGGCCCCGCCTGAGCGGGGCCGAACCCACCACGCGCAGCGGCCGCCCTCCGGGGCGGCCGTTCGCGTCAGGCGGACTTCTTCTGCTGACTGGGGTCGTCGTCGTCGTCCGCCCCACCCTCGGCCAGGCCCTTCTTGAACTCCTTCTGGGCCGACCCGATGTTGCGGGCGAGCTTGGGGAGCTGCGAGCCGCCGAAGATGACGAGGGCGATGATCACGACGATCAGCCATTCGTTGCCGCTGAACATGGACTCACCATACCGTTCCGGTCCGAGCGCCCCCTATCGGGGGCCACCCGTTCGCGCAGTGTTCTCATTCCCGTGACCTCTTCGTCTCCGAGGCCCCGAGGGACGTGACGGCTCCGGCGCCCGCGCCCCCTCCGTCCGATCCCGACGCCGCCGATGCCTTCGCCGCGGCCCGGCGGCGGGGACGATCGGCTCGGTCGGCCATGGCCCCGGAGCAGCGTGCCGTGGCGACGGCCGCCGTCCACCGGGCGCTCGTCGCGCTGGACGAGCTGCGGGCGCCGACCGGCTCGGGCCGCGTCGCGCTCAGCCGGGCGCTGCCGGGCGAGCTCGACCTCGGCGCGGCGGCCGAGGACCTGCGGCGCCGGGGGTGGACCACCTGGTTGCCGGTGGTCGACCCCGACCCGCCGGCCGGCGCGCCGTCGATGGCGTTCCGCGAGTGGCGGCCCGAGGACACGCTGGTGGTCGGGGCCTTCCGCATCGAGGAGCCCCCGGCCGACGGTCGGCCGGACGTGGCGGCGGAGGCCCTCGACGTGGTCGTCGTCCCCTGCCTCGCCGTCGACCTCGACGGCACGAGGGTCGGCTTCGGCGCGGGGTACTACGACCGCGCGCTCGCGGACCGACGTCGACGTCCGCTCGTCGTGGTCGCCGCGTTCGACGCCCAGGTCGAGCCCGCGCTGCTCCCCCGCCGTCCGTGGGACGTGCCCGGCGACGTCGTGGTCACCGATCGGCGCACGGTCCGCACGGGCCGCCGCTGAACGGGGCGGGCCGCGCCATCGGACGTGCGGCGCGCTGGCAGCGGCTCAGGCGGTGCGTGACTGCTGGGCGGCGCGAGCGAGGGCCCGCTGCCGGCGGATGCGGCGGCGCTCGCGCTCGCTGAGCCCGCCCCAGATCCCGAACTTCTCACCGTTGGCGAGGGCGTACTCGAGGCAGTCCTCACGGACGACGCAGCCCTGGCAGACCTGCTTGGCCTCCTTGGTGGACGCGCCGCGCTCCGGGAAGAAGAGGTCGGGATCGACACCCAGGCAGTTCGCGAACGCCTGCCAGCTCTCCACCGCCGCGTCGTCGTCGGGAGTCGAGGTGGTCTCCTCCGGGCGGTCGTGAGATGCGTCGGTCATGGGTCCCCTCCGGTTCGCCGTTCCGGTCGTCCGGTCCGAACGAACCCGTGTGGTCGAAGTGGTCGTTGGTGTGCGTGTCCCGCCGGGTCATCGACCGGACGGGCAGCTCGGTTCGGGCGATCGGTCATGCCGGTGCAATCCATCGTTCGATGTAATTACACCGATGTAACTGAACATAGTGACGGGCTTCCGCCGAGCACGCAAGCGGAACTTCGGGGTTTTCGCCCGGAACGGCGGGGCGCGCGGGCCCTCGGCCGTCGGCGTCCGTCAGCGGCGACCGCGCAGGAGCTCGCGCTTCTGCTCGATGAAGTCGACCAGGACGTAGTCACCGAGGTTCTGGGGCGTCGTGTAGAACGCGCGGCCCCGGTTCATCTCGGTGAGCTTCTGCACGAAGCGCTGGAGGCTGCGGTCCGGGTCCAGCATGAACGTGTTGATCCGGATGTCCTCGCGGGTGCAGCGGGCCACCTCGAGCAGCGTCGCGTCCACGGTCTCCCGGATCGGGGGGTAGTGGAACTCGGGCTCGCCGTACGAGTTGATGTGGGCGGTCGGTTCGCCGTCGGTGATCATGATGATCTGCTTCGTGCCCGACTGGCGGCCCAGGAGCTGGCGGGCGAGCTGGAACCCGTGCTGCATGTTCGTGCCGTAGACGAAGTCCCAGCTGACCTCGGGGAGCTGCTCGGCCGTGAGGATGCGGGCGACCTCGGAGAAGCCGACGATGCCGAGGTAGTCGCGCGGGTACTGCATCGAGATCAGCGAGTGCAGCGCCATCGCGACCTTCTTGGCCGGCAGGAAGTTGTCGCGCATCGGCATCGACAGCGACAGGTCGAGCATGAGGACGGTCGAGGAGCGGACGACGGTCTCGGTCTCCTCGATCTCGAAGTCCTCGGGCCGCAGTCGCACCGGCGCGGACTCGCCGCGCACGATCGCGTTGCGGATCGTCTTCTCGATGTGGAGGTTGAACGGGTCGCCCCACTCGTAGGGCTTCGTCTGGTACGTGCGCTCGTGGCCCGCACCGTTGCGCTCCATCTCGTGGCGTCCGAGCTGGTCCCGGTCGAGCTTGCGGAACAGCTGGGCGAGGGCGTTCTGCCCGAGACGTCGCATGCCCTTGGGCGTGAGCTCCAGACGGCCCTCGCGCTGCTCGACGAGGCCGGCCTCGGTGAGCATCTTCGTGATCTCGCTCATCCGCTCGAGGCTGGCGGCGGCCTGGTCGCCGAGGAGCTGGCGGACGCGGTCGAGGTCGACGTCCCGGAGCGCGCCCGGATCGGAGCCGCCCCGCAGCATCTGCTCGAGCTGGTCGAGGTCGCCGAGCTGGCCCATGACCGAGGAGGCCTGGGCCATGTCGAGCGGGTCGTCGCCCCGGAACTGGTAGCTGGCGCCCCAGTCCATGTCGGGGAAGGCGTCGCGCAGGTTCTGGCCGAGCTGGTCCATCTGCCAGCGGAGGTCCATGTCCTCGAGCAGCTGGTCGGACAGCTCCTGGAGCTGCGCCCGCTGCTCGGGCGTCATCGAGTTCATCAGCGCCTGCATCGCCTGCATGCGCTGCGCCATGATCTCGAGCAGCTCGTCGAGGTCCTTCGGGTCCTCCGGGAAGAAGTCGCCGTGGCGCTCCATGAAGCCTTGGAAGTCGGGTTCCTCGCCGCGGGCCCGCTGCTCGAGCATCTGGTTGAGCTCGGCGAGCATGTCCTTCATGCGCGACATGTCCTGCGGGGTCATGTTCTGCATGGCGCCGGACATCTGGTCGACGGCCTGCTGCACGAGCTGCTCGCGGAGCCGGTCCTTGAGCTGCTCGAAGCGCTCGGCGGCCTCTGGCGACGAGAAGTCGTACTGGTCCAGGCCCTTGACCTTGCCGGCGAGGTCGGGCGGCAGCATGTCGAGCTCCATGTTGCGCCCCGCCGCCGACTCCTCGGTCAGCTCGGTCCGGCGCTGGTCGCCCGAGTCCCGGGCGGTGTCGACCTGCTGCTGGAGGTGGTCGCGCTCGGCCTGCACGACCTCGTTGAGCTCGTTGGCGATGTCCTCGTAGACGCCGCCGAGGTCGAAGCGGTCGAGGAGGTCGCGGCGCTGGTCGCGGAGCTGCTCGAGCATCTCCCGCAGGCCCTGCATGCGCTCGCCGTTCCGGTCCTCGAAGCCCTGCTGCATCATCCTGCGCAGGGCCGAGTTGAGGTCCCCGTGGTAGAGCAGGTCGTCGGTCAGCTGCTCCATCACGTCGAGCGCGTCCAGCTCGAAGCCGACCTGCGTCCCGTCCCAGGGCGAGTAGCGGAAGCGGGGTCGTGCCATGGGCGGAGGCTACTGCGCCCGGTCCGGGGCGGCCCCTCGCCCGGCCGTGCGTGGCACGTGGAGCTCGGGGGCATCTCGGGCCCGATGTGGGCGTCCGCCGACCCGAGCTCGGGAGTGGTCGGTCTACGGTCGGCGGATGGCCGCCTCCCCGTCGACCGAGGTCACCGTGGGCGAGCGCACCGTGCGGGTGTCCAACCCGGACCGCGTGTACTTCCCCGCGACCGGGGCGACGAAGCTCGACCTCGTCGAGTACTACCTCGCCGTGGGGCCCGGCATCGTGAGGGCGTTGCGGGAGCGGCCGTGCATGCTCCACCGCTTCCCGAAGGGGCTCGACGGGAAGAAGGTCCACCAGAAGCGGATCCCCAACGGCGCGCCGCCGTGGATCGAGACGGTCCGGCTGCACTTCCCGCGGTACGGCCAGCACGCCGACGAGCTGTGCGTGACCGAGCTCGCCCAGGTGATCTGGGCGGTGCAGATGTCGACGGTCGAGTTCCACCCCTGGAACTCCCGCCGCGCCGACACCGAGCGACCCGACGAGTGGCGCATCGACCTGGACCCGATGCCGGACTGCCCGTTCGACCGGGTGCGGCGCGTCGCGGGCGTGGCGCACGAGGTGCTCGACGAGCTGGGCGCCGTCGGCTGGCCGAAGACCTCGGGCGGGCACGGGCTGCACGTGTACGTGCGCATCGAGCCCACGCACCCCTTCGGCGACCTGCGTCGGGCCGCGCTGGCGTTCGCCCGCGAGGTCGAGCGCCGGGCACCCGACGACGTGACGACCGCGTGGTGGCGCAAGGACCGCGACCCGGCCTCGGTGTTCGTCGACTTCAACCAGAACGCCCGCGACCACACGATCGCGGCGGCGTACTCCGTGCGCGGCGTCCCGACCGCGACGGTCTCGGCGCCGATCCGCTGGGACGAGGTCGACGACGTCGAACCGGCCGACATCACGATGGCGACGATGCCGGCGCGCTTCGCCGAGCTCGGCGACCTCCACGAGGGGATCGACGACGCGGTGTTCGCGATCGACGAGCTCCTCGAGTGGGCCGACCGCGACGAGGCCGCCGGCGAGGCGGTGCCCGCCGAGGACGAGGACGCCGACGACGGCTGAGCGCGGCGCGCGGGGATCCCCTCGGCGAGCCCGACGGCGGTCGCACCGGCCAGAGGCGGCGCGGGCGTCCTAGCCTCGGCGTGCATGGACGGCGGCGAGCTGCTCGAGGCGGCCGAGGTCGCGCTGGCCGAGGGCGACTTCGACCGGGCGGTCGCGTCGTGCGAGCACGCGACGACCTTCACCGACGTCGAGGGTCCGGCTCGCGCGCTGCTCGGCGGTCTCCGCTTCATGGACGAGCGGTGGGACGACGCTCAGCGGGAGTGGGAACGATCGTTCCGGTTGCTCCGGCAGGAAGGCAGGTCACGGCGAGCGGCCCGGGTCGCGTGCGAGCTCGCCGGGCTGCAGGTCGGCGTGAAGGGCCACCCGTCGGTCGCCAACGGCTGGCGGGAACGGGCCCGTCGGTGCCTCGAGGGCGACGACCGGTGCGTGGAGCACGGCTACCTCGAGCTGGCCGTGATGGCGTGCGAGCGCTTGAACACCGACGAGCTCCTCGCATCGACCGAACGGGCGTTGGCCATCGCCGTCGAGAGCGGTGACACCACGCTCGAGGCTCGGGCGCTCTCGGACCAGGGAACGGCGCTGGTGACGCGTGGCCACGTCCGCGAGGGCTTCGACAGGCTGGACGCGGCGCTGGCGATGATCACGGCGGGCGAGGTGGAGCCCGTGTCGGTCGGCCTGTGCCTGTGCGCGATGCTCACCGCCTGCGACCGGGCGGGTGAGATCGCCCGTGCCGAGGAGGCGACCGCCCTGGTGCAGGCCTTCTACGGCGCGATGGCGCCCCGGCCCGTCGTGATGTTCACCCACTGCCGGGTGACCTACGGGTCGGTGCTGTGCGCCTCCGGCCGGTGGCCGGAGGGCGAGGCGGAGCTGCTCTCCGCGCTCGGCCCGGCGGACGACCCGGTCCGCTCCCACCGACCCCAGGCGATCGCCCACCTCGCCGACCTGCGGATCGACCAGGGCAGGATCGAGGACGCCGCGGCCCTGCTGGACCCGTTCGGCGAGCACGTGACCTGTTCCCGGCCGCTGGCTCGACTGCACCTGGCCCGGGGGGACCTCGACCTCGCCCAGGCCACGCTGCGCCGCGGGCTCGGCGAGATGGTCGGCGACGCGCTCCGCCGGGCACCGCTGCTCGACCTCCTCGCCGAGATGCAGCTGCGCGCCGGCGACCTGGAGGGCGCTGCGGCGACGGCGGACGAGCTCGTCGCCCTCGCCGGGGACGTCGACCTGGCAACGGTCCAGACGCATGCCGATCGCACCACGGCCCGTGTCCGCCGTGCCGCCGGGGACCGCGACGGGGCGCTCGACGCGCTGAACGCCGTGCTCAGCCGTCACGCCGGCGAGCTCACGCTGACGGTCGCCCTGGCGCACCTCCACCGGGCGGAGATCCGGACCGAGGCGGGCGACGGTCCCGGCTCGATCGACGACGGTCGTACTGCGCTCGCCATCGGGACGCGCCTCGGTGCGGCGCCCGTGCGCGACCGGGCCGCAGCGCTGCTCCGCGACCTCGGGGACACCGGCCGGGTCCGACCGACGAGTCGCGACGAGCTGTCCGCCACGCTCTCGGCCCGGGAGCAGGAGGTGCTCGGGCTCATCGCCGAGGGCCTGACGAACGCGCAGATCGCCGAGCGCCTGTTCATCTCGCCGAAGACGGCCGAGCACCACGTGGGTCGAGTGCTCTCCAAGCTCGGGGTCCGGAGCCGGGCCGAGGCCGCGGCGCTGGCGGTCCGGCTCGCCGTGACCCCGGGCGCCTGAACCGGCCTTGCGACGTCGGTCACGAACCGCCACCCAGGAATGGGGGTGCAGATGGGGGTCATCCCCGATGTGGGCAACCCCGCTCCAGGGCGATGGTGGCGGTGGGGTCGGTGCCGTGCCGGCCCGAGGAGCCAGGAGGCCCGACCATGCAGACCACCGTCAACGAGATCGCCCCCGACGTGTTCCGGCTGTCGACCAGCGTCGCCGAGGTCGGCCCCACCGGCTTCACGTTCAACCAGTTCGTGATCCGAGACGACGAGCCGTTCTTGTTCCACACCGGGATGCGTGGCCTCTTCCCGCTCGTCGCCGACGCGGTCGCACGCGTCGTGCCCCTGTCGTCGCTCCGTTGGATCTCGTTCGGCCACGTCGAGGCCGACGAGTCCGGGGCCGTGAACGAGTTCCTCGCCGCCGCACCGGAGGCTCGGGTGGTCCACGGGGCGCTGGCCTGCGACATCTCGCTGAACGACCTCTGCGACCGTCCGCCCCGCTCCATCGACCCCGGCGAGGTGCTGGACCTCGGCCACCACCGGCTGCGCTTCCTGCCCACGCCGCACGTCCCCCACAACTGGGAGAGCGGTCTCTGGTTCGACGAGTCGACCCGCACGCTGTTCGCCGGCGACCTGCTGAGCCAGGCCGGGGCCGAGCGCGCCCCGGTGGTCGAGGCCGATCTCGTCGAGGACGCGCTCCTCACGGAGGAGGTGTTCCACTCGACGTCACGGGGCCCGGACCTGGTGCCGACCCTCGAGCGCCTCGCCACCCTCGAGCCGACGACGCTCGCCGTGATGCACGGCTCGTCGTTCCGCGGCGACGGCGCCACCCAGCTGCGCGCC